>NZ_CP110009.1:4055338-4380744 GCF_025947305.1 Flavobacterium sp. N3904
CCCGTTCCGAACGTATTTATGTAGCGACAAAATGTGGTAGACACATCAATCCACATATAAATGAAGGATATCAGCCCAAAGTTCTTCAAAAATTTGTAGAAGACAGTTTGAAAAGAATGGGATTGGAAACACTTGATCTTATTCAGCTACATTGTCCTCCCAACCAAGTATTTTATCGTCCCGAAATTTTTGAATTGTTTGACCGTTTAAAAGATCAAGGCAAGATTTTGAATTTGGGTGTTAGTGTAGAAAAAGTGGAGGAAGGTTTAAAAGCTATTGAATATTCAAATGTGACTACCGTTCAAATCATATTCAATCTTTTTCGTCAACGCCCATCCGAATTATTTTTTAAAGAAGCTCAAAAAAATGATATAGGAATTATTGCCAGAGTACCATTGGCCAGCGGATTATTGACCGGTAAATTCGATGCTAAAACTACTTTTGGAGAACAGGATCATAGAAATTTTAATCGTGAAGGTGCTGCTTTTGACAAAGGAGAAACGTTCTCCGGAATTAATTATGAGTTGGGATTAAAAGCAGTTGAAGAATTAAAATCACTATTTCCTGAAGCAACAAATTTGGCTCCTATTGCGCTGCAATGGATTCTGAGTTTTAACGAAATTAGCTGTATTATTCCAGGCGCATCAAAGCAAAGTCATGTTTTATCCAATCTTTCCTTGTATGATTTACCAAAACTAACTCCAGAAAAAATCACTGCAATGAACGCCATTTATGAGCAATATATAAAACCGCAAGTGCATCAGCTTTGGTAATTCATTAATTTAGAAGATGAGAGAATTTATCAAAAGAAATATAAATGGTAAGACCGTATTGTCTTTATTTATACTTTGCAACATAGTCTATGCCCTTATGCTTAGTGTTACCATACCAGAAGTGATGCACTATTCTGATGGAATGAAAATTTTGGATATGATGCCAACTGGTTATGATGTTCAATATGTCAAAACTCTATTTAACACTTTGGGAACAGCCGGAAGAGATTTGTATTTATACCATCAGCTTCCATTAGATTTGATATATCCTTTCCTTTTTGGAGTTAGTTCGTGTTTGGTCCTAGCTTATTTTATAAACCAATTAGGAAAACTAGATGGAAAATTATTCTATTTGTGTTTGCTGCCTTTATTTTCAGGCTTATTCGATTATGGAGAAAATATTGGAATCATAACTATGCTAAAAGATTATCCCGATATTAGTGAATTTCAAGTTCAAATTACAAGTACTTTTACGGTTATAAAGAGTGTATTGACAACTATTTATTTCATTATTCTTATCATTACTTTATTGGCATTAGCCAATAAAAAATTATTTATTAGAAAGGTTTAAAAACTAAAGCCTTAATTCTAATTCTCTAAAAAAACACAAATAAATGTTCAATAAAGCAAATTTCAAAGAGTGGTTCGATCGCTACAAATATTCGGAACTGGCAGCTACTAGCGCCGCTTTGATTGCATCACAATTTAGTAGAATTTTTAGTGGATTGGTTACAGCGTATCTAATAACATTTGCCGAATATTTTGCATTTTATGGTGTTATGATATACCGATCTTACAAAAGACATCAACTTCAGCATGGAAAAACGACTCTAAAGGGTATCTTATACTTAATTCGTAATTTATTTCTAGAATTTGGCTATCCTGCGGCTTTGGATTTCTTTTTTATTCGTCCATTTTGCATGTATTGGATGCCAATCCTGACAGGAAATTATTTTGTTGGAATTATTTTAGGAAAAATAACAGCAGATAGCTTTTTTTACTTTTTATCCATTGTCAACTACGAATTGATTAAGAAGAAAGAATAGTAGGTTAAAAGAGAAAAGGTTCGACTTGTTAGCAAACCGAACCTTTTCTCTTTTATTTTCATTATGATTACAGTAGTGTTGCTGTTGTTGTAATTTCGGCTGTGAATAATTTTGAAATTGGACAATTTTTCTCTGCTTTTGTAACTAATTCCTGGAACGTTTCATTTGAAATACCACTTATTTTAGCATTCACTGTTAAGTGAGAACCAATAATTGTTCCTTCTACCAAATTGATATCGCATTTCGTTTCTATACTTTCAATTACTGCACTCGTTTCACCGATAAAAGCAGTAAGCTGCATGGTAAAACATCCCGCGTGTGCAGCAGCAACCAATTCTTCGGGATTGGTACCTACTCCTTCTTCAAATCGGGATTTGAATGAATATTGAGTATTGTCTAAAGTTTTACTTTGTGTCGTTAATTTACCGGCTCCTTCTTTTAGTGAACCATTCCAAACTGCGGTTGCATTTCTTTTCATAACTATCTTTTTTTAGTTTACTCAAATTTAGCCAATTAGTAAAAAACTTACTTTAGGAACTGATTTATTTAACTAAAATTTAATAATGATTGCCTCCAAACAAAATTGTCTCCATATTTTTTTGTATCTTGTATGTCAGTTATTTAAACAACTACTAAGCGATTAATTTAACCTCAACAGTTAAAAACAAAAATCAAATGGTAAAAATTCCAATATATCCATCCAAAAAGGCGACTCCCCTTGAAATTTTTCAGTACTTATTTATTGTAATAGTGATTTTGTATTTTGGAAGATCGTTATTCATCCCATTGAGTTTTGCAATGCTTATTAGTTTTATACTCTATCCTGTCTGTAAATGGATGGAACAAAAAGGTGTAAATTTTAATATAGCGATTGGGCTTTCATTAATTGCAGTAGCGCTCCTATTTGCAACCATACTTTTTCTCCTTGTTTCACAAATTTTAGAATTTTCTAATGAATGGCAAACTTTGGAAACAAAACTAGAAGAAACGATAAACCAACTAAGTTTATTTTTAAATAATCAATTTGGAGTAAACGAAGAAAAACAGTTGAACTATATAAAAAATGCACTAAACAACTCAAGTTCTCAAATATTTACTTTCCTCAAAGACACACTGTATTCGTTCACTGAATCACTATTTTATCTCTTAATCGTTCCCATTTTTTCGGCACTGATATTATTTTATCGCCAATTATTGGTTCAGGCATTGTACCATATTTTCCCTTTGGACAAAAAAGAAATCATCCACGAGATTATTGTTGAAACGATTCATGAATATTACAAGTTCATAAAAGGAATGCTTGTTGTTTATATGATAGTTGGCCTTTTGAATAGCATCGGACTTGCTATTATTGGTATTCCTTATCCCTTTCTTTTTGGGTTTACCGCTTCCATTCTTACTTTTATTCCTTATGTTGGCATTATGGTTTCGTCACTATTGCCAATTACAGTTGCTTGGATTACGTTTAATTCCATCTGGTATCCATTGGGAGTGATTGCAGTCTTCTCATTGGTACAAGTGCTGGAAGCTTACATCATATTTCCTTATGCGGTAGGAAGCCGCTTGAAGATAAACACACTTGCTATGTTGGTTATGGTCATTGCTGGTGGAATACTTTGGGGAGCTGCTGGAATGATACTATTTATTCCGTTTATAAGCATTCTAAAATTAATAGCCGATCGAACAGAAAGCCTTAAATCGCTATCGTTGTTACTGAGTGATGGGGCAAAATTTCAATAGCACTACTTAAATTATTATTATTTTTAAAATAGACGCAACCTTTCATTAAAATAGCCATCTATTTACAAAACAAACAATTATGAAAAACACAATACTTCTTATTGCTTTTTTTATCATCGCTTTAACTAGCTGTAGTTCTAATGAAGATGAAATTCCTCAAACTGGTGAACCTTTTGCTCGAGCAAATCAATTACAACTTTATTACAGTAGTGACACTAAAACTGACTTATTGGACTTAAACAATAATACAATTTTACCGATCACTTATGAAGAATGATACATTCCTCCTATTTTGCCTCTTATAACTAATTCATTGAGATATATCTATGCAGGAGGTGTAATTGAATACAACTCGGAAATAAAAAAGTACTATTGGAATACTGTTATAACAGGAAAACAAGGCTATCAAAACAATAAAATTTTTGTTAGAATTTCAGAAAAAGATACGGATACATTGGAAGTGAAATTTAAATTCAAAAGAGAAGCTATGAACGGTGGTAATGGAATTTATGCCTATATAGAAAAGTTGTATTATAATGGAACTTTAATTCTGGAAGAAAACTCAAAACCTGGTGCTTCAATAGAATACAATAAGAGAGTTTATATTCAAAAGAAAGAGAAAAAAACATTGATATCACTAACAAATTAGTTTCATATAAATGACCTTTTACTAACTACAATCACCTATGAAAAATATAAAGTTTTTATTTATCGCTTTTAGCATACTATTCTTCAGTTGCAATAACGATGACTCTTCTTCGCAGCAAACGGAAATGCGAAATCTGACCAAAATGTATGAAGAAATTATTTCGATTTCTATGGTCAATAATAGCCCTTGCGTTAACCCTGCCGAATGGTCTTTTACAGCCATTGGTTCAAAAGCATGTGGAGGTTCAACTGGATACATTCCGTATTCTTTAAAAATTAATGTGCCTGAATTTTTAAAAAAAGTAGAGAATTACACCAATGCACAAGCAGCATTTAACAAAAAATGGGGAATCATGTCTACTTGTGAAATAATATTACCTCCAACTGGAGTTGATTGCGTTAATGGAAAACCAACATTGATTTACTCCAATATCCCATAATAAGAATTAAGACAAAACTCATTTCATCTCAGAATTAAATTCTTAAATAATTTTAAATCTCAAATCGTTCTGTTCTTGCCTGCCCCCGATTACTTCACTACGCTATTATTTTCATTGGAGTTCAGTGAACTTCGTTTGCAGCGAAAAGCGGGATTAGTCCCTAATAATCAGAAAACTATACTTTAATTCACTAACTTACGTTCTTATAGAAACTTATAATATTATGAAGAACGTAATTATAGTAGGCTGTCTTTTCTTGTTGATCGGCTGCAAAACCAAAACAGTAAATGGAAAATCAATAGGAAAAAGTGTTGGGACAACAGAAATGAGTCCAGAGCAAGAAGCTCAAAAAGCCAAAGCTTATGAGTTGGGAAAAAGGATCTTGACAACCTGCAACAATGTAAAATTTAAGCCTTTTACACAAAGTGAAGCTACAGCCAAAGTAATTGCCAAATCTACACCAGAAAACATCAAGCAAATCTGTGTGAAATACAACCTAAAATATGGTCTTTTCAAAGATCTAGAATTTGTTGAAATGGTTCCAAATAAAACTGACAATACAAATATCTTCCGATTTAAAGCCCTTTTTGAATATGCTAAAGCCAATAAGGAACTTCGGGTAACGATGAATTCTGATAATCAAGCCTCGGCTATCACGACCAAAGACTGGAAGGATGAATTTGAGTAAACTGCTACATCACTTGATTTTTATTAAAAAAAATTAGAATTAAAATCTATAAATAAATCCAAAGCCTTATTTTTGCGCTATGGCTAAGAAAAATACAGACAAAGTTGTCTTTCATCAAATAAAAGTCCTTGATGCTGGTGCAAAAGGCGTTTCGGTGGCAAAAGCTCCCGATGGAAAAGTAGTTTTTATTCCAAATGTAGTTCCCGGAGATGTCGTTGATGTGCAAACATTCAAGAAACGTAAGGCGTATTATGAGGGAAAAGCAATTCATTTTCATGAATTATCAGAATACCGTGTAGATCCCATTTGCGAGCACTTTGGTGTTTGTGGCGGTTGCAAATGGCAAAACATGAATTATAACCAACAATTGGTCTTCAAACAAAATGAGGTAAAAAACCATTTGCAACGCATTGGAAAAATAGAACTACCTGAATTTGAACCCATCTTAGGTTCTGAAAAACAATTTTTTTATAGAAACAAAATGGAATTTTCGTTTTCGAATAGCCGTTGGTTGACCGAAGATGAAATAGGAAGTGAAGAAGATTTGGGCAACCGAAATGCGCTTGGTTTTCATATTCCGAAAATGTGGGACAAAATTCTGGACATCAACAAATGTCATTTGCAGGAAGACCCATCCAATGCGATTCGAAATGAAGTTCGCGCCTTTGCCAACGAGAATGGTTTGACTTTCTTCAACCCGAGAGCTCACGAAGGTTTACTAAGAACCTTAATGTTGAGAACCGCTTCAACAGGAGAAATCATGCTTTTGATTCAGTTTTTTGAAAACGACAAAGCCAACCGAGAATTAATTTTAGATCACTTATACGAAAAATTCCCTCAAATTACTTCGTTGCAATATGTAGTTAATAATAAAGCGAACGATACTTTGTATGATACCAATATAAAATTATACAAAGGAAGAGATTATATTCTCGAAGAAATGGAAGGTTTAAAATTTAGCATTAATGCCAAATCTTTTTACCAAACCAATTCGGATCAAGCATATGAATTGTACAAAATAACTAGAGATTTTGCCGGACTCACAGGGAATGAAGTGGTTTATGATTTATATACAGGAACGGGAACAATTGCCCAATTTGTATCTAAAAATGCTAAAAAAGTAGTTGGTGTAGAAAGTGTTCCTGAAGCCATTGTTGATGCGAAAGCCAATGCAAAACGCAATGAAATTACCAATTGTGAGTTTTTTGTTGGAGATATGAAAGTGGTTTTCAACGAAGAATTTATTGCACAACACGGCAAACCGGATGTGATTATTACCGATCCTCCAAGAGACGGAATGCACAAAGATGTAATTGAACAAATCCTGAAAATAGAGCCTTCAAAAGTAGTTTATGTGAGTTGTAATTCGGCTACACAGGCCAGAGATTTGGCGTTAATGGACGAAAAATACAAAGTATCGAGAGTGCGACCTGTGGATATGTTTCCGCAAACGCATCACGTTGAAAATGTTGTACTTTTGGAAAGACGATAAGCCCCTCTATACATGAAAAAAATAATTGCTCTTATATTAATTCTTGGTTTCGCCTCATCCAGTTGCGAACCCGATGACATTTGTGACCCTACTACTCCTACTACTCCAAGAATGCTCATTCAATTTTATGACATTTCGAATCCATCTGTACAAAAAAATGTAACCAATTTAAAAGTAATTGGCGAAGGCATGACCGAAGGAGTGGTATTGAATCCAACCGGAATTGATGCAGCAAAATATGTTACCAATGGAAACAATATATTGCTTCCGCTAAAAACAGATGCCGATATTGTAAAATACAAGTTTATTCTAAATTATGGCAACAAAAATCCAGTTCTTGTAAATGAAGACAATCTAGAGTTCAATTATACTCGTGAAAATATTTATGTTTCCAGAGCCTGTGGTTATAAAACCGTTTTTAATTTGGCACCAAACAATCCATTTGCCCTTACGGACTCAACAATTCCTGATGGTTTTTGGATTCAATATGTATTAGTAGAAAAAGATAACATAACAAATGAAAATGATACAATCATTAAAATATTTTTTTAGTATTTGCTTTTTGTTGTCTCTGTTTTTTGCGAAAGCACAAGAACCTAATACGACCAACAGCATCAAAAAAACTGAGGTGACAAAAGCAACGCCTCCAAACAAATCAGAAAAAAAACTCGAAGCGGTCACAAAGGATACCATAAAACCAAAAACAGATCGTTACGGAATTATTGTAGGCGTGGATTTGAACAAAGTGGTTCGCTCCCTTTATGATTCTGATTACAAAGGAATTGGATTTGTTGCCGATTATAGATTGACAAAAAAAATCTATTTATATGGCGAAATTGGGAATGAAAATGTCACAACCAATGATACACAACTTAGCAGTACTGCCAAAGGAGCTTATACCAAGCTAGGTTTTGACTATAATGTCTATAACAATTGGTTGGATATGGAAAACCTAATCACTTTAGGTTTACGATACGGTTTCAGCACTTTCAGTCAACAGTTGAATAGTTACGATATCTACAATCCCAATCCTTATTTTGGACAAGTCCCACCTATAGAATCCGGCAAAGTATACAATGGTCTAACCTCGAGCTGGGCAGAAGTTGCAGCTGGTGTAAATGTAAAAGTATTCAATAATATATATGTTGGTTTTAGTTTACAATTAAAAATATTAGTAACAAACAAACAACCAACCAACTTCGAAAACTTATATATACCAGGCTTTAACAGGACTTATGATGGGAATTTTGGAGCAGGATTTAATTATACGGTTTCCTACTTTATTCCAATTTACAAGAAGAAGGTTACTCCAGTAAAAACTACACCAAAAAAATAAATATAAATAATTGTAATAAAAAAGGATTAAAATTGAATTTTCGAAAATTCAATTTTAATCCTTTTACTTTTTATTGATCATTCGCATTACCCAATTTCCTTGACCCCTTTTATAAACAACCAAGACATAAATAGTTTTTCACCATCTTTGGTTTTGGCAGCTTGAAATTTTGGAGCCAAAAGCGTACCTGCAATAAAAGCAGTCATTGGAATCCAAAAACCTGTTAAATTGGTATATTGTTCAACCAAAAATCGAAAAGAGATAAACAATATTGCAAAACAACCCAGATTGTATAGAAATGCTCTTACTTGTAATTTTGACATTTTTTTTAGATTTAAAATATAAATCCAAAATTAACTGAAAATCTAGATATTTTTCTAGAAAACTATTTTTTATTTCTTCATTAGTACAAAACTTAAAAAAGTATTCATTTGATAGAGAAATTTACTCCACTAAAAAAAAATGTTTTTTGTATTGTTTTTTGTATTAATTTTATCAAACCCAAAAATACCACGCTTACAATAGTCTAAACAACAACACAATACATTTATGTCTCTGTTTTTTTTATTTAGACCACCTTCAATTTCATGCGGCAATAAATTAAGATTAGTAACGAATTAAGCTTACAAATAATTTTAAAAATTTAAAGCTATGGCAATTGATTTTTCTATCACAAGCACAATTACCCCAAAAGGAAGAACAACCTACAATGCACAACGCCTAAATTCTAACGAAGACAAATTCAATATTGGAAGCAAAACCCTATATGATGGGAATTTTGGATTATTCAACACTTCGGTTACCACGGGACAGGTTTACAATCCAGAAGATTATGTGGCCAAATATGGATTTTGGGCCTATTTTATTTATCCAACCGCCATGGCAGAAAGTTCCGGTTCTTTCAAATGCCTGAACACTTATGACAGAGCTCAATTTACATTTAGTTTTATGCAATATGGAGCACATGTTCCAAATGGTGATTTTGTAAAATTCTTCAGAAAGCTATTGCAATTACCAAATGCGTCTGAATATTTTCCGAAATTAGTTTTATCCAATAATAGAATTTTTTACAAATCGAATGAAACACTTTCACCCTTAGAAAATGATTCGAGTTCACAAGCTTTGATGGATTATCTGAATCCAACACTCAATGATATAGAAAATCAAGAATTAATATCGGCAGCGCGATTTGTTCACTGGGCAACAAATGACCCTAATCACAGAGAAACACAAGTCGCTACAGCAATAGCAATGTATAAAGAAAATATGAAAGCGTATCATCAACGCTACGGATTAGATCATGCTCCCGCCAATGTATGCCAAATGATTTGTGACATTCGGCACCAAGGAAGGGCAAAGAGTGATCGAATTGCTCTGGCCCTAAACACCAATGGCGATTATAACAAAGCCTTTTTGAACTTATGTATAATAGGCGATACCAATTATCAAACAAGAATCAATACCGTTCGGAGTACCATAAAAAAACTAACTGATATGGGAAAATTTTCTTTGAAATACAATGCCACCACCGGCGAATTTGTATAATTTTTTGAACGTGTAAAACAATGTGCCAATTATTTTAGATCTAATACATTATGGAAAGCGAAAAATATTTTATTGGAAAAGAAGGAAAAGAAATTTTTATTACCATAACCGTTTCTACTCATGGCATTGCTACTACAGAAGTAAAACTATTTCAAGATGGTAATATTAATAACAAAGGCACTTCGACCAATGGCGCTGGGTTAATCAGCAAAACCAGTCTAGGAATTGACTCAAAATTAGATGGTGCAACGTTAAAAATCGAGACTGATATTGTATTGACAAAAGTCCCAAAATCGGTATGGGAAAATTGTTTTAAAAATTTAGAAATCAATTATTTTTTAGAAGGTGGCAAACCCAACCAAAAATCCCCCTTAGAAGTTCTTTCATTCGAAAAAAAGAAAAGCACAAGCGGTGAAACAATTGTAGTTACCAAAAGAATTGATTTACTTTTTGAATAAAAATTAAAATCGACAATGCTTTATATTCTAAATACAAAAATGGAATAAACTTAGATTCTTCAAATTACTGCTAAAATTTAAAACAATTAGAATTTTATAAATGAAATATACCTATACCTTCGTAAAAACAGTAATATTCTTAAGCTTTTGTACTTTGAGCGCTCAAGAAATTGAGATTAAAGATTTAAAATCATTAAATGCTCCTGGTTTTCAAATTCTTGATATAGCTCCAAATACTATAGATAAACCCGCCAATCCAAAAGCCTTTGCAGCAAGTTTAATGAGTCTAACAAGTAGCGGAACGGCTCTGCCGCAAAACTTTGCATTGGAAATTGCTCCTTATTGGTTTTTTAAAACTAAAAACGCTACTGTTTCTCAATATCTGAATATAAAGGAAGATAACAAATCAAACACCTTTTCAGGAATATTCAATAAAATGAGTATTTCTCTGGCCTCAGTTTATAGCGATTCTACTTCTGGAAGTTTAATTGAAAATACAAATTACATTTCTTTTGGTGTACGAACAAATCTCGTGACATACAGAAATGAACAGCAGAATCATAAATTAAAAATGGCTCTTGAAAATTTTTCAAAAAGAATAATTCAATTGCGTCCCAATCAAAAAAATGTTGATTCTCTTGAAATAGCGCTCAACGCCACAAAAAATAAAATAAGAAAGTTATTTACCGAATTGACGAATGAGAAAAATGATTCCATAAAAAAAATCATCAATGAAAATTACGTTAATGCAATTACAAGGAAAGTTGTTATCACACAACAACTAGATGATTTTGAAAATCAAGCTCCCGATTTACTGGAAGCAAACATTAAAAAAGATACACTCATTCAAAACTATCTGAAAGAACTGGATGATCTTCCGCTGTTTCAGGTTGATGCTGCATTTGCATATTCTGAAGCCTTTTCAGGAAACCAAACCGAGAATAAACGCTTTAACAGAAGCGGTTTGTGGATGAATGCCACATTGAATGCCTTTAGTATTAACAAAGAGGAACTCAATGACAATCTGACTTTAATGCTGTACTCCCGATTTATTAGTGATAACGTATTAGTCCCTAACACAACCAATACATTCGAAAGACAAAATGCATTTGATATTGGTTTCAAAATGGAATATTCCATTAAAGGTCTATCCATTTCTTTTGAATATTTAAAAAGAGATTATTCGAATGACAGTAGTTTAAACAGCGAACGAAGAGTTGGAACATTACAATACAAAATCAGTGATGCCTTGTATCTAACGGGTTCTTATGGAACCAATTTTGGGAATACCAATAATTTATTTACACTATTTGGCATCAATTATGGATTTGGTAAAGCCGCCCTTAAGCCAATGTAAAAACCACGATATTAAAAAAAACAGCGAAACCGAAAACTGTGAGAGTAGGTATAAATTTTAATTTTTTGATTATGAGTAGAAAAGTAGTTCATTTCAAAATAGTTGCACTTTTTGTGTTTTCATTATTTTCATTACATACATATTCACAGGAATCTTTGACTACACTAGATACTGATTTAGAAATTCAATCGTACAAGAAAATGAAAGTCCCCAGTACTTTTTCCAATGAACTTCGTGATGACGACGACAAAGCAAATTTTAAAAAATTACGGGATTTCTTGAACCGGAAAAAGAACTTGTTGAATTTATTAAACAATGCTGAACTTGACACTTATGTAAATCCAGCAGACATGACTGACAATGATGAATTTATAAAAACAATAAGCAGATATATTGAGGGTAAACCAGATAATTTTTTAATACCATTAGAGGACCTTAATGATATCTATAATTATAAATATGATTCGTCGTATGATAAAAAATACAAAGTAAAAGAGCTCAAAGAAAATTTGGAGGCATTACAAAAAAAGAAAATTGATTATGCCAATAAAAATAAAGAGCATGAATACCTAGTAAAAAATATAGAAATTGTAAATCAAGACATTAATGTTTGCCAGAATCAAATCGATACGGCATTGGATCCCGAAAACAGAAAACAAGAATTTAAAACTACTATGAGCATTTGTTTTGTTGGCCTTATTGGTATTTTATTGGTTTCATTTTTCTTGATCGTATATTTAAGATCCGACAATACGTTGTCTAAGGATTTATTGGGTGGTTATGGCTTACAATTTATTACGCTGTTTGTTTTGATTATTGCCATAATTCTCTTCGGAATATTAGACATTCTCAAGGGAAGTGAATTGGCAGCAATGTTGTCCGGTATTTCGGGATACATTCTTGGAAAAGGGATTCAAGACAAAAAACTTATACCAGACCCAACAAATACAACTGTTGTGACGCCATCGGCCCAAGATTCAAATCTTGTTATTCCTGTTACTCCTATTACTGATCCTATTCCCCCAAATCCTGGATCTCCGGATCCAATTATTCCAGACCCACCTGCTCCAGATACTTCGGTTCCCGACCCCAATACTGCTAACTTAAATACTCCCGATCCGAATGATGCTGACCCAAATGTTTCTGATCCAAATGTTTCTGATCCAAACAACCCAATTTAGCTTTTGAAAGCATAAATTTTAGGAATGAAAATACCACAAAAAAATCCCGATAATTTCTTAAATAGAAACTATCGGGATTGTATTTTTAAAAATTTCTCTATTCAGCTCCGTCTGGAACCGTTTGAAACTTCGTTCTCTTACTTCCTTCGTACATTTCGTATTTTACCAAACGAGCTTCAAGACTTGCATTAAAAAGTTTGATTTTTCGAGAAGGTTTTAGCCCTACATATTTCAATGCCTCAAGGTTTGCTGTAATAAACCAGGCATTTGTTCCCGGATAATTTTTCTTCAACGTATCACCAATGCTTTTATAGAATTCTTCCATATGAATGTCCAAACGCTCATCATAAGGCGGATTGAAAACAATATGCAATTTTCCTTCAGATGTTTTTTCTGTATCAAAGAAGTTCTTTTCCTCTATCTTTATATATTCATCCAGATTGGCATTCTTGACATTATCTTTGGCTTTCTGAACTGCAGATGGTGCTTTGTCATAGCCTTTTATCGTATAATGAAATTCGCGGACACGCTTCAACAAACTGTCCTGAATACTATCAAACAGATCATTGTCCCAATCATTCCATTTTTCGAAAGCAAATTCTTTGCGGTTAATGTTTGCCGGAATATTACATGCAATCATCGCTGCTTCTGCCAAAAATGTTCCAGATCCACACATCGGATCCAAGAAATCCGTCTGACCGTCCCAACCCGAAAGCAACAAAATACCAGCTGCCAAAACCTCGTTAATTGGAGCTATATTCGTAGCTGTTCTGTAACCACGTTGATGCAATGAATTACCAGAAGTGTCTAATGCTACCGAAACCTGATCTTTATCAATATGAATATTAATTCTTAAATCCGGAAAAGCCTTATCAATACTCGGACGCTGACCTGTTCTTTCACGAAATTGATCCACAATTGCATCTTTACATTTTTGAGACACAAACTCAGAGTGGTTAAAATACTCCGAATGCACCGTTGCATCAATCACAAAAGTCTGATTGGCATTGATATATTTAGACCAATTGGTGCCTCTTATCCCTTTGTATAACGATTGTTCGTCTCTTGCTTTAAAAAAATAAATTGGTTTCAAAATCTTCAAGGCGGTACGCAAAGACAAATTTGCTTTGTACATAAAACCTTTATCTCCCTTAAAACTGACCATTCTCACCCCCTGCTCCACATCCTGTGCGCCCAGCATTGTCAACTCTTTTGCCAGTATTTCTTCAAAACCGAAAAAGGTTTTGGCAATCATCTTAAAATTCTCCATCTGTCTTTATAAATTCCAATATTAAAATTGCGTATTTCAAACATCCTAAACGGTTTGAAATAGTATATTTTCTGCAAAAATACACTAAATTTGCGGGACTTAAATTAATTGAAAAAGAATAAATGTCCGATTCTACAAATAACAAAACACAAATTACCAATTCAAATCCAGAAAATTGGTTTGCCTCATGGTTCGACAGTCCCTATTATCATATACTTTACAAAGAAAGAAACTATAGAGAAGCGCAGTTGTTTATGGACAATCTAACGCATTACCTCAATCTACCCGAAAAAGCCAAAGTGCTTGATCTGGCTTGCGGAAAAGGCCGTCATTCCATCTACTTAAACCAATTGGGATTCAACGTTATTGGTGCCGATTTATCAGAGAACAGCATTTTGGAGGCTCAAAAAAATAGCAACGAAACACTGCATTTTCAAGTACACGATATGCGAGAAACATTCGAAGATAAATTTGATGCTATATTCAATTTGTTTACCAGTTTTGGTTATTTCGAAAACGACGAGGACAATCTCACCACACTAAAAGCCATCAAAGAGAGTTTAACCGAATATGGCTTTGCCGTAATCGATTTTATGAACGTGACCAATGTTCTCAATACTTTGGTACCCGAAGAAATAAAACAGGTCGATGGAATCGATTTTTATATCAAACGTTATTTAAAAGAGGGTCATATTTATAAAGAAATTGATTTTGAAGATCAAGGTCAGAAATATCATTTTATCGAAAAAGTAAAAGCGCTTACGCTAAAAGACTTTGAAGAAATGATGGAAGAAGCCGGTATCTTTTTATTGGATATTTTTGGTGATTACAAACTAAAAAAATTCCACAAAACCGAAAGCGAAAGATTAATTATGATTTTTAAATAATGTTCAATCGTGTAATTATTTAACCGATTAAATAATTACACGATTAAACATTTAAACCACCAAATAAACGATCAACAAAAAAATGAATTACCTTTTACCCTTACTTTCTGTACTTCTTGGTTATTTCATCGCTTTATTTTTGAAACCAAAAAGCAAAACCAACCTTAAACTATTACTGGCGTTTAGTGGTTCGTTTCTGCTTTCGCTTACGGTAATGCACCTTTTGCCTGAAGTCTACAAAAGTAAAAACCACAACATCGGACTTTTTATAATGTTGGGGATTTTGTTCCAAATCATATTGGAATTTTTCTCCAAAGGTGCCGAGCACGGTCACGTACACGGCCATGCCAAAATGTACCAAATTCCGTGGTTGCTATTCATCAGTCTTTGTATTCACGCCTTTCTCGAAGGATTTCCGGTTAGCCATCATCATGATTTAGCGATAGGGATAGCAATTCATCATTTACCGATTGCTATTATTTTGACCTCGTTTTTCGTCAGTTCCAGTCTTAACAGAAATGCAATCTTTTTGTTCATGATCACTTTTGCCGTTATGACTCCTCTTGGCACTGTTGTATCCGACTTTATACCGCAATTGAACGATTATTATTCAGAGATTACCGCCGTAGTTATTGGTATATTATTCCATATTTCATCTACTATTATTTTTGAAAGCAGCGAAGGTCACAAATTCAATATCGCCAAAGTATCAATGATTGTGATAGGAATTTTTCTGGCTTATTTCCTGTAAAACATTCAACTTTATTGTTCTAACATTGACACACCTCGTTAGAATTTATAATTAAATAAATAATTTACTATTAAAATAAAATTAGCTGTCAGTTCAAATACTTTATTTGCCCTTAGTCTATATTATTTGCAAGTTTAATGACAATACAGTTTATTTGTGCAAAGATATTTTTTCAATAATTATCTGTATTAAAATAAATACAATCAAATTATATTTAGAAGAAAATTTATGGAAAAGTCATCATCAAAAAACCTGACATACAATTTCCTCCATGTTTAATTTTTTCAAAAGAAAACCCAAAGAATATTCCAAAATCGAAAGTCATATTTTCGGAATAATTACTGAGTTGCTAAAAATAAGTGGAACGGATATCAATTGTGATGAGTTAGGCGCAAAATACTATTTAAGTAACGAAGAACAGCACTTTAAAGTTACCATATTAGGTAATGATTCTGTAATACGATTGACAAATACCCGTGATTCTGTTGCAGAGAAATATGATAAATTTTTTGTTGAAGATGTTTTAAAAGCGGTAAAAGAAGAGAAACATCGCAGAATGGAATTGGTATACGAATCAATTACCAACAGCATCGAAAAGATGGCCGAGCGTTTGCACAATGTCCTTATTGAGAACAATGAAGAGGAAGAACACAAAAAGGACGAAATCTATAAAATTCATAAAATCGAAGAAGAACAAAACACTAAGATTGTTTAATTTTTAATTTTATTATGGATTCTGCTGCATAGAAAACAGTTTTCGTTTATCTATAAATTTACTGGAATTGTAAAAAATGAAAATCGAAAAAGCAAACAGTAATGACAATGAAATTTTGACTGAAATAACTAAAAGGTCAAAAGCCTATTGGGGATATTCTGAAGAACAAATTTTACAATGGAATGACAATCTTACCATTTCAAAAGATTATATCGAAACCAATTTTACATTCAAATTAGTAAGTGACACTAAAGTTATTGGTTACTATTCTTATGTCATTGAAGGAGAAAAGAATGTAAAATTGGATAACTTGTTCCTATTACCTGAATATATTGGAAAAGGATTTGGAAAATATTTAGTCGATGATTTTTTGAAACGAATGAGAAATGAAAATTTCGAAAAAATACTACTCGATTCAGAACCATACGCAGAAGCATTTTATCTTAAATTTGGATTTAAAAAAATTGGAGAATTTGAAACTTCAATAAAAAATAGGTTTATGCCAATTTTGGAAATGAATCTTTAAAATTGAACCAAATATTAACTACTACCAAAAATCACTTGAATAAATTGATATTTAATTAACACAATCCATTACATTTTTCTTTTATCAGAGAATAGTAAGTTTTAAAATTCCCTAACTTTGCGAAGCTGCAAAAGTTGTCAATTTTAAAACAAAACAATGACCTTTACCAAAACTACGGAACAATCTTCCAAATACGAACATTTAGAAAAAATGTCCGTTCAAGAATTACTTACAAATATCAATCGAGAAGACCAAACTGTCCCTCATGCTGTTGAAAAAGCGTTACCACAAATAGAAAAATTGGTTGCCGAAATTGTTTCCAAAATGAAATTGGGTGGACGATTATTCTACATAGGAGCTGGAACTTCTGGTCGTTTGGGAATCTTGGATGCTTCCGAATGTCCTCCCACTTTTGGAGTTCCTTTTGATTTGGTTGTTGGAATCATCGCAGGTGGAGACACTGCGATTCGCAAAGCCGTAGAAAATGCCGAAGACAATGCCACACAAGCTTGGATTGACTTACAGGCGTTTGATGTAAATGAAAATGATGTTGTAGTAGGAATCGCAGCTTCGGGAACAACTCCGTATGTTATTGGAGGCTTACAGGCCTGTAACGAGAAAAAAATTAGTACCGGAAGTATTTCCTGCAATGCTGGAAGTCCGCTTTCGCAAACAGCAAAATTCCCGATCGAAGTTATAGTGGGACCAGAATTTGTAACAGGAAGTTCAAGAATGAAAGCCGGAACTGCACAAAAATTGGTTCTGAATATGATTACGACTGCCACGATGATTCAGCTTGGAAAAGTGAAAGGCAACAAAATGGTCGATATGCAATTGAGCAACAGCAAACTGGTAGATCGCGGCGTAAAAATGATAATGGGAGAAATCCCAGTTACCTACGAACAAGGTTCCGAATTGTTAAAAACACACGGAAGCGTGAGAAAAGCAGTTGATTTTTACAATAACAAATAGAAAATAGTTTTTAGTAAAACTTTAAAATATAAAAATGGCAAATAAAGAACACCTTGCAAAAGGAATAAAATATTTAACGGGCGCTTTACCGCTTATGTTCATTGGACCATCTGTGATTTATAATGCATTTATGAATCAAAAAAATGACTGGCATTATTTGGTTTTGGCCATTGGAATCATTGCTTGTCTTGGTTCAATGTTTTTAATGTTTGTGGGTTTGAAAATAATAATGAAAGGCATATTTAACGACTAATTTGTATCTTTACAAAAAATGAAATTATGGATATTCAAGCCGAAATAAACTGGATTCATCAAGAAATCGACAAAGTAAAAGACCCAACTTTTATAGAAAAAATGAAACATCTGTTGCAGTCTATCAATTCTACTTCGGAAGACACAGACCTTGAATACAATCTTGATATTGATAATGCATTGGAAAGTATTAAAGACGGACGTTTTTATTCAGAAGAAGAAGCTAAAGAAATTTCGAAAAAATGGGGAAGAAAATAATCTGGTCTTATGATGCATTAGAACAATTGGAGGACATTCATTTTTATATTTTTTTTGAAAGTAAATCAATACGTATTGCAGATAAAGTAACTGACACTATCTTCGAAAGTACCGAAATCCTTAAAACTAACACAGAAATTTACAAACTCGACAAACAAAAAATCAATAACGACGGGAGTTTTAGAGTTTATTACATTTTCAACTATAGTATTTCTTACCGAATTACTGATAGTTCCATTCAAATTCTCCGTGTGAGACATACTGCACGCAAATCCAAAAAACTCCCATGGAAGACCTGATACACATTCAAAAAACATTTGACAAAGTCATATACATTGACAAAAAAATAAACAATCGCGAATTTGAGGATTGCATTTTCAAAAACTGTGATTTTTCGAATAGCGATTTTTCGAACAATACTTTTATGGATTGTGAATTTATAGATTGCAATTTATCAATGACCAGCTTATCAGGAACAAGTTTAAAAACGGTAAGTTTCAAGAACTGCAAACTTTTGGGAATTCAATTTCAATCGTGTCAGGATTTTTTATTTAACGTGTACTTTCAAGATTGCATTTTGGATTATAGTTCTTTTGCGAATAAAAAAATGCCAAAGACCAAATTCAATTCCTGTTCGATTAAAGAAGTTACTTTTATAGGAACCAATTTAACCCAATCGGTTTTTGAAAACTGTAATTTGGATAATGCCATTTTTAACGATACTCTTTTGGCTGGTGTCGATTTCACAACAGCTTATAATTATAAAATAGATCCCGAATTCAACCCGATGAAAAAAGCCAAATTTTCGAGTCAGGGAATCGTTGGGCTTTTGGACAAATATGATATAAAAATTGAATAATCATGAACGCAACCACATCTTATCTTGAAAGTGTAAAAAAGCAGTTTCTCTACTATAAAATGTTGGGAGAAAAGGCAATGGAGCAGTTGGAGCCAGAACAACTTTTTGTTGCTGTAAACGATGACACCAATAGTATTGCCGTGATTGTAAAACACCTTTCAGGGAATATGTTATCACGCTGGACCGATTTCCTAACCACAGATGGCGAAAAAGAAACGAGAAACCGCGATGCCGAATTTGAAAATGATTTACAGACCAAAGAGCAAGTTTTGATTTTATGGAATTCTGGTTGGGAATGCTTTCTAGGAGCTTTGGACAGTTTACATCCCGAGCAACTTTCGGAGATAATTTATATCAGGAATGAAGGACATACGGTTATTGAAGCCATCAACAGGCAATTGGCTCATTATCCATACCATGTTGGACAAATAGTTTTTTATGCCAAACAACTGAAAAATAGTGAATGGAATAGTTTGTCAATTCCAAAAAATAAATCGAAAAATTATAACGCTGAAAAATTTGCACAAGAGAAATCAATCAAAAATTTTACCGAAGAAGAATTTAGACGATTGAAATAATAAATACACGAATCACATTGCCCCAGATGATAGTGAAAACCCCACAGAACTAAACCTTATTTTTTCTTGTCACAAAAGAGCGACCAACGGAAGCTCCTTTTATGACATTAGAAAAAAAAGGATAGACCGAGGAGTTGTAACGGACAGCTGGAAAAGGCACAAATGAAAAAACAATATACACAAATGAAAAAATTAATACTGCTCTCTCCTTTATTGCTGTTAATGTCCTGCTATGATGTAGAGCGCAACTGCAAGGACTTCAAAACCGGAAAATTTAAGTTTGAATACGAAATTGATGGAGTTAAAAAAACGACGGTTTTTGAACGCAACGATAGTATTGAAATTGAGACTTTTGAAGGAAAAACAGATACTTCGACTGTTCGTTGGGTGAATGATTGCGAGTATGTTTTGCAAAAAAAACATCCAAAAAACAAGTCTGAAGAGAAAGCTATTGACATGAAAATTTTGACAACTTCAAAAAATTCGTATACCTTTGAATTTGGAATGATTGGCGTTGACAAGAAGCACAAAGGAACAGTTATCAAGATTGCAGATTAGAAAATTCAGATTACAAAAACAAATAATTTAAACCCCATAATAAAATAGAATGGAAGTATTTTTGAACCCAGATGCATGGATTGCCTTATTGACATTGACCTTTCTTGAAATTGTTTTAGGTATTGACAACATCATTTTTATCTCTATTGCAACTGGAAAATTACCAATTGATGACCGCAAAAAAGCGACCAAAGTCGGAATGTTTTTGGCCATGTTTATGCGAATTGCTCTTTTGTTTGGTATCAATTTTTTAACCCAAATGAAAAAACCTTGGTTTACAATTGATTGGAGTTGGTTGCATGCAGGAATCACAGGGCAAAGTGTCATTTTGTTATTGGGGGGGCTATTCTTAATTTATAAAAGCACCAATGAAATTCGCGAAAAAGTAGATGAAAAAGGGCATGAAGAAAAAGAATTGGGTAAAGCTGCCGCAAAATCTTTTCAAAATGTAATTCTGCAAATTATAATGATTGATTTGGTTTTCTCTTTTGACAGTATTTTGACTGCTGTGGGGATGACAAACGGAGTAGAAGGAGCATTAATCATCATGATTACTGCTGTGGTAATTTCTGTTTTGATTATGATGCAATTTGCAGTTCCAGTCGGAAATTTTGTCAACAAACATCCATCGATTCAAATTTTAGGGTTGTCGTTTTTGATTTTAATTGGATTCATGCTATTGACTGAAAGTGCCCATTTGGCCAACGCCCTTATTTTTGGTAGCCATGTGACACCAGTGCCAAAAGGGTATTTATACTTTGCCATTTCGTTCTCTTTATTTGTAGAAATATTAAATATGAAAATGACCAAAAAGAAAAAATCATAATAGGATTCAAAAGAGTCCAGTTACTGGAAAGTAGCTGGATTTTTTTTTTAAATAAATTTATTATCATACCAATAAAATGAAAAATACCATTTCGCATAGAGTTGCTGATTTTTTAAAAAGCTTCCCTCCTTTTACTTTTTTAAATCAAAAAGATATTGAAGTCCTTTCGGAACAAATATCGATTATCTACAAAGAAAAAGACAGTGTGATTTTTGCCGAAAATGAAGAAACACATAGCTCTTTTTATGTAGTTCACAAAGGAGCTGTTGCATTGAGAAAAGGTCAAAAAACTGACATATTAGACATGTGTGACGAAGGCGACGTGTTCGGATTGAGACCGCTCATTGCCAACGAAAATTACAAAATGGAGGCCAGAACTTATGAAGAAAGTATTCTTTACGCCATTCCAATTGCGATTTTCAGGCCATATGCGCTGGAGAACAAAGATGTTGGCAATTTTTTGATTCAAAGTTTTGCATCCAATACCCGAAATCCATATTCTAAAAGTCACAGAGGAAAACTGTACGGAGAAACTTTAGCTGGAGAAATTTTGGATACCGATACCAAATTATTCGACATTCAGCCCGTAAAATATTCTAAAAAAATAGTCACTTGTTCGTCTATCACTACGGCAAAAGCGATAGCTGAAATGATGACCAAAAAAAATGTAGGAGCAATACTCGTTGTGGAAGACAAACTGCCCATTGGAATTATCACCGATAAAGATTTAAGGAACAAAATTGTAACTGGTCAATATCCCATCACAACAGCAGCATCTGTGATAATGACAACGCCTGTTATTACCTATCCCAAAAAACTGACCACAACACAAGCACAAATGGCCATGATGAAAAGTAACATCAGCCATATATGTCTTACTAAAGATGGTACTCCAAATACTAAAGCAGTCGGCATCCTTTCCAAACACGATGTAATGGTTTCATTGGGAAATAATCCGGCTGTATTGATAAAAGCAGTAAAAAGAGCCAAAAAATACAAAGATATAAAACCCATACGAACCAGTATCATGCATTTGTTGCAAGGTTATTTGGATCAAAATATTCCAATAACGCTCACTTCAAAAATTATCACTGAACTGAACGATGTTTGCATTCAACAAGTTATCGAAATAGCATTAAAAAAAATGAGTACTCCGCCTCCCACTAAATTTGCATGGTTAGCAATGGGAAGTCAAGGGCGTAGCGAGCAATTATTGCAAACCGATCAGGATAATGCCTTAGTATATGAAGATGTTCCAGAAGAATTAAAAGAGAAAACAAAAAAATATTTCTTGGAATTGGCCACTCATGTCAACAAAGGATTATTTGAAATTGGATATGATTATTGCCCTGCCGAAATGATGGCGTCAAACCCTAAGTGGTGCTTAAGCCTTGGCGAATGGAAAAAACTCGTACACCATTGGATAACAAATACCGGAAAAGAAGAAGTATTATTGTCTTTCATATTTTTTGATTACAGCCTCACTTATGGTGATAGTGAACTTGTAAACAAACTGTCCGATTATATTTTGGAAAATATAAAAGCAAACCCCGTATTCTACCTTCATTTGGTAAGCGGTGCTTTGCAAAGTCCCTCTCCTACTGGTTTCTTTAGAGATTTTTTATTGGAACAAGACGGTGCAAACAAAGATTTCTTTGACATTAAAAGAAGAGCTCTAATGCCTTTGAGCGATGCCGCAAGAGTATTGATTTTATCCCATGCCGTAAAATCCATCAGTAATACCCCAGAACGATTTGAAAAACTGGCAGAACTGGAACCTCAAAATAGAGAATTGTATTTGGCCTGTTCCTATTCCTACCGAGCTTTATTGAAATTTAGAACAAAACAAGGACTTTTGCATAATGATTCCGGTCAATACATTGCCTTGGAACATTTAACCAAATTAGAAAAAATAAAGCTCAAAAGTACTTTTAAAACCATCAAAGAAATACAAGAAATTATTTCCATACGTTTTAATCCATCAAATATATTGTAATGGAAAATTTATTTATACAGATTAAAACATTGGGAACTTTTTTTTGGATTTTTTCAAAAAAAAACCGATTGATGAATCACTTTTAAAATCTGTTGAAAGTACTCGTTTTGTAGTTTTGGATACAGAAACAACCGGTTTTGATTACGACAATGACCGAATACTTTGCATAGGTGCCATCACTTTACAAAACGGAGTAATTGCAATTCCTGAGAGCTTTGAAATTTACATACACCAAGATCATTACGATAAAAACAGCGCCCAAATTCATGGCATTTTGAAAGATTGGGTTATGAACAAGCCCACAGAATTAGAAGCATTACAACAATTTTTGACTTTTTTGGGAGATGCCATTATCATTGCGCATCACACCATATTTGATATAACAATGATTAATCGTGCACTTGAACGAAATGGACTCCCAATTCTAACTAATAAAACATTGGACACGGCATATCTTTATAAAAAAACACTGATAATGTCCAACTTATTGGAACGCAAGGAAAAATACGCCTTGGATGATCTCGCCGATAAATTTGATATCTCCAAGAAAGACCGCCATACCGCAATGGGTGATGCTTATATTACTGCAATTGCTTTCTTGAAAATTGTAAAAAAATTAAAAGATTTAAAAGGTAAGACCGAATTTACTTTAAGAGATTTGTTTTGATAAAAAAAAAGCTCCAAAAGGAGCTTTTAAATTCTAAAACAAAACGACCTGTCCGTCGTCATCCAACTGAATATCAGTATCATCGGCATTGGTTTCTCCTTGTACTTCTATTTCTTCGGGAATAATTTCCTCGGGAGCTTCATACGGCAAAGGTTCCAATAGATTCACCTGTTTCAATTTGTCCGTTGTTAATTGATTACCGAGTGCTTTAAATCCTTTTACGGCAATAAAAGACTCAATATCTACGGTCATATTCTCTTTTTGAACTCCTTTTACTTTTGTAAAAACTAACTCAGCTACAGGACGATAATCTGTTGCTACAATTTCCAATCTTGAGTTCGGATGTTCTGTAATAAATGATTCTTCCTTATTTTCGGTTTCTACCAAGAAACGTTTGATATAATAACGCTCTTTCTCACCATCATAATAAATGGCTGAAATTGGTTTTTTAGGAACCCATTTTTCCAAAACAATCATATCACCATCAAAATGTGTGGTCAATTCTGGCGTAATGACTTTTATTTTTCCTGCTTGCGAAATCACTAGAATTTTGTCACTCGGTCTAAATTCGCCCAACAATTCTCCTCTTGCATCAACATTCAATCGTTGCACGGTATCATCAAACCAAACCTTTCTTGGCAATAAAGTAGAAATCCCTTTCTCTTTCAATTCGATTTTCTTGATTGGATATTTAGAAACCAAATTCCCTTTGGAAGCTCGGCCTTTAATCGCTAAAGCCGCAAAATCAATGTCGAATTTTAATTTCTTAATACTTCCAACCTGACGCAGTAAAATGGTGATGACCTCGGCTTCTCCATTAGGGTTACATGAAAAATACAGAGTTTGCGAGCCTGCAGTTTCATTGGTCAAATCATACGGTTTGTCACGGGTAACTCCCGAAACATTGAATCGTTTGATATAAGATGGTCCGGATTTTCCATCGCGGTAAATCATATTGTAAATGGTGCGCTTGTCACTTTTGTCAAAAATAGCAACATGGATAATGTCTTTCCCAACGAATGTTTTAGCATCGACTTTGGTAATCATCATTTTTCCATCTCTTAGAAAAACAATTACATCATCGATATCGGAACAATCGGTAACATATTCGTCTTTTTTCAAGCTAGTTCCAACGAAACCTTCTTCCCTATTTACATATAATTTGGTATTTCTTAAAACCACTTTTGTGGCTTCAATATCATCAAAAATACGTAACTCGGTTTGGCGTTCCCTGCCTTTTCCGTACTTCTCTTTTAATTTTGTAAAATAGGCAATGGCAAAATCAATGATGTGCTCCAAATCGTATTTTACCTGTTCAATACTTCCTTCTAAAGCTTCGATTTTGTCCTGTGCCTTATTGCTGTCGAATTTGGAAATACGCATGATTCGGATATCCAATAATCGTAGAATATCTTCTTCGGTAACAGCACGTTTCAAATTTTTGGTAAACGGTTTCAATCCATCGTCAACGGCTTGTATTACATCTTCCCGAGTCGTTTTATCCTCAATGTCACGGTAGATTTTATTTTCGATAAAAATTCGTTCCAATGACAGGAAATGCCATTGCTCTTCGAGTTCGCCCAATTGGATTTCGAGTTCACTTTTCAAAAGCTGAACGGTTCGGTTAGTCGAAATTTTCAACATATCGGAAACCCCTATAAACAACGGTTTATTATCCTCAATCACACAACCCAATGGTGCTACCGAAGTTTCGCAGGCAGTGAATGCAAACAAGGCATCGATAGTTTTATCCGGAGAAACTCCTGGAAAAAGATGAATTAATATCTCTACTTCAGCGGCTGTATTGTCTTCAATTTTTTTGATTTTGATTTTGCCCTTATCATTGGCTTTCAAAATACTGTCAATCAAAGTCGTTGTATTGGTCGAAAACGGAATTTGGGTAATCACCAACGTATTTTTGTCGAGTTGACCAATTTTGGCACGAACTCGAACACGTCCGCCACGCATTCCGTCATTATAATTAGACACATCGGCAATACCTTGCGTCAAAAAATCTGGATATAAGGTAAATGGTTTTCCTTTCAGAATTTTAATCGAAGCATCTATCAGCTCATTAAAGTTATGCGGCAGTACTTTGGTCGAAAGACCTACCGCGATTCCCTCAGCTCCTGATGCCAGTAATAACGGGAATTTTACCGGTAAGTTATTTGGTTCAGCACGACGCCCATCATAGGAAACTCCCCAATCGGTAATTTTTGGAGAATACAAAACTTCCAAAGCAAATTTTGACAAACGCGCCTCAATATAACGGGAAGCCGCAGCTCCGTCACCCGTTAAGATATTTCCCCAGTTTCCCTGACAGTCAATCAATAATTCTTTCTGCCCAATTTGTACCATTGCGTCACCAATACTCTGATCTCCGTGTGGGTGGTATTGCATGGTATGACCAACTACATTGGCAACTTTATTGTAACGACCGTCATCCAACTCTTTCAAAGAGTGCATGATTCTTCGTTGCACGGGTTTGAAACCATCCTCAATCGCGGGAACGGCTCGCTCCAGAATTACATAAGAAGCATAATCCAAAAACCAATCTTTGTACATTCCTGTAACTTTGGTTATGGTATCATTTTCATCCTCTGTATTCTCGTAAAAATGCTGCCCTTCAAAATGTTTGGCATCCACATCAATAATTTCATCGGAATCATTTTCGTCTTTATTGTCATCAATAGAATGATCTTCCGAATTATTTTCTTCGTTGTCTGAAATTATGTTATCGTCTTCTTCGTCTTTCATTTATTTTGATTCCGATATTAATTGTATTAAATCTTCTCTGCTTGGCAGAATTGTTTTGTATTTACTGGCAAATATTTGCTCGTTATTTTCAGGTAAAGTGTATTCTACAACCAAATCACTTTTGTTTTGGCAAAGGACAATTCCAATGGTTTTGTTCTCGTCTTCCAAACGCATTTCTCTGTCGTAATAATTGACATACATTTGCATTTGTCCTAAATCTTGATGCTTTAATTCTCCTATTTTTAAATCAATTAGAACAAAACATTTCAATATTCGGTTATAAAAAACCAAATCAATTCGAAAATGTTTATCATCAAAAGTAATTCTGTTTTGTCTGGCTACAAAAGTAAAACCGTGACCCAATTCTAATAAAAAATGTTCTAATTTATTGATAATTTCTTCTTCCAACTCCGATTCAGAATATTGATGCAATTCAGGCAATCCTAAAAACTCCAAAATATAGGGGTCTTTGATAATATCTTTTGGTTTCTCTATAATCTGGCCTTTTTCAGAAAGTTTCAAAATCCCTGCTTTATCTCGGCTTAAAGCCAATCGTGTATAAAGTGCCGAATCATATTGGCGTTTTAATTCCCGAACACTCCAATTGTATTTTTCGGATTCTATTTCATAGAAACGTCTCTCGCTTAAGTCATCAATTCGTATTAAGAAAACATAATGTGTCCAAGTTAGTTTGAAAAACGAAATCAGCGACTGCGTTTTTTGATTTTCAGAAAACCCAGTCACTGACTGAGATATATTAGTATTGAATTCCCCAGTCGCTGACTGGGATTTTTGAATTTGTAAAATCCGAGACACTGTCTCGGAAATTGAGTAAGTCAAATAAAACTTCCTCATACTCTCTAAATTAACTACAGAAAACCCTTTTCCAAACTTATTATTCAACTGTTCAGAAAGCCCTTTTAATAATTGCTTCCCATATTCGGCTCTGTCTTTTCCGTTTTGTTCTTCTTCCACAATCATTCTTCCTATTTCAAAATAGGTATAAACCATTGTTGAATTTACGGTACGTAAAACCTGTTGTCGAGCATTTTGCAATAATTCGACTACTTGAGAAAACAAAGCTTTATTTTGAAGATTTTCTGACACTACCAAATCTATATTATTTCACTTCTTCCAAAACATCAATCTCTACCTTCAGATTCTTTATGATAAAATCTTGTCTGTCGGGAGTGTTTTTACCCATATAAAAAGACAATAACTGCTCGATAGAAGTATTTTTATCCATCATAATAGGATCAAGGCGAATCGTTTCTCCAATAAAATTCTTAAACTCATCTGGCGAAATCTCTCCCAATCCCTTAAATCGGGTGATTTCCGGTTTTGGTTTTAGTTTTTCTATAGCATCTTTTCGTTCTTCTTCCGAATAGCAATAAATGGTTTCTTTCTTGTTTCGAACTCTAAAAAGTGGTGTTTGCAAAATATACAAATGCCCTTCTTTGATTAATTCCGGAAAAAACTGCAGGAAAAAAGTAATCAACAACAAGCGAATGTGCATTCCATCGACATCGGCATCGGTCGCGATTACGATGTTGTTGTAACGCAATTTTTCCAATCCATCTTCGATATCCAAAGCCGCCTGCAATAAATTGAACTCTTCATTTTCATACACAATCTTTTTACTCATTCCGTAGGAATTCAAAGGCTTACCACGCAAACTAAACACCGCCTGAGTATTTACATCACGAGATTTGGTAATCGACCCGGAAGCCGAATCTCCCTCGGTAATAAACAAAGTACTTTCCAAACTCTTTGGGTTTTTTGTATCTGGAAGATGTGCACGGCAATCCCTTAATTTTTTATTGTGAAGATTGGCCTTTTTGGCACGATCTGTGGCTAGTTTTCGAATTCCCGATAATTCTTTACGCTCGCGTTCGGCTTGGAGAATTTTTCGCAATAAAGCATCGGCTGTTACTGGATTCTTGTGTAAATAATTGTCTAATTTTGTTTTTACAAAATCATTTACAAACGTACGAACCGAAGGCATTCCTGGTTCAGAACCCATGTCAGTCGAACCCAGTTTGGTTTTGGTTTGTGACTCAAAAACAGGTTCCATTACTTTGATGCTTATGGCACTCACAACCGATTTACGAACATCTGAAGCTTCAAAACTTTTGTTGTAAAACTCTCTTATCGTTTTGACAATTGCTTCACGATAAGCCGCGAGATGCGTTCCTCCCTGTGTGGTGTTTTGTCCATTCACAAAAGAGTGGTATTCTTCGCTATATTGGGTTTTACTGTGCGTCAAAGCCATTTCGATATCATCCCCTTTGAGGTGAATAATCGGATACTCTAAATCATCAGCGTGTATGGTTTCTTCCAGTAAATCTTTTAACCCGTTTTCGGAATAATATTTTTCACCATTAAAAATTATCGTCAAACCATTGTTTAAGTAACAATAGTTTTTGAGCATTTTGATTACATACTCATACCTGAATTTATAGTTCTTAAAAATAGCTTCATCCGGTATAAAAGATACTTTAGTACCTTTTCTCTTTGTAGTTTCAATTACATCTTCTTCGAGAACTAAATTCCCGCCCGAAAACTCGGCCGCTTTTTGTTTGTCATCACGAACGGATTCCACACGAAAAAAATGAGACAATGCATTCACTGCTTTTGTCCCCACTCCATTCAAACCAACTGATTTCTTGAAGGCCAATGAATCGTATTTTCCACCGGTATTCATTTTGGAAACCACATCAATCACTTTCCCTAATGGAATTCCACGCCCATAATCACGAACAGTAACTGTTTTATCTTTAATGGTCACTTCGATGGTTTTACCAGCCCCCATTACAAATTCATCAATACAGTTGTCGAGAACCTCTTTTAATAAAATATAAATACCATCATCTGGTGAAGATCCGTCTCCGAGTTTTCCAATGTACATCCCAGGACGCATACGGATGTGTTCTTTCCAGTCGAGAGAACGGATATTATCTTCGGTGTATTGATTTTGATCTGACATTTTGGAATTTTATCGAATTTGCGCTAATGTAGTGTAATTCGATAAAATTTAAAAGAAGTAGTTCGCAAAGTTATTAAGAATGATATTGACAGCAGGAAATAAACTTTAGATTGCAGAATTTAGATTTTAGATTTTTTGAACTGACATTGCTATTTAAAAATTACAAACAATCTCTTTAAGTTGTTTATCTAATTCAACGTTTGAAATAACATTAGCTTCAATATCAAAATTAGCCTCAAAACTAGGCAATGAGAAAACAGCTTTAATATTGGCCGCAAATCGGGGAAAATTGTTTTTGGCAATCTCCAGAACACTTGCTCCACCTCTAGCACCAGGTGATGTAGCCATCAATAACATTGGTTTGTGTTGAAATAGTTTTCCGTTTATTCTAGAGCACCAATCCACTGTGTTTTTGAAAGCGGCGCTGTAATTTCCATTATTTTCGGCAAGAGAAACTACCAAAAGATCGGCAGTGGTTATTTTTTCAAGAAATGCTTTCGCCAATGGATGCTGACCTATTATTTCCTCTTTGTCAACGCTGAATAATGGCATTTCATAATCGTTTAAATCCAAAACCTCAACTTGACCATTTTCAAACAAACCCGCAGCATAAGTGGCCAATTTTTTATTGATGGACTTTTTGCTTGGACTTCCAGCAAAGGCTATGATTTTCATATATTCTTTTTTTAGGATTTATCTATTTCAAAAATTTCTTTTTTAATTTCAACCGAGTATTCGTTTGGAAAAATTTTACCTCCATACGTTTTTGCATACACTTTGGTAAATTCGGCTCCAAAGTAAAGAATTATAGACGAATAATACACCCAAACCAAAATAATTATTACCGATCCTGCAGCACCATATATTGAAGCAATCGTAGAATTCCCCAAATAATAACCAATGGCAAATTTTCCTATCATAAACAGTATTGCTGTACAAGAAGCTCCAAGACAAGCATCCCGCCACTTTATAATCCCATCCGGCAATGTTCTGAAAATAATTGCAAATAATAATGTGATTATAGAAAACACAATTACCGAGTTAATAACATAAAATAAGTAAATCGTACTTTCTGGAAAATATAATTTTAACCTAGAATTTGCTATATCCAATATGACATTGACCAATAAGCTTACTATCATCAAAAAACCTAATGAAACAATCATCGAAAAAGACATCAATCGGTTTTGAATGAACTTTTTAAATCCTTTATTGGGTTTTGCTCGTAAACCCCAAATATAATTGATAGAACTTTGAATCTCCGCAAAAACTCCTGAAGCACCAATTAATAACATAGTTACACCAAATATAGTGACAAAAACATTATTTCCAGAAAGTTCAACATTTTTTATAGCACCTTGAATCTGAATGGCGGCATCGCTACCAACCAAGGAATTAATTTGCCCATAAAGTTGTCCTGTTACTGCTTCTTCACCAAAGAAAAAACCACATATTGTGATAATAATGATTAAAAGTGGTGGTAAAGCAAAAATAGTATAATAAGCCAAGGCTGCGCTCAGTTTTATAGCATTATCATCGATAAATTCTAAAGTTGTAATTTTGAGCAAAAACCAAGATTTAGACAAAAAGTCCTTGTTTAGCATAATCTGTTTATTGAAAATTTAAACCAAAGTTATGCAATGCTTTTCTCAAAGTTTTATATAATTAATTTTTGTTTTTATAACTTTAAAATTTCTTTTTAGATTAAAATTCAATGTTAAATTAATTATTAATCTAACAGAAATCTATAAAAATTCTTCAATAAAAAACCTGCAAAATGGCTCTTGCAGGTTTCTTCGATTCTCTTTATTATTTTCTCTATTTTTTTAGAAACTATACATTAAATCTAAAGTGCATCACGTCTCCGTCTTTTACGATATATTCTTTTCCTTCTACTTTGAATTTTCCAGCCTCTTTACATTTTGCTTCTGATCCGTAGTGAACGAAATCTTCATACGAAATCACTTCGGCGCGGATGAAACCTTTTTCAAAATCGGTATGAATAACTCCTGCTGCTTGTGGTGCTGTCGCTCCGATATTTATGGTCCAAGCACGAACTTCTTTGACACCGCAGGTAAAATAAGTTTGTTGCTTCAATAATTTGTAAGCGGTACGAATCAAAACTGATGCTCCTGGCTCAGTAAGTCCCATATCTTCAAGAAAAACTTGACGCTCTTCGTAACTTTCTAATTCGGTAATATCTGCTTCGGCTCCAACAGAAAGAACGATAACTTCAGCATCTTCATCTTTTACCAATTCGCGAACCTGATCTACATATTTATTTCCGGTAACTGCAGAATTCTCATCCACATTACAAACGTACAATACCGGTTTTGCTGTAATCAATTGAAAACCTTCCAACAATACTTCCTCGTCATTATTTTGAGGAATTATGGTTCTGGCTGATTTTGCCTGCAACAGTGTTTCTCTGATTCTATCTAAAAGCGCTTTCTCGGTTTGTGCTTCTTTGTTACCGGTTTTGGCAGCACGATTTACCTTTTCCAAACGTTTTTCTACATTTTCAAGATCTTTCAATTGCAATTCGATATCAATGGTTTCTTTGTCACGAATAGGATTTACATTTCCGTCAACGTGAACAATATTATCATTATCAAAACAACGCAATACGTGAATGATAGCGTTACACTCTCTAATGTTTCCTAAAAATTGATTCCCTAAACCTTCACCTTTGCTAGCACCTTTTACCAATCCGGCGATATCAACGATATCAACCGTCGCCATCTGAACTCGTTCTGGTTTGACCAACAATTCTAATTTTTCAATTCTTGGATCGGGTACATTTACTACACCAATATTAGGTTCGATTGTACAAAAAGGAAAGTTGGCACTTTGCGCTTTTGCATTCGATAAACAATTGAATAATGTTGATTTTCCAACATTTGGTAACCCTACAATTCCTGCTTTCATGTTATATGTGTTTACAAATAACAGTTGCCCGCTATCTGCTTTTTAGTAATTCCTTTTTTAAAGTTTGCAAATATAAGATATAATGCTCGTAATTGACAAGTTTTCAGTCGGTGTTTTCGGTTGGTGTATTTATAAAATAATTAATATCAATTCTTCGGCCATCCTGTTCTATTTCTTAATAGATATCCTAAACTAAACTGTTATTATAAATAAGTAAGTGTATTAAGAAATTACTGTGGAGCATTTTATTATGCTCGATTAGGTTTTTCTTTCTAAAAAAATTAACCACAAAAAAAAAGGGCTATCGTTTTGATAGCTCTTTTTTTATTCCCTTTATTTTCCTAAATTTAAACTCTAATAACATTCTTATGGCAAATTTGTTTAAAGGAAAAATGGCAGCCATTTTTGATGCCATGTACCAAACCTTCATCGATTATGATGAAGAATATGAGTTCTATAATAGATTAATTCAAGAAAACAATTGCAATTCCATACTCGAAATAGGCAGTGGCACTGGTAATCTAGCCAAACGCTTTCAGGAAAACAATCACAATTATATTGGTCTGGATTATAGTCTAAGTATGATTGCCATAGCTCAGGAAAGAAATAAAGACAGCCACTTTATTCACGGTGATATGCGCGAATTCGAACTTGAAACTGCTGTCGATGCCATTTTGATTACTGGCCGTTCTACCAGCTATCTGATTAATAATGAAGACATAAACAACACTTTTACCTCACTTTATAAAAATTTAAACGATAATGGTGTCATTATTTTTGATTTCATAGATGCCAACCGTTTTATTCCTTTTATCAAAAAGAATGAAAACATAATACACGAAGCTTCATACGAAGGCGTAAATTATATTAGAGAAAGTCATTGGGACACAACTCCTTTAGAAAATTTTATGCTCGAATGGAGTGCCCAATACTACACATTAGTAAATGGTGAAAAGGAAATTATTTTAGATGATCTCTCGACTGTTCGCGTATTTACTTTAAATGAAATTGAATTGTTTTTGTATTTAAATAATTTCGAAATCATCAAAACTATTGATCGAAAAACCTATGCTTATGATACCTATGTAATTGTAGCAAGAAAAAAATTGACATAAAAAAAATCCTAAGCTTACTTAGGATTTTGTTTTTATTACTAATGCTTTTTAAACTATTCGTTATGCAAAAAAGCTTGTCTGTTCAATAAAGTCTCTTCAGATTCAACATGATTATCATCTGGTATACAACAATCTACAGGACATACGGCAGCACATTGTGGCTCATCATGAAATCCTTTACACTCTGTACATTTCCCTGGAACAATATAATATACTTCGTCTGAAATTGGTGTTTGGGCAGCCTCAGAATCTACTTCACTACCATCTGGCAAAATTACTTTCCCCTTTAGTTTTGTTCCGTCTTTATATCTCCAATCATCAGCTCCTTCATATATTGCTGTATTTGGGCACTCAGGTTCGCAAGCCCCACAATTAATGCATTCATCGGTTATTATAATTGCCATTCTTTGTCTAGTTTTAAGGTTGAAAGTTCAAAAGTCTAAAGTTCAATTAAACGAAATACGAATACTGAACCCAACTTTTGCCTAAAGCTTATAAAAAGCTTATTTTTGTGCAAAATTACAATCAAAACATTTCATAAACAAACATTATGACATTAGATACAAAAAAAAGCGCATTTGTTAAATTAGGGCAATTCCTGGCCCAGTTCAAAGAAGGGAACTGCACAAAGGATGAAACGGTATTTGGAAATGATGTGTTTTTTGAAAAATTTATCGCTTTAATTCAGCTTTCTCAGTCGCATAATGGTTGGTACACTCCAGAACAAGTCTATTTTTCTATTCAATCTTGGGCAGAAGCATTGACCGATGAAAATTTGTCCAAATGGCTTTCTAACTATGATTTTAGCGAAGTGAAACCAAAAAAAGTAGCTTTAATATTGGCCGGAAATATTCCGCTTGTTGGCTTTCATGATTTCTTATCGGTTTTGATTACGGGACATGATGTCCTGGTAAAAACATCTTCCAATGACCAACATCTTTTGCCATTCTTAGCCAATTATCTTATTGCTTGTGAGCCTGAATTCAAAAATAAAATCACATTTGTAGAAGGAAAATTAGAAAATTTTGATGCCGTTATTGCAACAGGAAGCAACAATACTGCGCGCTATTTTGAATATTATTTTAAAGAGAAACCTTCCATTATAAGAAAAAACAGAAATTCGATTGCCGTATTGAATGGAAAAGAATCCAAAGAACAATTAACTGCATTAGGTGAAGATATCTTTAGGTATTTTGGTTTAGGATGTCGAAATGTTTCCAAACTTTTTGTTCCGAAAGGCTATTCCTTTGAACCCTTTTTTGAAGCAATTTTTGAATACCAGGATGTGATTCATTACGAGAAATATGCCAATAATTACGATTACAATAAAGCCGTTTTTTTAATGAGTAATTTCAAATTGTTGGACAATGGTTTCCTGACTTTAAAAGAAGATTCAAGTCACGCCTCTCCAATTACCAGTGTATTTTATGAATTTTACGACGATATAAACGATTTACAAAATCGATTGGATTCAGAAAGCGAGCAAATTCAATGCATTGTAAGCAATAATCTTGTAAAAAACAGTATTCCTTTTGGACAATCACAATTGCCTAAATTATGGGATTACGCTGATAATATTGATACTATATCGTTTTTGTTAATAAGATAGCATCAAAAAAACATATTAATGCGAATAATTCAATGCTTTTTTATTAACTATTCCCGAAATTTGCAAACTTAAATTTTGACCAAAATACAGCATGAAATAGCTATAAAACGGAATAAAAATAGCTCAATACGTGTCACTTATTAAAAAAATTAACTACACCATGAAAAAACACAACTACAGCGCAGGACCATGTATTTTACCACAAGAAGTTTTCGAAAAATCAGCACAAGCCATTTTAAATTTTAACGATTCCGGCTTATCGCTTTTAGAAATTTCACATCGTAGTAAAGATTTTGTTGCTGTAATGGAAGAGGCCAGAGCATTGGTTTTAGAACTTTTAGATCTAAAAGGAAAAGGATATCAAGTCTTATTTTTAGGAGGTGGTGCCAGCTTAGAATTTTTAATGGTTCCTTATAATATTCTAAAAGAAGGTGGAAAAGCCGCCTACTTAGATACAGGTACTTGGGCGTCTGCAGCTATAAAAGAAGCACAAACGTTTGGCAACACAGTGGTTGTTGCTTCATCAAAAGAACAAAACTACAATCATATTCCAAAAGGATATGCTATACCTAATGATGCAGATTATTTTCACTGCACGAGCAACAATACTATTTTTGGAACTCAAATGAAAGAGTTTCCTTCAACAAATATACCTGTTGTATGCGATATGAGTTCAGATATTTTTTCTAGAAAATTGGACTTTTCAAAATTCGATATTATTTATGCTGGTGCTCAAAAAAATATGGGGCCAGCCGGTACAACTTTGGTAGTTATCAAAGAGGAAGTTCTTGGTAAAACAGGACGCACAATACCTAGTATGTTGGATTATGCCAAACATATCAAAGCAGAAAGCATGTACAACACACCTCCTGTTTTCCCCGTTTACGCATCACTATTGACCTTACAATGGTTGAAAAACTTAGGCGGAATTGAGGCTATCGAAAAAATAAATGATACCAAAGCAGCTTTGCTTTATAACGAAATTGACAGAAACCCATTATTCAGAGGAACGGCAGCCGTTGAAGACCGTTCTAATATGAATGCAACCTTTTTATTGAATGATGAATCACATACTGCCAAATTTGACGAATTATGGAAAGCAGCCGGGATTTCTGGACTGCCGGGACATCGTTCTGTTGGCGGTTACAGAGCATCAATGTACAATGCACTTCCATTAGAAAGCGTGCAAGTACTTGTTGATGTGATGAAAGCTTTGGAAAAAGAGATTTAAAAATTAAATATTGAATGATTGAAAAAAAATCAATTGTAAATCATTCTATTTCTCAATTTAAAAAAAACAGATTGAATCTTTAAATAATTAAATATTTCAATCTTTAAATAAAAAATTAATGAAAATATTAGCAAACGACGGAATTTCAAAAAGTGGTATTAATGCTTTAGAAAAAGCCGGTTTTGAAGTTATAACTACAAAAGTAGCACAGGAACAAGTAGCTAATTTTGTAAACAAAAATGACATAAGCGTTATATTGGTTCGTAGCGCCACAAAAGTTCGCAAAGATATAATTGATGCTTGCCCAAGCCTCAAAATCATTGGTCGCGGCGGAGTAGGAATGGACAATATTGATGTAGACTATGCTAAAAGCAAAGGAATTCATATTATAAATACCCCAGCTTCCTCATCAGAATCTGTGGCCGAATTGGTTTTTGCCCATTTATTTAGTGGAGTACGATTTTTGCATGATTCCAATAGAAATATGCCCCTTGAAGGTGATACCAACTTTAACGGTTTGAAAAAAGCGTATGCGGATGGTCTTGAGTTAAGAGGAAAAACTCTTGGAATTATCGGCATGGGCCGAATTGGAAAAGCTACCGCAAAAATAGCAATCGGACTCGGAATGAAAGTTATTTATAGTGATACCCATATCCCCAAGAAAGATATAAAAATTTCTTTTTTTGACGGACAAACGATCACCATATCAATTCATTCCCAATCCTTAGAATCTTTATTTAAAGAAGCAGATTTCATTTCGCTACACGTTCCAGCGCAAGACGGTTATGTCATTGGTAAAAAAGAATTGGACTTGATGAAAGACGGTGTAGGAATTGTAAACTGTGCTCGCGGTGGAGCTATCGATGAAGTTGCATTAATAAAAGCATTGGATAATGGAAAAGTTTTATTCGCCGGATTAGATGTTTATGAAAATGAACCAAATCCAGAAATAACTATTTTAATGAATCCGAAAATTTCATTGACACCACATATTGGCGCTGCTACTATAGAAGCACAAGATAGAATAGGCATTGAGCTTGCACATCAAATAATTAGTTTATTTAACAAATCACTAGTCAACTAAAACAACTAACTGATTTTAAACAACATAAGTGGTGATTTATTAATTGAAGTTAATAAATTACCACTTTTTTTTAATTAAATTTGATTTCACTTTTAATCAAAAGCCTATGTTTGAGCAATTAACACAATTAGTGCAACAATTTGGACAAGAAGCAGTTGTAAACAACAATGCAATTCCAAATGAAAATAATGAAGCGGTAATGGAAGAAGCGGGAAATTCTATTTTTTCCAGTTTGCAAAAAATGGCTTCCGACGGAGGTGTCGAGAAACTGGCTGGACTACTGCAAGGTAACAACGCTCAAAATCCTTCGAACCCAGCGGTTCAACAAATCACCGAGCAACTTACTGGAAGTTTGGGAGAAAAATTTGGTTTAAACAGTACTGCAGCAGCTGGAGTAGCCAATAGTATGATTCCTAAAATTCTAGGAGGATTAGTAAACAAAACCAATGATCCCAATGACAGTTTTCAATTAACAGATTTAATTGGAGCTATTTCGGGAGGCGGTGCCCAAACTTCCGGAATCATGGATACAATTTCAAAATACGGAACACAGTTTGGGTTAGACCAAAACGCAGATGGAAAATTAGATTTGAATGATGCTATAGCAGTATCCAAAAGTAGTGGTGGTATAAGTGGTTTTTTAGGGAAACTATTTGGAAAGTAACTTCAAAAATTAGCTTTTAAAAAAAGTCATTCACGAGTTGTGAATGACTTTTTTATATTTATTAAATACCTAATTGATTTGTAATCTACTTTTTTGGTATATTTAGAATAGATTTCAATTATTTAAAATGAGATACTAATTTAAAAAAACACTTCAAAATACAAATTACGGCACACTATTTGACTATGAGACAAGAAAACTATTCTTATTTTGATTAAAAGCCAATAACAGGACCCAGTTTTTTTTAATAAAATCTTTTTGATATTTTTTTTATGAAAAAAGTAGAATCCAAAAAATCAAATCCAAAAATAATATTGCTTGTGATAGCAATGAATGTTTTTGCGATAGTTTTATTAATCGCTTTTTTATTTTATGTCCAAAATATAAAAAGAATAATCTATACCAATTTTAATACTCAATTTCAAGATGAAATAACTCGTATGATAGATCTTGAATCCAAACAGATTATTACTGCAATGGAAAGCGATGCCAGTTGGAATGATTTTGTGGATTATACTAAAACTAAAGATAAAAATTGGTTTTTTGAAATGTACTCAAATCCTAAAACTTACAAATCAGATTACATTGGAGTCTATGGTATTGACAACAAAATCATTGATCATTCTAATGATTCTAAAATAAAAGTTCCTGATTTTATTCCCGAAAAAGCATTACTCTTTTTAAAAAAGGTAAAAAAAGCCCGGTTTTATTTAAAAACCAACGATGGATTAGTTGAAGTTTTTGGTGCTACAATAACTGGCGCAAGCGACAGTAAAAAATTAAAACCAGCTGGTTACTTTATTTTGGCCCGATTAATTGATAATCAATTAAAACAAAGTGTAGAAAAAATAACCAATTCAAAGATTTCATTTTCTACAAATCCAAGCCTACAAAAAAAACAGGAGTATCAACTTTATTTCAATGCAGATTTAAAAGATTACCAAGGAAAATTCATCACCCGTATAAATTTCGAAAGACCTTTTGGACTATTTATTAAAACCATTTTTAATACTCTATTTGGGATGCTTTTTGTTGTATTAGTATTTTTTACAATAGGAATAATCTACACAAAAAAATGGGTATACAACCCAATAAAATCTATTACTAAAGCCTTAGAAACTGGAGATAAAAAATCTATTGAGACATTAAAAAACACTGAAGGTGATTTTAAAAATATTGGTCAACTTTTCGAAGAAAGTTCTAGACAAAAAAAAGAGCTTGTAAATGCTAAATTAAAAGCCGAAGAAAGCGATAAGCTGAAATCCTCATTTTTAGCCAATTTATCACATGAGATACGAACTCCTATGAATGCCATTGTTGGTTTTACCGATTTATTATTGCATACTGAAGTTCCCAAAGAAGAACAACAGGAATATCTTAGCGTAATTGACAAAAGCGGAAAAAATTTAATTTCGATTATTGATGATCTAATTGAAATGTCAAAAATTGAATCCCAAAAAATTATTCCCAATTACACCGCAGTTAATATAGAAACGTGCATTCATGATTTATATGAAAGCATACAAATAGCTATTAAAAAAACAAAAAAAATAGATTTCAAGATAATCGAAACTAAGAATCCCGCACGACATCCTATAAAAACGGATGAAGTTAAACTGAAACAAATAATAGTAAACCTGGTTACCAATGCAATCAAATTTACAGAGAAAGGTTCTGTCTCATTCGGTTATGAGATTGATGAACTAAACAAAGCAATCAAATTTAGTGTCAAAGACACCGGATTTGGTATAGAAGAAAAAAATCAGAAATACATATTTGACCGCTTTAGAAGAGTTGGTGGTGACCAATCTATAAAAGCAGGAGGTTTGGGATTGGGTCTAGCTATATCAAAAGCGTATGTCGAAATGCTAAATGGTACAATAGAACTAGACTCAAAATTGAATCAAGGGTCAGTTTTTACTTTTACGATTCCTTTAGAATATATAAAAACTAAAAAAATAACAGTTCAATCCATAAATCAAATCAAGGCTCACAAAGGAGCTGAAGAAGGTACAATTTTGATTGCCGAAGATGATAATATTAATTTTTTGCTATTTCAAAAAATCATGAAAACAAAAAATTTTAAAATAATTCGTGCAGAAAATGGTCAAGTGGCGGTAGATATTTGTTTAAGTAATCCAAATATTGATTTAGTTCTTATGGACATAAAAATGCCCATTATGGACGGCTATGAAGCTTTTGACAAAATACACCCAATAAGGCCTAATCTTCCTATAATAGCACAAACTGCATTTTCATCTAATGAGGATAAAGAGAAAATTTACAAAGTTGGATTCAATAATTACATTACAAAACCCATCAATCGAGAAAAATTGTTTGAAATTATTGACGAAATTTATAAAAACAAAAAAACTAACCGTCTTGAATTCTAATAATAAAGACAGAATTTAGATTAAATTTTGTAACAAAAAAACATAATATTGATAGCAAATGATGCTCACAATATGATACATTACCTAGTACAAATGTTTTCAACTTTTTTATGAATTACAAAACTCCTATTTGAAACATTTATCAAAAAATAGTAAAACATTTTATAATGAAAAAAGCAAAAAGTCTTAACGTACATACCAAATTATTAATTGTAATTGCTGTAATTGCAGTTCTCTTTGCATTATTTCATGCCCAACTCTACTATCAAATCTATTTAAACAAAAAAGAAATCCATAAAAACAACACTGAAACTTTCATCAAAGAAGTGAATTCTATAATGGATCAAAACACAAAAGAAAATTTTGAATATCTGACCGCTATATCACAAACTGATGGAATTATTGATTTTGTAAAAAAACCTAACAAAGACTGGTTTGTAAAAAAAGTAGAGAACCTTTATGAAGACAATACATTTGAACGAATCGAATTTTTTGACAGAAATCACAAATCTATTTCCGTAACAAATTATCCCTCAACACTTCCAGAAAATTTAATCTCAGATGAAGCTATAAATAACCTTTCAAGAACTAAATTCATTCATTTTTATACCAACAGTCCCAAAGGAATTGTTGAAATATTTGGAACCACTATTCAATCCGAAAACAGCAAAAATTCACAGGCTTTAGGAACTGTTTTTATCACTAGATTATTAGATAAAAAATACATATCTTTTTTAAAGAAAACTACACAATCGGATACAATTCGAATTCAGACAAATAACCAAAAAAATGAAAATAACACATTAATAACTGCTACACTAAATTTAAAAAATTGGAAAGGAGTTTCCCAATCACAACTTATATTTGCAAGAAAAAATTTATTAGAACTAAAAAGCATCAAACAAACTGTAGATTTAAGTGCTGTTGCATTGACATTAAGCATTTTAATCTGTCTGTATTTTAGCAAAAAATGGTTTTATACACCACTTCTAACAATTACAAGGATCCTTGAAACGGGCAACAAAAAATACATTAAAGATTTAAAAAAATCAACAGGAGAATTTAAATATATTGGAGCCATTTTTGAAGATAAAAGCAAAAGAGAAACGGAGTTGGTCACTGCCAAATTAAAGGCCGAAGAGAGCGATCGTCTTAAAACCTCATTTTTATCTAATTTATCACACGAAATTCGAACTCCAATGAATGCAATCGTTGGTTTCACAGACTTACTTTTGAATACTGAAGTTGATAAAGTTGAGCAAATTGAATATTTATCGGTAATTGAAAAAAGTGGTAAAAATCTAATCTCAATTATTGATGATCTTATAGAAATGTCAAAAATAGATTCTCAACAAATCAAACCAAACTTCAATGCAGTAAATCTAGAATCTTGCATTAATGAATTGTACGATACCATAAAAATCACAATAAAAAAATCTAAAAAAATTGATTTTTACATATTGAAAAACAATGAACCTGCAAAATTCAACATCAAAACAGATGAAGTCAAACTGAAACAAATCATTGTCAATTTAGTCAATAATGCTATTAAATTTACTGATGATGGTTATGTAGCTTTTGGTTACGAAATTGACGAACAAAACACTACAATTAAATTTACTGTAAAAGATACAGGCTTTGGAATAGAGAAAAAAAGCCAGCCTTATATTTTTGATCGTTTTAGAAGAGTTGGTGGCGAAAAATCTATTAAAGCCGGAGGATTAGGATTGGGGTTATCCATATCCAAAGCTTATGTAGAAATGCTTGGTGGCCAAATAGAATTGAAATCAGAAATAGGTAAAGGTTCCATATTTACTTTTACAATCCCTTTACAATATATTGATAGTAAAAACATTACAGTTAAGCAAGTCATCAAACCAATTGGATTAAAAAAAGGCGAAGAAGAAGGAACTATATTGATTGCGGAAGATGACAACATAAACTTTTTGTTGTTTCAAAAAATTATGAAAACCAAGAATTACAAAATTATTCGAGCGGTAAATGGACAAGAAGCAGTAGATATTTGCTTAAATAATCCAAATATTGATTTGGTTCTAATGGATATAAAAATGCCCATTATGGATGGTTTCGAAGCGTTAGAAAAAATACAGCCTTTTCGCCCAGATTTACCCATTGTAGCACAAACTGCATTCTCATCGAATGCGGATAAGAAAAAAATATTCAAAATGGGATTTAATGATTATATAACAAAACCAATCAATAGAGAAAATTTATTTGAAATAATTGACCGTGTTTTTAATAAACCATAATTTTTTTTAAATGAAATAGTAATTCCATAAAATAGGAAAACAACACTCTAAAAATACAAGTTCAACCATTAAAACCTGTTATATTTGCAAAAAAGCAATAAATTAAAAATCATGGGATTAAAACAACGTTGGGGACTTACATCCAATTGGCAATTGGCCATTATTTTTGTTGTTTTTGCCATTACAGGATCAGCTTCAGCTTATTTATCCAGACCTTTTTGTGTGTGGTTGGGAATTGCTAAAGACGAATTGGGACACTGGTACACTCCTATTCGACTGCTTTTAATTTTTCCTATTTATCAAGTTTTATTGGTTGCAATAGGTTTTCTTTTTGGTCAATTTAAATTCTTTTGGGCTTTTGAAAAAAAAATGCTTAAAAGTATGGGATTGGGATTTTTATTTAAAGAATAGAAGAAGTTTTAAGTTCTTTTATTTTTTATTTTCTATTTTCTTATTGCCGTTTTTAAAACTGACATTATTGACCTTGCTTTTTATCCAATAGGTATAAACCCAAGTCAATGTAAAGGAAGGAATAACATCGGTAAACGGCAAAATTTCTTCAACAAAAGTCAAAACACCCGCTACTCTACCTACCCTGCCTTCGTACATTTTGGTCATTAAAAATCCCGCTAACGGCGCCCAAACCACATCCGAAAAATCACCAATAACGGGGATAGTAAACGACAACATTCCAATAGCATCAAACAAAATACCTAAAATTAGCTTTCTGTTTTTAGTATTTTTATCTTCTATTTCGTTTTCCATTTTCAAAAATTAGATTTGCCTAAATATACAAATCTAATCGTTTCATTTTTCAAATTTTATCATATTAAAAAAATCATTTCTATTTTCCTTTTGGTCAAATATTCCTCCATATTGAATAGTAGATGTAAAACTGGATTCATCTTTAATGCCTCTACTCGATACACACAGATGTTTTGCTTCCATAATAACAATGACATTATCGGTCTCTAAAACGGTTTTCAGTTCATTAAAAATTTGCATAATCAATCGTTCCTGAACTTGCGGTCTTCTCGAATAATAATCAACAATTCTATTCAGCTTGGACAAACCAATAACTTTGCCGCTGGAAACATAACCAATATGTGCTTTCCCTATTATAGGCAAAAAGTGATGTTCACAAGTTGAATTAAAACTAATATTGGCTTCGACCAACATTTTATCATAATTGTAGCTATTCTCAAAAACGGAAATTTTAGGTTTATTTTTTGGATTCAATCCTGAAAATATTTCCTGAATAAACATTTTTGCAACTCTATGAGGTGTTCCCTGCAAACTATCATCAGTCATATCCATACCCATTTCTTCCATGATTCCATGAAAAAGCTTCTCGATGGATTGCATTTTTTGCTCATCAGATTTATCAAAAGCATCAGTTCGCATTGGTGTATCGGCAGACGTCATTTGATGATTATCTCCAATCAAATCGTAAATTTCTTTTTCTAATAGCATGGACATGATTATTTATTTTTTTGTTTAACAAATTTACTATTTAATTAAACAAAAAATACATGTTAACATTAATTTATAATTTATTACATTATAAAAAAATTCTATGACAAGAATAATCAACAAAATACTTTGTTTCTTTGTAAAAACAGATTGAAATGATACACGCAAAAAACATCCATAAATATTACGATCAATTAGAGGTATTAAAAGGAGTAGATTTACACATTGAAAAAGGCGAAATTGTTTCGATTGTAGGAGCTTCGGGCGCTGGAAAAACAACACTCTTGCAAATTCTTGGAACATTAGATAAACCAAGTAGCCCTCTAACCCAAAAAAGGGAAATAAAAATCAGTGAGAACGAAGCATCTTTAACTATCAATGGAGAAGATATTTTAAAAATGAATGATAAATTATTATCGAAGTTCAGAAACCTAAATCTTGGATTCATATTTCAATTTCACCAGTTATTGCCTGAGTTTACTGCATTAGAAAATGTTTGCATACCGGCTTTCATAGCTAATAAATCCAAAGCTGAAACCGAAAAAGATGCCCGAAAATTATTAGAATATTTAGGCTTGTCCCATAGAATTAATCACAAACCCAATGAACTTTCGGGAGGAGAACAACAACGAGTAGCTGTTGCGAGAGCATTGATCAACAAACCCGATGTTATATTTGCAGATGAACCTTCTGGAAATCTGGACACCCACTCTGCCGAAAATTTGCATCAATTGTTTTTTCAGCTTCGAGATGAATTTGGACAAACATTTGTAATTGTAACACACAACGAAGAATTGGCTAATATGGCTGATAGAAAATTGGTTATGGTAGATGGACAAATTAGCGGTCAATAATCGGATTGTCGTTGTAAAAAAGCACATCAAAATTGGATTAAATCTATCTTATCAATTTTCAAATCATGACATTTGCCGAACTCAAATCCTTCCTTGACGAAAAAGTCATACAATACAATACACTAGATTTTATAGACAGTGATCCCGTACAAATTCCGCATTTATTTACTCAAAAGGAAGATATTGAAATTGCAGGATTCTTGAGTGCTACAATTTCATGGGGGAATCGAAAAATGATAATCAAGAACGCTCATAAAATGATGGATTTAATGGGTAATGCACCATATGATTTTGTAATGTCACATCAAGCAACTGACTTAGAGCGATTAGACACTTTTGTACACAGAACCTTCAACGGACAAGATTTTATGGGGTTCATAAAAGGATTGAAACACATTTACACCACCCATGGCGGTTTGGAAAACGTGTTTACAACAAGCATTGAAGAAGGCAATTTGCAAAAAAGTATACATGAATTCAAAAAAACATTTTTTGAAACTCCCCATCTTTATCGAACCCAAAAACATATTTCGGATCCGTTAAAAGGATCCGCAGCCAAAAGAATTAACATGTACCTAAGATGGATGGTTCGCCAAGACAATAAAGGAGTAGACTTAGGAATTTGGAAATCCATTTCACCCTCAATTCTATCTTGTCCACTGGATGTGCACTCAGGAAACGTTGCTCGAAAACTAGGTTTGTTGGAAAGAAAACAAAATGATGGAAAAGCATTGGCCGAATTGGATGCAAAACTTAGAAACCTAGATCCATTAGACCCTGTAAAATATGATTTTGCTTTATTTGGTTTGGGCGTGTTTGAAGGTTTTTAGTCAAAATATCGAAAGTTATTTTAAATTGATTTCAACAAATCCATATTATTTTATTAGTAAAAAAATGAATAAACACTGCAATTTTCATATGGAATGAATTATCTTTATGTTATGCTTATTTTTCTGTAACAAATAGACAATAAGACAAATAAAACTTATCTTACCAAAAGATCAGATTTTATTTCGTAACATTTCCAAAATACCACAACATAATTAATTCTTTTTGAATGGACGTATTTATTAATTATTTTATCGTCATAGTATTACCTATATTAATAGTTGTTTTTATACTATTGATTATAATTTTAGTACTAAATAGATTTAAATACGATTTATTTAAACCCAAATTAGAAAATGCCAAAAGTAAAATTGATAGTTTTTTAACTAATTTAATTTTTTCTCCCTTCGACGAAAAAGTCTTTGATATAGAAATCAAACATTTCAAAAAAGAAATTCCTTTTGAAAAAACCTGGTGCAAAAAATTATTGCTAAATGAAATCGTTTTTTTAAAATTAAACTTAAAAGGAGATGTTACCCATACTTTTCATTTTTTATACGAAAAATTCGATTTGTTTGAATACACCAAAAGACTTTTAAATAGTAATCGCTATTATTTTAAATCTCTTGGGATGTACCAGCTGGAAGCATTGGAATATAAAAAAGGAAAAAAATACGTCACACCTTTATTAAATCATAAAAACAGAAGTGTAAAATCAAGTGCTTTTTTGACCTTAATTTCTTTAGAACCGGATCAACTTGAAACTTTAATTGATTTTTCGGATCAAATTACTATTGCCGAAGAAATAAATATTATGGACATTTTACATCAGAAAAAAACAAAAATGCCGACTAATTTAAGCAAATTGATTGTCTCTGAAAACACTTCCATAATAAAATTAGGTCTAAAATTAATGGTTTTTTACAATTATACAAATGAGAATGAAACCATTATTGAATTGTTAAAACACCCCGACACGACTGTCCGTTTTGAAGCTATTTTGGCTGTTAAGTTTTTGTTTATTTATGAAGCTGAACCTTTTTTGATTGAACAATTTAAGTATGAAGATACCGAAAATAAATTAGAAATTTTCAATACCCTTTCTGGAATAGGAACGACAGACTCCGAGAATTTTATTGCTAATTTATTAGAAAACAAATCAGACGAAAATATAAAACTTGATGCGGTATATTGCTTAAATAAAATAAATCCAGATTATTTTAAAAATCATTTTGTTGATAATGAAGATGTACGAAAAATGGTGAAACACGTTAATACTCCTTATTTGAAATGATAGAAAACATTATAGAAATTTACACGAAATTTATGGGTTTATTTTCAGTAACCTATATACTATTCTATTGCACATTGGCAATGTTATCCTATTATGCTATAAAAAAACACTTAAATACAAAGTATTTTATCCCAAACAATGTCATCTTAAAATCCAATTACTTGCCCGGTGTTTCTGTTGTTGCTCCAGCATTTAATGAAGGAGCCACTGTGGTGTATAACGTCAAATCATTGCTCTCCCTAACATATCCAAAATTTGAAGTAGTATTAGTCAATGATGGCAGCACAGACGATACTTTACAAAAATTGATAGATGAATTTGAATTGGTAAAAGTTGACTTTTATTATCAGGAAAAAATCAAAACAAAAACAGTAAGGGGGCATTACAAATCAAAAAACCCACTATATTCTAAGTTACTTGTTGTTGACAAAGAAAATGCCAAAAGCAAGGCTGATGCTGCCAATGCTGGAATAAATTCAACAAAATATCCATTGTTTTTGTGTACCGATGTGGATTGTATTTTAAAAAACGACACGATAATAAAATTGGCTAAACCCTTTATAGAAAGCAAATCGAAAAGAGTAATTGCAACTGGCGCAGGAATTCGAATTTCAAATTCTTGTGAAGTAAAAGATGGTTTTTTAGTTAAAATACACTTCCCAAAAGAATGGTATCCGAGATTTCAGGAACTCGAATATGTTCGTGCATTTCTTTTTGGCAGAATGGCATGGAGTCAAATCAATGGTTTGCTATTGGTTTCTGGAGGCCTAGGTATGTTTGACAAAGAGATTGCTGTAGCAGCAGGTGGATATTGGCACAAATCATTAGGAGAAGACATGGAACTTATCACCCGAATGAGAAAATACATGTACGATCACAAACTTCCTTTTTCGATAAAATATATCCCAGAATCGCTATGTTGGACAGAAGTACCCGCGACAAGAGACGTGTTAATTAGGCAACGGGTACGTTGGGCAAGAGGATTGGTACAAACGCTGTATTTACATAAAAATATCTTTTTTAACCCAAAATACGGTAAAACAGGATTCTTAATATTTCCCTATTTCTTTTTCTTTGAGTTTTTGATTCCTATTATAGAATTGATGGGGGTTTTGGTACTGATAGCAGGCCTTTTTTTAATTAATGTCAATTATATAAATTTTCTTTATCTTTCATTGACAGTCTATGTTTTCTATCTCATTATTACTCTTGTTTCAATTTTAATAGATGAAATAATTTATAAAAATTATGCAAATACAAAGGAAGTTGCAGTATTAATTCTGATGGCAATCATAGAGCCTTTTTACTATCACCCAGTAAACGTATATGCATCACTAAAAGGATATTATAATTTTTTTAGACAAAAAGAACAATCTTGGGGAAATATGCAACGTCAAGGTTTTAATACAACACCAAAATGAGTATTCTGTTTAAAAAATTATACTTTTTAGACAGTAAATAACAGATAAAAACAGATTGAAATGAGATACAGAAATTACATAAAAACCCTTTTTATTCTTTTTCTAATACTTGGAATGTCAATAAATAATACTGTTTGGGCCCAAAAAATAGATGTTGACAGCCTATTAAATGTTGCCATCCGCGAAGTCAATAAAGATAAAAACTATGAATCGGCTTTGAAGAAAACAGAGCTTGGAATAAAGCTTGCCCCAGATTATTTGGATTTTTATTTGCTGAAAGGCAGAATATATCAATTGACAAAAGTAACTGATAGTGCTAGATACTATTATAATTATGTAATTGACAAAAATCCAGTTTATGAAGATGCTTTCAATTATCTGATCAATATGGATATCGATGAAAAAAACTATACCGATGCCGAAATTGTCGTTAATAAAGCCATAAAAGCGCATCCAGAGAAAAGAGAATTTCGATACAAAAAACTTATCATATACGAATTACAAGGAGATACAAACAAAAAAGATGAGTATCTAAAAGAAATGCAAGCTATGTATCCAAAGGATTCCGATTTTAAACTTCATTATTTTATAGTGGACACCCGTTTAAAATCAGACAGGATAGGAGTCAATTACAATTATACCACTTTTGACCGTTCTGGATACGGTCCCTGGAATTACGGAAGTTTACAATATATCCGAGAAAGGAAATGGGGTTCTGTAATTGGCAGGATAAATTTTGCCAATCGATTAGCAGCAGATGTCAGCTCCACAAACGGAATACAATATGAAGTGGAATCATATATATTCAATGGCAAAAAAAGTTATTCTTATATAGGTGCCGGTTACAGTCCTGAACCCGTTTTTCCTGAATGGAGACTTGGTTATTCCTTTTTTCATAACTTTGAGAAAGGTTGGGAAATTGATTTGGGGGCACGATACTTACAGACAGAAAATACCGATTTTGCTACTGCAGTTGTTGGAGTCGGAAAATATTTGGGCAACTATTGGATAAATCTCAGATCTTATTTTCAATTTGACAACAGCACCGTTTATCCTGCATTTACTTTGACGAGTCGTTATTATTTCAATACCCGATTTGATTACTTAACACTTATTGCTGGTTATGGAACCTCTCCAGATGAGCGAACAACAATTGGACAAATTCAACAACGCCTAGCTCTTGATTCCTATAGAATCGGTGGAGGATATTATAAACTATTTGGAGACCATTATATAACGGGTGCTCAGATTTCTTATAACAATCAAGAATACACTCTGGGCTTAAAGCAAAACGAAATCGAATTTGCTTTGATGTTCCAATATAAATTGTAAAAAAATGACTCTAAAACATTTATATACTTTAACTACTGTTTTTTTTTGTTCCATTTTAATATTAAAATCATGGCGCAATCCACTCTTTATTTCTACAATGCAACAGGACAAGAAAATAACATAATTGTCTCTAATCAGGAGACACGAAAAACTGCAATACTTTTAAAATCATATTTGGATCAAGCTTTTGAGAACTCTTTTCGAATTGAATCAGAAAATAAAACCAACAATAATCCAAAAATAATTCTCACAATCACAGCAAATCAAAATGAAGAAAATGATAATGCTTTTGTAATTAAGAGTGACGAAAACAATCTGTATCTGATTGCTTCAAGTGAAAAAAATCTGCGATACGCGGTGTATACATTACTGGAAACTTGGGGCTTTAGAAAATATACTGCAAAAGAAAGCTTTATTCCTAAGTTAACTCAGGCGACGTTTCCAAAAAACACGACTCAAGTCCACAAACCTTCATTTGAATATCGGGTGTTATTTTATCCGGATTCTTATGATGAAGCTTTCAGGGATTGGCATAAACTCGACTGGCATATTGATGATTTTGGCCTTTGGGGACATTCCTTTTATAAATTAGTAAGTGCTAAAGAATATTTCAAAACAAATCCTGAATTTTTTGCTTATTACGAAGGAAACCGAAACAGCGAATCTTTGTGTATGTCAAATGATACGGTGGTTGACATCATTTCTGAAAAGATGAAGCAACTCATCCTCGAAAACCCAAAAGCCAAATTCTTTTCCGTAAGTCAAAATGATGATGTTATATATTGCGAATGCGACCGATGTAAAGTTCTAAACAAAAAATATGGTGGTCCTCAAGGCTCTTTTTATTATTTTCTAAATAAAATTGCAGCCCGATTTCCAGATACAAAAATCACCACATTAGCTTATCTTCATACGTATCGCGCTCCAGTAAATTTAAAAATTGAACCCAATATTTATACGCTTTTCTGCCCCATCGAAATGAATCGCGGCAAATCCATTATAGAAGCACCAAACAACAAAGCTTTTCTTAGTATACTCAGTAATTGGAGTGCAACCTCACCACATTTATACTTATGGGACTATACGGTAGAATTTACAAACTACCTCTCCCCTTTTCCGAATTTTCAAACTTTTTCAAAAAACTACAAACTCTTTGAGCAAAATCAGGTCAAAGGACTTTTTGTACAAGGATATGCAGATGTTCCTGGTGATTTGTACGAATTAAGGCAATACATTTTAGCCAAAATAATATGGGATACCCAAACTGATGTTGATGCTGTAACCACTGATTTTCTAAATGGTTTTTATGGAAATGCTGCACCTTTCGTTAAAAAATATATTGATTTGCTTTCCCAATATCAGGAAAAAACAAATCGGTATCTAGATATATATTCAGATCCTATACAAAGTAGAAATTCCTTTCTGACTCCTGAAGCTATGGATCAATACGATCAAATAATTGATCAAGCTGAAAAGGCTGTCAATAAAAATCCTGTTCTGACCAAACGCATTTTAAAACTAAGACTAGCCCTTGAATATGTATATTTTGAGCAATCCAAGTTTTATGGTAAAGACAAACATGGAATGTTTGCAGGAAAAAACAAAGACGATGGCGGCAAAAAGCTAAGAGAACGGGTTTTAAACTTTACAAAGAATTGTAACGAATTTGGAATATATGAGCTCAGCGAAGGTGGGCTGACTCCTGATCAATATTATGAAGAATGGCTGAGTATTGAAAAAAACAACTGCAATCATTTAGGAGAAAATCTCGAAGTCCGTTTTTTGACTCCCCCAGCAGAAGAATACAAAGGCAAAGGAAGTTATGGATTGGTTGACGGTGTAAGAGGATACAAAAATCCTGCAATAAACTGGATTGGTTGGTATGGCATTAATCCAGAAATTGGACTATATGTCCAAAAATTGGATTTTAACACCATTATAATCAATTCCTTGAGCGATCAAAGACATTGGATTTTTACACCCAAAACAATTAGCCTCTATGGACTTAAAAAAAACAAATGGGAACTTATAACCCAGTTGAAAAGTGGAAAACTTACAGAAAATACGGAAGTAAATATAAAAAAATGGGAATTTAAATCAGAGAACTTCATCCAATACGAAGTCCTAAAAATTGAAGTCGAAAACCAAAAAGAATTGCCTTATTGGAGAAAACGAAAAAACAAAAAGCCAATGGTAATGATCGATGAAATTGAGCTTTATAAAAAATAGCGAATTAAATTTATGATTCTAAATTCAAACCAAATCCCAATGACAGCAAGCAATAAAGCTCTTTTTTAGAGTTTTATTATTCAATAAAAAAGTAAAAACATACAACTTACAAAATCGTTTTTACGAAGAGTTACATCCAACGTAAGCATAGCAAACTGACAAAAAAAATAAAACACATTGTTTTATTTTTTTACAATTAATCGTAATTAATTATTCTTTTTGCGCCCCCAAGCAAAACTTTTATTTTTTTCACTTCGCCCTTAAAAAATTTGAGAATAAATTAAGATTCTTTAGCAAAATTTTATGCTTTTTAAAAATCCCACAAAAAATCTTGGCACAGTTGTTGGTAGTACAGTAGAAATGTATTTTAACAGATTTAAATGCATTTTATCGAAGTTATGAAAATAGTGAATCAACTGAAGGACAATAAAAAATAAAAAACATGAATAATTCAAATTTTAAAATATTAATAGCAGAGGACGATGTTCTAATGGTTAAAATCTTGGAGTTCATTCTAAAAAAAGAAGGGTACCAAGTAACATCATGCAAAGATGGTTTGAGCGCAATTGAAAAAATTCCGATACTCATACCCGATTTGATTATTACCGATATAATGCTACCATTTCGTTCTGGATTAGAAATTATTGGTTATACGAAAGAAAATTTTGAAAGCATTCCTGTAATTGTTGTCTCTTCACTAGGAGAAGAAGAAGGAACAGTTGTAGAAGCCTTTAATCTTGGTGCTGATGATTTTGTTTCAAAACCATTTAACCCCAACGAACTATTGCTTAGAGTTAAAAGATTATTTGCAAAAAAGAATTACAGTTTAAAACCTAAAGAATTCGAAGTTAGCATTAGTGCTTAGCAATAACATGTTATTGTTTTGAAACCTCTAATTATTATTTCCCCAAGTAATTTTTTAGAGGTTTTCTCTTTATAAATGCCTTCTAATTAATTGAAAGAGTAACATCTAAAAACCTTCTTCGGGCAAAATTGATAGATCATTTTCTTGCTTACTTTCAAAAAACCTATCTTTGCACAAAATTAAAACACAAATGAGCACTTTCGAACAATTCAATCTTCCTAAATCAGTCCAAAAAGCAATAGACGATTTAGGTTTTACGTCCCCAACTCCTATTCAGGAAAAAACTTTTTCTGTGATAATGTCTGGTCGTGATATGATGGGAATTGCACAAACAGGTACCGGTAAAACATTTGCCTATTTATTACCTTTATTAAAATTATACAAATTTACTCCAGGTCATACTCCAAAAATAGTAATCCTCGTTCCAACCCGTGAACTAGTAGTTCAGGTTGTTGAAGAAGTGGAGAAACTAACAAAATACATGTCGGTTCGTACTGTTGGTATTTTTGGTGGAGTAAACATCAATACCCAAAAAACAACAGTTTATCAAGGTTGTGATATCTTGGTGGGAACTCCCGGAAGAATCATGGATTTAACATTAGACAATGTAATCCGTTTTGAAGAAATGCAAAAATTGGTTATCGATGAGTTTGACGAAATGTTGAATTTAGGTTTCCGTACCCAATTGACAGCGATTTTGGCTATGATGCCAAAAAAACGTCAAAACATATTATTCTCTGCAACAATGACCGATGAAGTAGATGCCATTTTGAATGATTATTTTGATTATCCAGAAGAAGTTACGCTATCAGCATCAGGAACTCCTTTGGAAAATATTGCACAGATTTCTTATCAAGCACCAAATTTCAATACCAAAATCAATCTTTTAAAGCATTTATTGGAAACCAACGAATACATGAGTCGTGTTTTGGTTTTTGTGAATAACAAAAAGATATCGGATATGGTTCACGAACGCATCGAAGAAGATTTTGAAGGTCAATTTGGGGTAATTCACTCCAACAAATCCCAAAATTACCGTTTGAGTACAATGGCCTCCTTTCAGGAAGGGACTCTTCGTGGTTTGATTACTACCGATATCATGGCAAGAGGTTTGGATATCTCGAATATTACACACGTAATCAACTTCGAAATGCCCGAATTACCCGAATTATATATGCACCGTATTGGTAGAACAGGACGTGCCGATGCTACAGGAACGGCAATCAGTTTTATTGCACCTAGAGAAGAAGAATCAAAAGTAGCTATTGAAATTTTAATGAATACTGAACTTGTTGTTGAAACTTTTCCTGAAGAAGTAGAAGTTTCTGCAAAATTAATCGAACCTGAAAAAGACAGACAGCCGATAAAGTTTTTGATGAAAAAACAAAAACTGGAAGGTGATGGTGCTTTTCAGGAAAAAAGCAAAAAGAACAAGAAAGTCAATTTGGGTGGACCAGGAGTAACCAAGAAAAAAACACATGGATCTGTAAATAGAAACATGTTGAAAACAAGAGACAAAAAAAGGAAAGACAAAAACAAATAGAAGACAGTGAGCAGTATTCAGTAATAAGTCTATTAAACAAATAGCCCATGTTTGAACATGGGCTATTTGTTTTTTAAGAGTAAAATTAAAACCTAACTTGATTTATTGCGATTAGCAAAACTCACAACAGATTTACTTTGCAAACACCAAACAAACCGGTGAACATAATTCTATTTTTTTTCCGGTGTCCGTAAGAGCTCCCGTCAATTTATCAATTTTAAAAATTATAATATCACTGGTGTATTGATGTGCTACCAAAAGAAATTTTCCTGTGGGGTCAATCGCAAAATTTCTCGGTCCTTTACCCAAAGTGCTCGTTTGCCCTTTTGCTTCCAATTTTCCATTTTTTAAAATTTTAAAAATAGAAATAGTATTAGCTTCCCCTCTGTTGGTCGCATACAAAAATCTACCATCAGGAGAAATATGGATGTCGGCAGAACTAAAAGTGCCGGTAAAACCATCGGCCAAAATAGTGTTATCAGCTACTTTTTTTAAGGCTCCATTGGCATAACTAAAAGTAGTCAATGACCCATCTAGTTCATGCAATAAATACACGAATTTGCCATCATTACTAAATATTAAATGTCGTGGTCCACTCCCTGGAGTTACTGCAACACTGTCTTTTATTTTTAAAATTTCGCTTGAAGAATTTGGAAAATAACTATACAAATAGACTTTATCATTCCCCAAATCATTAGCCAAAACATATTTTTTGTCTGGCGAAAAATAAACCATGTGAACATGTGGCTTTTCTTGTCTTTGCTCATTTATCCCTTTACCATAATGCTGAATTACCTGCTTAGCTTCCGTTAAACTTCCATCAGATTTTTTACCAAAAACAGAAATATTACCTCCAGAATAATTAGCAACTATCACATTCTTATCATCATTGATAAGATAACATGGGTCGGCACCTTTGGAACTTTCTTTATTAATGAAACTAATTTTTCCACTTTTGGATTCAAATCCAAAAGAACTTACAGTACTTTCCCCTCCGTTTTCATTTACTGCATATATAAATTTCTCATCTTTTGAAAGCGACAAATAACTAGGATTTACAGAGCTTTCTGAAGTACTTTTAAGTTTAATTTCTGCAGTATTGGTATCAAAATCAAACACATAAATCCCTTTACTTTCGCAAGGTTTGGTATATGTACCTACAAGAAGATTAATTTTATTGTTTTGTGCTTGCATCGAAGTTACCGTAGCGATTAATAGGAGAAAAAGATGGGATTTTTTCATGTTTTTATATTTTTCAGAACAGCTAAATTACTTATTAAATTCTTAACTACCCTTATTTGCTTTCAATTTTGAAAAATTATAACAACATTATAATAAACTGTCAACAAATTTGTATTTTTGACTCTCAAAATTCAATGAACTCCATTGTTATAAAATCCTGTGAAGCAAACAAAATCTCAGAATGCACTTTAAACAACCCGAAATTCTATACTTTCTATTCTTACTGATTGTTCCAATTTTGGTGCATTTATTTCAATTAAGACGTTTCAAAAAAGAATATTTTACCAATGTACGATTCCTAAAAGCACTTTCGATTCAAACCCGGAAAAGCTCCAAAATCAAAAAATGGTTGCTTTTAGCTTGTAGAATGCTATTGCTAACCTGCATTATTCTTGCCTTTGCCCAGCCTTTTTTTGAGTCAAAAGACAACAAAAATGCCAACAATGAAATGTACATTATTCTTGACAATTCTTTTAGTATGCAAGCCAAAGGAAAGAAAGGAGAATTGTTAAAACGTGCGATTCAAGAATTATTGGAGGAAACTCCTGAAAATGTCAATTTCTCTTTATTGACCAATACTGATAATTACTGGAATACAGACATAAAAACCATTCGAAGTGAATTGCAAAATTTAAAATACAGTGCAACTCCTTTTCTATTGGACAACATTATAGCCAAAGTTAAAGCCCATAAATCAGCTTTCAAAAAAGACATTGTAATTATTACAGATGCGGTGGGCCTAACTCCAAATCAATTGAAAAATATTGGCACCGAAAATATTCCGTATTTTATTATTCCAAAAGCAGAGCAAAAAAACAACGTAGCTATTGACAGTGTTTTTATTCGTCAGACATTAGATGATTTTTACGAACTGAGTGTCACTACCACAAATTACAGTACAGACTTCAAACCCGTTCCTGTTGCTTTGTACAATCAAAACAAACTGATTGCCAAAACTATCATTAATTTTAAAAACAAAAAAGAAACCATCAATTTCACCATTCCGAAGCAAGCTTTTCATGGCTATGTTTCCATAGAAGACAACGATTTAGCTTACGACAACAAGTTATTTTTTAGCATTTCAAAAATAAAAAAGGTAAATGTTGTCAGTATTGGAACCGCAGAAAAAAGCAATTTCCTAGCTCGAATTTACACAAATGATGAATTTAATTATCAAAATTACACTTTAGGAACTTTGGATTACAACAGCATTGACCAACAAGATGCAATTGTTTTGAACGAACTGGATGAAATCCCTCAAGCATTACAAACTACTTTAAAATCTTTTGTAAACAAAGGCGGAAACCTCATTGTAATTCCGTCCGAAAAGGCTTCAATTTCTGATTTAAATGCATTACTGAATCAATTTGGCTCCACACAATTCCAATCGTTAGAATCGAATGAAAAATTAATTACCAAAATCAATTTTAGTCATCCATTATTCGCCGGTGTTTTCGAAAATAAAATCAATAATTTTCAATATCCAAAGACCAAAAAAGATTTTACTATTTCTAATAGCAGTCCGGCAATTTTAAATTTTGAGGATCAATCCCCATTTTTAATAGGGGTACGAAATGCTGTTTCCTCAGTTTATGTGTTTTCGGCACCATTAAACACTTTGAATTCAAACTTTCAACAGTCTCCGTTGATTGTTCCTGTATTTTACAAAATGGCTTTAAGCAAGCAAAACAGTGGTATTAATGCCAATACTATTGGGAATAACACTTCCTATCTTGTTCCTGTTTTGTTGTCTAAAGATGAAATTCTAACGGTAAAAAATACAGAAGAACAATTCATTCCGGTGCAGCAACAATTAAACAATAAAGTTCAATTATTTTTTAATGATCTGCCAGAAAAAGCAGGTAATTACACGATTTATGATTCCAAAAAACCAATAGAAAACCTCAGTTTTAATTATTCTAGAACCGAGAGCAATCTGGATCAAGACAACGAAAATATATTATCCGATTATAAAACAAGTGATTCCATCGCAACCATTTTTGATACGTTACAAACCAGCCGAAGTGACAATCAAATTTGGAAATGGTTTATTATCTTTGCGCTACTCTTCCTTGCATTGGAAATGGCAATTATCAAATTTGTGAAATAAAAATTCAGTTTCTAAAAACGACACCAAACACATGAAAATAATCATCCGAAGCGCCAAAATTATCGATTCAAAAAGTCCTTTTCACAATCAGACTATAGATCTTTTAATTGTTGATGGTTTTATAAAAAAAATTGGAAAATCACTTCCCAATCCAGATAAAATCGAAGAACTAAAGCTAGACAATCTTCATGTTTCGCAAGGATGGTTTGACAGCAGTGTTTCCCTTGGAGAACCTGGTTTTGAAGACCGGGAAACCATAGCAAATGGACTGGAAGTTGCTGCCAAAAGCGGTTTTACAGCTATTGCATTGCAACCCAACTCTTTTCCAATCATAGATAACCAAGCACAGGTTAATTTTGTAAAAAACAAAGCCAATGGTTTTGCTACACAACTTTTTCCAATTGGAGCTTTAACCAAAGAAAGTGATGGTAAAGACATGGCTGAATTGTTCGATATGAAAAATTCTGGAGCAGTAGCTTTTGGCGATTACACCAAAAATTTGGACAATGCCAATTTGCTAAAAATAGCTTTGCAATACGTACAAGATTTTGACGGATTGGTAATCGCTTTTGCTCAAGATGACAAAATAAAAGGAAATGGAGTTGCTAACGAAGGGGTAGTTTCCACTCGATTGGGTCTAAAAGGCATTCCAGATTTGGCCGAAGAAATACAAATTGCCAGAAACTTGTTTTTGTTGGAATACACGGGAGGTAAAATGCATATTCCAACTATTTCTTCAGCAAAATCAGTGCAATTGATTAAAGAAGCTAAAGCGAAAGGATTGAATGTTACTTGTAGCGCAACCGTTCATCATTTGGTATTGACAGATGAGAAATTAGAAGGATTTGACACCCGTTATAAAGTCACTCCCCCATTAAAAACAGAAAGTGATAGACAAGCATTGATCAATGGAATTTTGGACGGAACCATCGATTTAATCACGTCCGATCATAATCCGATCGACATAGAACACAAAAAAATGGAATTTGATTTGGCAAAAAATGGAACAATCGGACTCGAAAGTGCATTTGGCGCTTTGATGACTGTACTTCCATTAGAAACGATAATCGATAAATTTACTATTGGAAAAGCTATTTTCAGTATCTCAAATCCAATTATTAGCGAAGGCGAAATTGCCAATATTACTTTATTCAATCCTGAAGGCGCTAGTGTTTTTACTAAAGAAAATATACTTTCTAAATCAAAAAATTCAGCATTTTTAGGCACCAATCTAAAAGGAAAAGTGTATGGTATTTTTAATCAGGGAAAATTAATTTTAGGATAAAAATAATGAACAACACAATAGAAGCTGGAAAAACTGCAGCCATTACAAGTTATATTTTAGGAATTGGTGTATTTATCGCTATGTCTATGAATAGTGAAGACAAAAATGAATTTGCTTCCTTTCATATCCGTCAGGGATTGGGGCTTACGCTTACCTTTATATCTTTAGGACTTATCATTAGCAATTTTGACAGTTTGATGATTTCAGCACCAATGTGGATTTTTATTTCGGTCTTATGGTCTTACGGAATTTTTAGTGCCATAAAAGGCGAGACAAAACCGGTTCCATTACTTGGGGAATATTATCAAAAATGGCTTAAAAGCATTTCTTAAATAAAAAAATCTGAATTCTAAAATTCGAATTCTAAAATATAAAAAATGAATCTATCCCTAGAATATAAAATAAGAGAACCCAAAGTTATTCTTGACAAGTATCCATTATTATTATTACTTCATGGTTATGGCAGCAACGAAGCCGATTTGTTTTCGTTTGCACCAGAATTACCAGAGGAATATTATATTGTATCAGCCCGCGCACCTTACGATCTTCAGTACGGAAGTTATGCTTGGTACGCCATCAATTTTGATGCTGACCAAAACAAATTTTCAGACAACGATCAAGCGCGTATTTCAAAAGACAAAATTGCAAATTTTATTGACGAATTGATTGCAAATTATCCTATTGATGCCGATGATGTCAACTTGATTGGTTTCAGTCAAGGTTCAATTTTGAGTTATGCAGTGGCACTTTCATATCCAGAAAAAATCAATAAAGTAGTAGCGATGAGCGGTTATCTCAATTTGGAAATTGCATCCGAAGATTACTTAAAAAACAATCTCAGCAAACTTAAAATATTTGCATCCCACGGTACTGTAGACCAAGTTATACCTGTGGATTGGGCCAGAAAAACACCTGCAATTTTAGAAAAATTAGGCATTGCAATCACCTACAAAGAATACCCTGTCGGTCACGGTGTAGCTCCGCAAAATTTTTATGATTTAAAGAATTGGCTTATTGAAAAATAGTGTTAAGTGTTCAGTTTTTAATATTCAGTTCTTTACATACGCAAAAACTAAAAAATAATCTTTTTTTTACAAAGCCTTTATAAACTGAACACTAAAAACTGAACACCGAACACTCCTATTTCTGATATATAACAGACTGATTTACTTCAAAAGAAACGCTTTCGTCTTCGTTGATAAAATATTTCAATAATACTTCGCCCCAATATTCTCCATCACTAAAATCAGCAATAATCCAACGGTGATTCAGCACTTTTACTTTGTTGATTGAAAATTTAGTGGCTCCCAATTGGACTTGTCCGGTATATGGGTTCCCTTTTGGATTAGCATTCAAATCCAATAACTGACCTGTAACGTATGGAATTAAGGTAGCATAATTCCTGATTTTATCAGACTTAGCCGACTCAAAATAATTTTGGGCATTTTCATTTTTTTCCAATGAAAAATAATCAACGTCAGACAATTGATTGGTCAGTGATTTTATACTGTCTCTTAATTTTGTTGTCGTCTTTTTATACTTTTCCTGTTCAAAATTGACTTCTTTGCTCAAAAACATATAGGTATAGACATTAAAAACCAAAGACAAAATTAATGCATACAGAAGGAGTGATTTTTTCATTTATTATAAAATTATATTGAGATTTCTAAATTATCGTAAGCTAAATATACATTTTCTGGCAAGTTTTTTTGAACCACCTCGTGAAACCCCAGCATATGACTGATGTGTGTAAGATAGGCTTTATCGGGTTTTAGCAAAGCTATAAAATCTAGTGCTTCCTGCAAATTAAAATGCGTATTGTGAGGTTGTTCCCTTAATGCGTTTACCACCAGTACTTTTAAATTTTTCAACTTTAATATTTCAGCATTTTCAATAGTCTTTACATCCGTCAAATAAGCAAAATCATCAATTCTAAATCCAAAAACCTGTAGATCACCATGCATTACATTTATAGGAATAGCAATTTTATTGCCAATAGGAAAAGGAACATTATTTTTAATTTCAATGGTTTTTACAGAGGGCGCACCGGGATATTTATTGACTGTTTCAAATATGTAATCAAATCGTTTTTCGATATTGACAAGTACCCTTTTGTGAGCGTATATAGGAATTGCTCCCTGTCTAAAATTAAACGGACGAATATCATCCAGACCTGCGGTATGATCGGCATGTTCGTGAGTAAATAAGATTCCGTCTACTTTTCTACAATTGGAAGCCAACATTTGTTGTCTAAAATCAGGTCCGCAATCGATAACGTAAGAATGGTCTTTCCATGAAATCCAAACCGAAACTCGGAGCCTTTTGTCCTTAGAATCAGCACTTTTACATACTTCATGATCACTCCCAATAATCGGAATCCCTTGGGATGTACCTGTACCTAAAAAATATACCTTCAATTGCGTTTCTTTTTTTTACAAAAATAGGATTAATTCTCTTTCATTAGAAGCCGAATTAATTAACTTTGTAACATAATCGCCGAATTTAAACCAAAAAAAATGGAAGCCCAAAAGATAAAACTAAAAGGAGACAAAGTTATCGAGCAAATTCCTTCTATCAAGGACAAAGCACTTCGTATTAATTTGAACGAAAATATCTATGGAACATTTGCTGAAATTGGAGCTGGTCAAGAAACAGTAAGACATTTTTTTAGATCAGGCGGTTCGTCCGGAACAATTGCAAAAGCAATGTCTGCCTATGATAAAGACTTTAGTGATGCAGTTTATGGCATAGAAGAAGACGGCCGTTATGTTACCGAAAGCCGTCTTAAAAAGATGCTTACTTTTGAAGGGGAATTGATTGAAGAACGATTAAGCAGAACCAAGCATCCCAACAAAATGTTTTTCAGTTATGCCAATACTGTTGCAACGATTGACTTTGCCAAGCAGTTCAAAGGTCATGGTTGGGTAGGCATTCGATACCAATTGGACCCAACAGAAGCTTATAACGAAATTATTATACACATACGTTTCAAAGAAACCGATTCCAGATTACAACAAGAAACTTTGGGTGTATTGGGAGTTAATTTAATTTATGGTGCTTTTTATAAATACAATGACCCTAAAAAATTATTGCGTTACTTATACGATCACTTAGACAAAGACCAACTGGAAATTGACACAATTAATTTCTCAGGTCCACGTTTTGCTGATGTAGACAACCGATTAATGAGTTTACAATTGGTAAAAAATGGCATGACCGATGCGGTAATGTTCAATCCTGAAGGCAAAAACATACTTCCTGCGGCTATTTTATATAAGAAAAATATACTCGCTTTTAGAGGTAGCTTCCGTCCGGTTACCAAAGTAAACATGGATATGTACAAGGAATCCCTAAAAATGTTTTTGGAGGAAAATAAAGTCGAGAAAGAAAACACCTTAGTGATTTTTGAAATTACATTATCCAATTTACGCTCGGATGGAGAGATTGATGAAAGAGATTTTATGGATCGGGCTGAATTACTATGCTCTTTGGGGCAAACAGTTATGATTTCCAATTTCCAAGAATATTATAAAGTGGTTGAATACTTCTCTAATTATACCAAAGCCCGAATGGGTCTTGCTATGGGAGTAAACAATCTGGTTGATATTTTTGACGAAAAATATTACCGCCATTTGAGTGGTGGAATCCTAGAAGCTTTTGGAAAATTATTCTATCGAGATATGAAAGTTTTCCTATATCCAATGCTAGGCGAAGATGGCGAAACCATAACTTCAGAAAATCTAAAAGTACATCCTAGAATGAAAGAATTATACAAATTCTTTAAATTCAATGGGAAAGTTGTTGATATTGAAGATTATAACCCAGAGATTCTAGAAGTTTTCTCCCGCGAAGTCTTAAAAATGATCAGTGAAGGAAAACCAGGCTGGGAACCGATGTTACCACCAGGTGTACCGGAAATCATTAAAGAAAAATGCCTTTTTGGATATCAAGCCAACCCGCTTTTAGAAGCTAGCAAGTAATAGCATTTATGCCAAGAAAGGTGATATTAAAAAAAATCCAGAAAAGACAAATTCTCTTTTCTGGATTTTTTGTTTTTGAAACATATTAGAAATCTATTTAGCTTACTTTAATATCTGATCAGCATGTGCTTTGGTTTTTACTTCTGAAATAACATCGATTATGATCCCGTTTTCATCTATTACAAAGGTGGTTCTGTGAATACCATCATATTCTCTTCCCATAAACTTTTTTGGGCCCCAAACTCCGAACGCTGTAATAACCGACTTGTCTTCATCTGCCAGTAATGGAAAAGGGAAATCATATTTATCTTTGAATTTGGCTTGCGCTTTGGCACTATCGGCACTTACACCCAGAAGCGCATAATTGTTGCTTTGAAAACGTTCGAAATTATCTCTTAAATCACAGGCTTCGGCGGTACAACCTGGTGTAGATGCCTTTGGATAAAAGAAAACAACTAATTTTTTACCTTTATAATCAGATAATTGATGTGATTTTCCGTCTTGGTCAATTCCTGAAAATTGAGGTGCTTGATCTCCTATTTTTAATGTAGTCATGTTTTTTATATTTTGAATTATTAGATTCTTTGACTTTTTGACTTTTAAATTTTGCCATTGTCATTGTAATTGAAATTGCTTTTCTTTACATCTCAAATCTAATGAAAATGACCAAACAGCAACGCGTAACATTTGTTATAAATACGTTAAAAGAAATATATCCTACAATCCCTATTCCGTTGAACCATAAAGATCCTTACACTTTACTAATTGCGGTTTTACTTTCGGCTCAATGTACTGATGTTCGTGTCAATCAAATTACGCCATTGCTTTTTGCCAAGGCCGATAATCCGTATGATATGATTAAAATGTCTGTGGAGGAAATCAAAGAAATCATTCGCCCTTGTGGATTATCTCCAATGAAATCGAAGGGAATTCATGGATTGTCACAAATTTTGATTGAGAAACACAATGGTCAAGTGCCCCAAAGTTTTGAATATCTGGAAGAATTACCTGCAGTAGGTCACAAAACGGCAAGTGTTGTGATGTCGCAAGCTTTTGGTGTTCCGGCATTTCCTGTAGATACCCATATTCATCGATTGATGTACCGCTGGAATTTGACGAATGGCAAAAACGTAGTTCAAACTGAAAAAGATGCCAAACGCATTTTCCCTGAAGAATTATGGAATGATTTACACCTTCAAATTATTTGGTACGGACGGGAGTATTCGCCTGCTCGTGGTTGGGATTTGGAGAAAGATATTATCACCAGGACTATCGGTAGAAAATCGGTTTTGGAAACTTATGCAAGAAAACGAATCTGATATAAACAGTAAATTTCACTAATCTTCTTATGAAAATTAGTGAAATTTGTTGTTGAAGTAAAGCATTTACAAACTTTAAATTACTTTTATAAAGAAGTGCAATTAATTGACTATAATTTCAAAAAACTTTTCCTCTGTTTTTACAATTTTCAATGCTTTAGAGTAGTTTAATAAAAAAGACACCACTTCTTTATCTGGTTTCATTTTTTTAGTAATTTTCAACGCTTTTGAGTAATTCTTTTCCATATGAAGTATAAAATTTATTTTATATTACAACGGAAGAATTTTCTATTTATTATTAATTCGTCAAAACAATTTGATGCTTGTCAATAATTTTACGCATATTCATTAATGCATATCTCATTCTACCCAATGCAGTATTGATACTTACACCTGTCAATTCAGAAATTTCTTTAAAACTCATATCTTGATACATGCGCATTACCAAAACTTCTTTTTGGTCAGCTGGTAAACCTTCGATAATTTTTCTGATATCAATTTCTACCTGATCTGCAATAATTTTATTTTCGATGGTAAGAGAATCATCAGACATTACAGAAAAGATAGAAAATTCTTCTGTCTCTCTATATAACGGCATTTTTTTTGATTTTCGAAAATGATCTATTATTAGATTATGAGCTATTCTCATAATCCAAGGTAAAAACTTACCTTCCTCGTTATACGAACTGGTTTTTAAAGTTTTTATCACTTTAATAAATGTATCCTGAAAGATATCATTAGAGATGTCCTTATCTGAAATTTTTGAATAAATAAATCCATAAATTTTAGATTCATGTCTCTTGATTAGTGTAGCCAATGCACTTTCGTCACCGGCAACATAATCCTTTACCAACAAAGCGTCTGATTTTTGTAAATTAGCCATAACAATTCCTTTTAGATTTAATTAGGTTTGGGGGAAATCTTCTAAAAAGTAATTTTAATGTATAGGCTTTTGTTTTTTATAGGTTTATTAATTGCCAAATTTAACAATAATTTATAATGCAGCAAGAAAAAAGTTCATAAATATCATTTTGTTTTTAAACTTCAATAAAAAACCTCTAAAAATGATTCAACTTTTAGCTTCCTTCGAATATTCATCTCTTTTACTCCTTTAATAGCAATAATCAAGGTAAAGCATGAGTTCTTTTTGCCATAGTCTCCTCATGCTCTTACATTTATTTTTTATTTTTATATACATCCAATTAGAAAAAACATATCGTTTCTATTTTTTGAAAAACTAAAATTACTGCTTAATTCTTTAAATAGCAGCATTTTGTCAAATTGTTTCATCTAAGTAAAATCATTAGAGTACCCGAACTTTTTTAAGTTTGCATAATAGTACTGATTTAATAAAAACAACATTCCTTGTAGCTAAAAATTAAGATATAAACCTACAAAATAGCAGAAACAACCACTAGATTTTCCTCTTTTCGGGTGGCTAATTCAACTTTAATTTGCTTAGCTTTTTCTTCAGTTAAGTCATAATTTCTCATTATCCACATGGCAATCAAAGTACCTAAAATTGGTATTCCCGAATAAAAAAGCCTCAAACCAGTAATTGCACCTTCTGATTGAGTTGCAGCATCTGTATTGAACCCAACCAAAGACATAATAACTCCTGTTAATAATCCCGCAATAGCAAAGCCAAACTTTACCATCCACCAGTAAATGGCTCCAAAGATTCCTTCTCTTCGTTTTCCTGAAGTCAACTCATCCATATCGCAAACATCTGCGGTCATAGACATCATCAGTGTAAACAAGCTACCAATACCAAAAGAAAAGAAAGGCAATGCGAATAAAAACATATAAGGTTTACCTGGTATGAATAGAAACCATAACAATATGTAGCCAAAAACAGATATTCCCTGACAGATTAAAAAAGCATTCTTCTTACCTAATTTTTTAGACATTCTAGCCACTATCGGTATTACTAAAAATGTAGTTGACAAAGCTCCAACACAGCCAAAAAGCGTTGGCCAAATACCTGCAGCTTCTGTACTTCCATTAAAAAGATAATAAACAACGATAAAAAATGAAAAGGCAGCAACGGTATTAAAAGCATTAAAAATCAAGAAAGTGGCAATACAAAGTTTTCTAAAAGGTTTACTGCTAAAAGCCTCTTTGAAACTTTTAAAAATTTCTTTTAAACTACCTCCTATTGTACTAAATGTTAATGGAGCAAAACTATTTTCACCTTTTGTTGATTTACTGGTAATAAAAATTGCAGGAATCATAGCCAATATCATACACGAAACCCCTACCCAAACTGCCAAAGTTCTAGTTGCTGTATCTGCATTTGGAAACCAACTTGGGTCATACATAACCACCCAAAACCAAGGAGCGATTACCCACGCCCATTGCCCAATCCATTGTGAAATTGCCATAATATTGGTTCTCTCATGAAAATCATCACTCATTTCATACCCCATGGCTACATAAGGAACACTAAAAATGGACAAGCCTAAATAAAATACAAAAGACCAAAAAAGAAAGAATATAAAATTATAATCCAATCCATTTTCTCTATATAATTGCCACATTACAACAAAGGAAACCCCCATAATAATGGCTCCAATAAAAACATAATGACGTCTTCTTCCCCATTTAGAGCGGGTATTGTCTGATATAAATCCCATAATCGGATCAATAAAAGCATCAAATATTCTAGGCAGAAAAAACAAAATTCCCCACATCCAAGCTGGAAAACCTAAATCCTGCACCAATACTACCATAAAAATACCGAGAGCTGCAGGAAACATTTGATTCGCTAACATGCCTAATCCAAAGGCAATTTTTTGACCCATTGGAACCATTTTTTTGGGATTTACATTAATACTTTCCATATTTTGAGAATTTTGGTTATTATAATTATTATTTATTTTTTAAAAACTAGAGATTACAATTTTTTGTATTTTTTTGATCGGGTCTATTTATTTTAGCACAATTATGAATTTTGTTTTTGTGTTTTGTACTAAAAATAAATAGCAAAAATTATTATGAATTAAAACTTATCATTATTAGTTACTTTTTTTAATACTGCAGCAGGAGTTTTAACATCCAACCACAACAATTCTTCGTTTCCATTATATGTTTTTGTAATTGGTTTTCCGTCACGAGTTAAACCTTTAAAAATGCCTTTGTCAACCATTTCCCAAAGCGCATATTTTGCCCGAACTTGAAGATTGATTAAACCAAAATGATTTTCAGAACCCAATATATTTTTATCTTTCCACTGCTCATCAAAAGCCTCGAAGTAGAAAAGAGACATTTTCTCTTTGTTTGTCCATTCTCTCATGAGTTTATAATAAACTGCCGATTTGTATTCGTCTGTTGCTTTTGAACCTGATTCTCCGTAAAACTCATTAGATTCAGTAGCCCAGCCAGTTTCACCAATGTGAATGGGCTTATTTACACCCAAAGATTTCATGTAATTCAAAACACCATTGTATTGAGCAATGCTATAATCTCTTGCTCGAATCATTGCTGCATTAACTTTTTCACGTTCTGACAGCTGTGATTCATCTTCTAAAATCCCCCAAAATTGAGGGTTGTAATGCGTGTCATGCATAGGATACGAATGCATTGAAATATAATCGACTGCTTTTATGAGTTGATTCAAATCTTCAACATGGTATTCATTGCTCCCACCACCCCAAGAAGCAAAATTATCGGAGCTTGTTATCCATACCTCTTTGCCTAATTTTTGCTGTTTCTTTAAATCTTGCAAATAATTTACCCATTTCAATATAATACTTGGTTCGACATAATACGCCCATGCCCATTTTACCATTGCTTCATTTCCGACAGAAATAATCTTTACGATATCAGGATATTCATTTGCTAATTTTACAGCTTCGGCAATTTCTATTGGATTGCGTTCACTGTCTTCATTTCGGATAAGCGGATTTGATGTCCAAGAATTTTTACAATCAATCCATACTCCTAACATTACATACATTTCAAAATTTGGATTCTCTTTCTTTACTATTCTTATCGCTTTCAATAAATTAGAAATTTCAGTATGATGCACATTATAAGTTCGAAGCACTTTGATATTCATTGCCGAAAGGATTCTTAAATCATCTGTTATTTGAGAAACGGTAGGTTCAATATCCCTGGTTTTGTCTCTATAGCCTCCATAGCACATGGCCAGATAATTGGGATTTCCTAAAATTTTCTCGGCAGTTATTTCGGCAGGCACGGAATTCATGCTCTTGCAATTGCTAAACAAAACAGACATTAGCAATAGTACCAATAAGACTTTGATTTTCTTCATCTTACTATCAATTAATAGAAACTGTTACTTGAGTGATTTCCCCTGTACGGTTGAATATTTTTTGACTGTTTTCATGATTCAAAGTCAAAGTGGAAACAGTTTCGGTTTTACCATCTTTGTATTTCACTTCAACTTGATTCGCATTTCCTTTTTTATAAACAATTGGCACCTGAGAAACTGTAAATGCTAGACTTCCTCTATCTAAAGTTATTGAATAAGGTTTGTTGCCAAAATCAATAAAACTCACGATTTCCTCTTGTTGCAAAAATTGATTTTCATTTAGTAAAGTAGGCTCAAATGAAAGTTGACCATTTTTTATTTTCACACCCAATTCGCCTTTTCGAGTTAAAACATCTTCTTTAACTTGTCCCGTCATTCCTGGCTGTTGCGCGCCTCTATGCGAAGGAGTATGCGAGTAGGGATCCGTTGGAAATGCACCATATACTTCTGGAGATTTATGTACGCCAATACCGTCACCAATTGCAGCATAATGTTTAGACAATTCTAGAATTACAGTATCATCAGCATTATCTGCATGCGCTTTTTCGATTACTTCTTGTACTGCCAAATGCAGTTTGGAAACCATGTGCCAGTAAATAGAACCTAAGCCCTCATAACCAAAGAATGTCCCGGATCTTCCTGTAAAAGCCTTGTGATTGAATACATCTTCAAATATTTGAAGAATTTCATCTGCTTCTTTTTTGGCTAAAACTTGATATTCTTCTTCATTTTCAAGTTGAACCAAAGCCGCTTTTAAGTCATTTGCATTGTGGAAGTTTCCATTAAAATGATAATCTCCTTTTACATCTCTATTTATAATTGCATTATTTGAAGTCGCAATTAATTTTGTCAATAAAATAGATTTTTCAACACTTGCTTTAGGAATATTATTTTTTTCTAAGAATTTTGGCAATTCTTTGTTTGGATACAAAATATAACTATTTTGATCTGGACGATACAAAGCACTATTTCTTAAAGCATCTATTATTTCCAATGAAGCTTTTGCATCCAAATATCCTGAACTCAAAACAGCTACCTGACCTTCGAGCATTTCACTCAGGTACGAAACAATTACTCCATCATTGTCAACAGACATTAAATTATAAGCGTGATACAATTTATCTGGTCTTTGATTGGCTTGAATTGAATGATCAATGTACGCTAAACTTACTTTTGCAAATTGTTTCAAACTATCAATTGACAAAGCTCTCTTTTTGTCTGAGAATCCATTTTTATAAATATTCAATCTGTATTCTGAAGCTGCTAAGCCTAATTGATCTAGAATCTTCTTGCGTCTTTTATCGTCTATTTTACCCGAAAGCACACTCTCATTTCCTAACAAACATTCTCGGATACTATGGTAAAAACCAACCATTTCGGTCGAAATACTTACATTCTCTAATGTAGAATTTTCCAGTATATTTTGAAAAGTTTTTAAAAACCTGCGCAAATAATAAAGTGTAACCATAGACACTCCATTTCCTACCAAAGCATTATTGGCATCATTCCATTCTGGTCTTTGGGTGTTCATCCAAATCCCGCCTTCTGGGATAAAGTTTGACATTTTGGCCAAAACTGTTGCTAAAATTTTTTCGATAAAATTTACATGATAAATTTCATTGTTTGCATTAACGATCAATGCGCCATCAGCACCAATTTTGGCTCTCTGTTCATTTATTTTTTTCTCCCAAACATAATTGTATTCTATAGTATCTTTTGGATTTTTCAAGATCTCTTGATACGCTTTTATAGTGTAAGGAACAGCAGCATACACAAAACAATCTTTATCAAAATAAGAATTTAGCTTCCCAGGATAGTACTTTTCTATAAATTCTAAAAACTTCAATAAGTAAACAATTTGATGATCTCCCCAATAGCCAATATACGACCATGGATTATCATGTTCTATTGCTTCCCAATCAAAACCGCCTTTTGTTACGCGGTATGGGTTATAGCCATCAAACGTTGAAGCATTCAGGAATTTAGAAATCATTCCTTCAATAAAATTGGGATAAGCATAAGCTAAGGCTTCCCAGTTTTGAAAAATATCTCTCCAGTTTCCTTCGTAATCCAAAATTTTAGAATCGTCTATTTCACTACGAGTATTGATCGAAAATTTATTCCAAGGACGACTTGGATCTCCGTGTCTGCGACTAAACTTTAATGGCAAATATTCGGTACACAATCTTACTAAATCATTATCCGCTTCCTTTTCGATTAATTGAAGCAACTCGATATAAGAGAACTTCTCTTTTAAATTTTCGAAAAATACTTGATTTTTTTCAAACACCTCAGAATTTGCTTTGGCTACATATTGTGCAAAATCTTTTTTACCAATTTGATAATTTTCGTCAAAAATACCTCCACGCATTATATTGAAAAGCGTATTAGCAAAATGGCGAGTATCGATTAATTTATCAGCCGTAAATTGCAAACCATCAGCCCCTGCATTCAATGCAATTAAGTTTTGTTTGCCTAATTCTACATCATCAATAAGTTGTTTTTCCAGCGTTTTATCATGGAGTATTGACTGACACAACTGAATCACTTGAGATTGATTTTGATTAACATTGGCAATAATTTTCCAATCTTTAGAAGTGTTTTGAGGCAAATGCAACTCATTCGAAATAAAATAAGCACCTTTTTCGCCTTTTATATCCGTTTCTCCAGTTATTTTTTGCAACTTTCTAAAAGCAGGAAGTTGTTTTGAAGACAATAAATGAGTTGGATTATTCATTCCCAATGACCAAACAATATTAGCCTTTAGTGCTTCACTTGGCTCTGCTCTATCAACGATTATGGCGCTCAGAGCAAATATTCCCAAACCACTTTCAGTTTGCAATTCGCTTCTTTTATAGGCATCAACTAGATTACTGGTACTATTTTGTAAATCACTGCCTACTCCGTGTGGTATTATATTTTGTATGCCGTCTAAAACTGTAATATCATAGTCTTTATTAGCATTGTTTATAATCTCCGATTTTTTGACAAATCCAAAAAGGTTGCTAGAACTCCATTGGTATCTGAAAGTCAGTTGCAAATCGTTATGAATTTCTTCGAAGATGACTTTATTTCCGTAAAAGTTTTTATATAAATTTCTAGTTAAGTTATAATTTTCATTAAAACGTTCCGAAAAAGGTTCCCAAACCAATACTTTGTCTTCTAAATGAATTTGAAATATCGATTTACTTCCAGTAATATCTGCAAATTCGGTTATTTTATCATCTGTATAGTAAGGAAAAAGAGCAAATTCTGCGTTTTTTCTACCTGCTGTAAGTCCTCCATTACTTGAAATAAACAACCAATGATTGGAATCACTAACGATGCTCATAAAAAAAGGTCTTATTGAATCGTGGTTTTCGATTTTATAATATTTCTCTCCTTCTAATTCGACTATCTTCATGTTTTTATGCTTTTATATATTTTTATTTCGTGTTTTACAATTACTGTATTCTGCCTTATTTTGAAGTTTCAATTACTTTAATTTTATCAAAATTATTTTTTAGTTTCTCTAATGAATTGCTGTTAGTATATGGATTAAGCTGATGTACTTTTTTCAATATATAATAGGCCGATCTTGGTTGTAATTCATACATTCCGTTTTCTGTTGTTGGTCTTTTGGCACAAATGCCGAACCATTCTTCATTCATGTTATTTTTTCCTTTTTTAAAATCAAAAATGTAACCTCCGTTACCCCAAGATGCACTAGTATCATGGATGTCAAGATTTATAGTTTGTCCCGTTTTCCACCAACCATCGCTAAATTGAAAGGTAAAACCACCAATACAATTTCCGCTTTTGCCAACACCCGCAGCATTTTCATAAATTTCTTGCCAGTTTCCTTTTAGAATAGTTGCTTGTGCATTTTGATCTTCATTATTAGTTATGGCATTAAAAGCATCCGAACCAAATTCAGTAAACAAAATAGGTTTTGCATATTCTTTTTTCACCCTTTCAAACATATTGCCAAAAGAAATTCCGCGATACACATTGATTCCAAAAACATCAACATCTGGGCACTCTTTTGCTATCAGATCCAGAAAAAGAAGATCACCATTACAAATTGCAATTGGATGCGAATTATCTATTGTTTTCATGACAACGGCAGACTCATTTAACAATTGATACAAACCTTGAGCACGGGCAGTAGATTTTCGGTCTTGCACTGGAATATTCTCAGTTTCTGCGCCTTCCCAAAACAAACCGTAGTTGTTTTCATTACCCAATAAGAACAATAGCAACCCTTTGGTGTTTTTATAATCTGAGGCTAATTGTTTAACCTCTTTTAATAGTAATTCACGAGTACTAGGGTTTGAATATTCAGTATTAGCAACCCAAGCTCCGTTTATTAACAAACCATATCGTCCAAATGAATGATTGAGCATCGTATAAATGCCGTACTTATTATAAATATATTCAATCCATTTTTTGGGAATACCCGTGTAAACTCGAATGGTATTTACCCCCATATTTTTTAACAATGGCATTTCATTATCCAATGCTTTTTTGATCATTTCCTCTGGCTGTTCCCAAAGGATATAAGTGTAATTTTTGCCAATAGGGAAATAATCCCAATTCATGCCATTGACAATAAAATCTTGTCCGTTAACCTTGAGTTTAAATCCAGATTTATTTTGATCTATAGTAACCTTATCTGCTTGAGAATAAATAGTGGATGTACAATTCCAAAAGAGAAGTAAAAAAATAATTTTTCGCATATTTATATACTTAATTTGAACGTTTTTTAAAAATGAAAATCAGAATCTAAAAAACATTAAAATTTGTTTAATTGAGTGTTTAGAAAAAATATTAGTGTAGAATTCTATGGTTTTATACAATCTTAAATCTTTCTTGAAAATTAGAACTGAGGTTCGATAATTTCGTATTTTGGACTATAAATTGAGATTAACTTTATAAATACAATCAATGTGCAAGTAAGTTAGCCGGAGCCAACCTACTTACAATTGATGCATTTTATTATTTATTATTGATATACTTTTACATAATCAACCTCCATAGAAGATTGTGTAAAAGCAGGATCGATAGTCCCTCCAAGAGAACCTCCCATAGCTACATTCAAAATCATAAAGAAATTATTGTGAAATGGCAATGTAGTATCCGAATTGTCAAAAGTGAAGTACAAAGCACCGTCTAAATAGAATCGAATCGTTTTTGGTGACCAAATGGTTTTATAGATATGAAATTCGCTATTTGCGTTAGCGATTACTGTTGTTTTAACTGGAGCATCTCCTCCCGAATGACCAGAGTAGTGCAAAGCAGATTGTGTTTGCAGTGGTTTTGCACCAATAAATTCCATAAAATCAATTTCACCATTTGCTGGCCAAGCAACTGCTGCAGTACCTAATGCCCAAAAAGCAGGCCATGTTCCTGCCCCAGTTGGCATTTTGGCTTTCATTTCGATAGTACCGTATTTAAAATCATATAATCCTTGTGTTTTAATACGAGCCGAAGAATATTCAGCACCACCAGAAGCTTCTTTAATAGCAGTGATTATAAGGCTTCCTCCTTGAACTTTAACGTTTTTTGCAAGATTGGTGTAATTTTGTTTTTCATTATTACCCCAACCATTAGCACCAAGATCATACGTCCATTTTGTAGCATCAGGAGCTCCATCAGTATTAAATTCATCCGACCAAACTAGGTTGGTATAAACCGTATCATCTGCTGCAACAGGAGGTGAAGTAGTAAATATTTGATACCAAGCCAAACCAGCATTATTACCTTGTACAAAACGAACTACCATTCGGTTTTCTGTAATTGACAAAATCTCATATTGAGTAGCACCGGCATAATAACCCATAAAACCTCCGTCAGAAAAGTTCATTACTGTTCCTGTAGTTTCTTTTGCAGCATCAGGATTTTTGGAAACAAAGGATGTTGAAGGGCTTAAAGCTACTGTTTTGATTCCTGCAGTACTGTAAGGTAAGCATTGATCATCACCACCATTTGTGCCACCACCAACACTTTTGTAGGAATTTTGAAAAAAGGTATTTCCTTTGTTATCTTGTTTGTATTCTATTTTACCGTTTACCAAAGCAAAAGTATAAGTACCATCATAGAAACAAGAGGCCGATTTTTCAAAAGGGGCTGCTTGATAATAATTAGCATAATAATTTTTAGTAGGATCATTATCATTTTGTCCTACACCTAAATGTCCTTTTTCTGCAGCAGCAACATACCATATTTTACCAGTTGCAGTTCCGCCTGTAAGTAATGCAGTCGATTTTTCATCACTAAAATTACTCAGTACAGTCACATCTACAGTTGTATTGGTTGTAATACCGCCTCTTCCGGATGCAATAACAGTTACCGTATACGTATTGACACCTACAGTTGTAAAAAGATGTTCTGAAACACCACCAGGAGAATTCTCTGTAATTCCATCACCAAAAATGTATTTATACGAAATAGCATTATCTGCAGTGGTTGTAAATTTTACTTTCCCAGAACCATCTCCATTTGGAGTTTGATCTGTTTTTCCTATTACATCAACAGTTATTTTAAGATTAGAAGGCGCATCTAATGCCCCGAAAGAATAATTATCTTCCTGACAATTCACCATTAGCAGTAAACTAAAAATGGTTATTATATTTAAAACTATTTTTTTCATGTTCCTTTAATTTTAGAATTGTTTAATATCATCAAAATAATAAGTAGAACCAGTTCCAGCTACTCCAAAATCTGGGAATAATATTACTCTGTCATACGAATTTGCGGTATTGAAAGAAGCTGAACTGGTAAGATCGAAGGTCAATACTTCCCATGCATTGGCGACTGTTGAAGTTGCCTCTACTTCTACATTAATAGTTGGATTACCATTCCCGTCTTTAGGTGAAGTTGAATCTTCCATTTTGTACAAAATCTTAGCTCCAACTTTTGGAGACCAAACAGTAACTTTTACTTTGGTTCCTTTTGAAAAGTCTACTTTAGCATCTAAATTCAAACTTGCACCAGCCCATACTTGAGCACCTGAAAGTTTATCGATTTTTACCACTTTATTGGACACATTCAACCCAGTTTTATCAGGATTAACCACTACTGCTGCTGGAATTGGCCCAAAACTTGCATTACCAAAACCGGTCCAAGCATAAGTCAAAGTACTGGATTCAAAATCTAGAGGCAATTGAATAGTTTGTGCAGCAGAAGGTGTTTTATAGAAATAAATATTATCGATAAATACTGATCCGCCAGCCCATGGGGTGCCTACAAATTTCAATTGAAAAATATCGGCAACTGTTAATCCTTGACTTGTAAATGCCGAAATTGGAATATCAATACTCGTCCATTGATTGGCAGTAAGATCTTTTACAACTGGTTTTTCTCCATTGGTTTTACTAATCAAAGACGTTTCTATTTTTGCCAAATCGGCTGTCCAAACATCCATGTGAATGAATTCCATATTAGAAACATCAATAGTTGTGCCGTCTGCCAATGCAATTCCTTGGTAGCTCAAGTTAATATAATTCAACATTTTGTCACCATTCAAATCAAATTCAGCCCAACTACTGCCTTGACCTCCCTGTCCCCAATCCGGGAAATAATTAGTTCCGGGAACGTTTGTGTATTTTGATCCATAAATAGAAATCACATCAGCCGCTTGTCTGTTTGGAGGCGTTGGAGCCGAAGCGCTTGGCTTATTAACCAGCGTCACTGTAAAATCTTCCGTGTATTCGGTTGTTTTAATAGCAGCACTTTTGGAAACTACTCTGATTTTATATACTCCTGCCGCTTCATAAACATAAGAAACCGATGCTCCATTGTTTGCCGAAATAGGGTCTGGTTTACCTGCTTCTCCAAAATAAACATCATAGAATAACGCAAAATCGGCAGTTGCAGTAACCGTTACTTTTTTGGATACGGCTAGGTCATTTGTAATAACTACTTTTAAATTCTCTGGAGACTTAAATGAAACAACCACTTCTTGTGTTACTTCTGTGCTTTTTCCATTTAATGTCATTCCTATAATTTTTGCTTGGTAAACACCCTCGGCATATTTATGAGAAGTTGTTTGACCAGGCGCAACATTTGCAGGTTCTGTGGTACCATCTCCAAAATAGATTTGATATTGAGAGACACCTTCCCCTTTTGGCAAAAATGTCACATTACCTGTATTGTCCTGAGTTACGGTTGTTAATGCTGATATATTTGTTGGAGCTGCTATGGCATCCAAATCTACCGTGCTATTGTCTTCTGAACAACCCAATGCGATTGCCAGAACAAAAAGACTTATAATAAAATGTAATTTCTTCATAATAATAGTTTTTTAATATCCAGGGTTTTGACTCCAATTACCATTTGAAAATTGAATTTCCACTAAAGGTATTGGGAATAATTCATTTTTACCCACCACAAATCCATTGATTGCAGCAGCAGCTTTACCAGTGCGAACTAAATCGAAGAAACGAAATCCTTCTCCAACTAATTCTACTCTTCTTTCATTCCAAATCACATCAGTCAATGCAGCACCAACTGCAGTAACTCTATGATTAGTGTCACCAAAAGCTCGATCTCTCACTTGGTTCAAATACCCTAATGCTCTTACATCATTGATAGCACCACGATTAAGCGCCTCAGCAGCCATTAACAAAACATCGGCATAACGAATCGCTCTATAATTGTTTGGATTGGTTAAATTCAAATCACCTGCAGCCTGACCACTTCTTATTCTTGGAAGATACTTTTGATTAAAAAATCCTGTATCTTCATTTCCTTTGCCATATGTTGCATTATTTGCTGCAGCCCAAGTTGCGATATCCAATAAAGATGCCGGCAATCTCGTGTCTCCAACTTCAAAAGCATTATAAGTTTCCTGAGTGGGCACATTAAAACTAAAACCAGAAGTATATTTTGGTCCCGTATAATTTCTTACGCCACTGAATCCTACTGCTACGTTTCCTTCGCTACATTGCAAGCAACCAAAACCAGCTCCCTCAACATCGGTATATTGCACTTCGAAAATAGATTCTGGTCCATTTTCTCCCGCCATTTCAAAGATGGATGCATAGTCTGGAACCAAAGAATATTTTGAAGAAGCAATTACTTGTTCTAAGGCAGCAGCCGCTTCTGGAAACTTCCTTTGATACAAATAGGCTTTCCCTAATAAAGCAAGAGCAGCACCTTTGGTAGCTCTACCTGTTTGGGAAGCTGTAGGGGATAAATTTTCAGAAGCATAAATCAAGTCGGCTTCAATAGAGGCATATACCTCTGGAATAGAAGCACGAGGCACTGAAGTCTCATCACCAGGGGCAAATCTTTTATCTCCATTCAATGGAATTCCTCCAAACCATTTTACTAATTCAAAATGATAGTAGGCTCTAAGAAAACGTGTTTCTGCAATGACTTGTGTTTTTCCTGCAAAGTCAGTTTTGTCTTTAAATTCCAATATGTAATTTGCTCTTTGAACCCCTGCAAACATCCAATCCCACAAATTTTTAAGTTGATCGTTTGTTGGCGTTTGGGTCATATCGTCAATTTGCTGAAAGCCGATAACATCCGTAGGACTTTCTCCCCCTGCTAAGGTATTATCCGATGCTATTTCTCCCATTAAAACATTGATATAAGTAGATTGAAGTAAATCATAGGCTCCAATCAATGCTTTATCATAATCTGCTTCGGAATTGAAATAATTTTCGGAGTCTATAGAATATGCTATATCACGTTCCGTAAAATTATCGCTACATGAAACGAAAATTGCCGAGAACAGTGCGATACTTGCTACTGTAATAAATATATACTTTTTCATTTTTTACTAATTAAAAATTAACGTTTAAACCTAACAAATACGTTCTGGGGATTGGGTAGAAACCATAATCGATTCCGCCACCAATAGGAGCTCCACTAGAAGCACCTGGATCAAATCCTTTGTATTTTGTAAATGTGTATAGATTATTGGCTCCTATATAAACTCTTAGCTTAGTTAAACCAGCTTTAGCAAAATAATTAGGATCTACAGAATAACCTATTTGCATGTTTTGAATACGAACAAAAGAAGCATCTTCTACATAATAATCAGAGAAAACATTATTTGATGTTGCACTAGTTGTAACTCTTGGCACTGTATTGCTTGTTCCTTCACCAGTCCATCGATCCAGAACATAATCTAGACGATTTACATCTGAAAGCGTTCTTTCGTAATTTCTAACCATGTCATTTCCAATTGATGCATACGTAAATGCAACGAAATCGAAGTTTTTATAATCCAATTGAATATTAAAACCCATCGTAGTTGCCGCGATTGGACTACCAATATCGGTTCTGTCTGAAGTATTGATCACACCATCCCCGTTGATATCTACATAACGAATATCACCCGCTTGAGCAGCTGCGCCTAGTGCTACTTGAGATGGAGCAGCATCAACTTCGGCTTGATTTTGAAAAATACCATCCGTTTTATATCCATAGAAATATCCTATTGGTTTACCAACCTGCATTCTTGCCGGAGCTGGCTGCCCCACACTAAAAGCACCTCCTTCAATATAACCTGTCCCGTTATTTACAGCTGTAACTTCATTTTGAATAAAAGTAACATTATAACCCAAACTTAAAGTAAGATCATTAGAAAAAGTATTTTTATAATCTATTGCAAACTCAAAACCTGAGTTTTTAACATCCCCTGCGTTTATAGTTGGTGCACTTGCTCCCGGAGCAGCTGTACCAATAATACCGGAAACCGGAATGTTTGGAATCAATAAATCGGCTCTGGTATCAATAAAATAATCGGCTACAATATTGATTTTGCTGTCAAACATTTTCATATCCAAACCAACATCAAATTTCTGGGCTTCTTCCCATTTTAAATTTGGATTTGGAATTTGTCCCGTTGCTGTACCGTTTACAAGTGCACCATTAAAAACGTATGCTGCCTCACCAGTCAATAGTGAAACATATCCATTATTTGGAATTTGATCGTTTCCTAAAACACCGTAACTTCCTCTTAATTTCAAGAAATTTACAATTCCTGTGTCACCTCCAAAGAAACCTTCATCCGAAATAATCCAACCAGCAGTAGCCGATGGAAAATAAGCTATTCTATTATTTGGTCCAAATTTAGTAGATGAATCACGTCTCAACATGGCCGACAAAAGGTATTTTCCTTTATAATCGTATTGTGCTCTAGCAAAATAAGAAAGTCTTCTTTCGTCATAACTATACGAATTGTTTGGAGCTGTTGTTGGCATTCCATTCGCCAAATGAATATCGGCATAATCCCAAGAATTATAAGGAACATCAAAACCTGTAGCAAATAATCCGTTTCCAAATTCTTTAAAGACTGTTGTTCCCAACGTTCCAACAATATTATGATCGCCTATTTTTTTTGAATAAGTCCCGTATAAATCGAAAGAATAATTATTATCAAAAACAGCACTTTGAGTAACCGAACTTCTTAAAACATCAAATACTTTACCTCCGTAAGAAATTTGTTTGGCAAAATTTCTGGATTGTCCGCTTTGAGTATTAAAACCAAAAGCACCTGAAAGCACAAAAGCATTAGTAAACTTATAATCCAATCCTAAGTTTCCATTAAATTTTCTTAATTCATAATCATTGTATGTATTAGCAATTTGGGCTAATGGGTTAATAATTTCGATACCCAAACCTACGGTGCTCGGTACCAAAGAGTAATCTCCGGCACTGTCATACGGCAATTGAGTGGAAGGCACATTTAACGCATTAAACAAAACCGATCCCAAACCATTATCATTCAAAGTTTTTCTGGTTTGAAGTGTATAAATTACATTGGTTTTTAGTTTTAATTTATCCGTAACATCTGCACCCAAAGCTATTCTTCCTGTATTTCTAGAAAAACCAGATTTATCACCACCTACTATTCCTTGTTGATCCAAATGTGATCCACTAACAGAGTACGATATTTTTTCAGATCCTCCAGAGATAGATAAATCATAATTGATTATTGGGGCTTCTTGGAAAATTTCCTTTTGCCAATTCGTTCCATTTCCTAGTCCAGAAACGTTTGGATAAGGAAGTGCCTTTCCTCCATTTGCGTAGCTTTCATTAAGCAATAAAGCATATTCTGTTGCATTCAATAACGGTATAGTTCTACTTGTTTCTTGAATTCCGGTTGATGAATTAAAAGATATTTTGGCTTTAGAATTTCTTTTTCCCGATTTGGTGGTTACCAATATAATTCCGTTTGCACCAATAGTACCATAAATAGCTGCTTGGGCATCTTTAAGAACGGTAAGGGATTCTATATCACTTGGATTTAATGTACTCAAATCACCTTGATACCCATCAATAATTGCAGTTGGTTTGTTTTCGCCGTTGGTCGCAATACCACGAATTCGAACACTAATATCTGCTCCTGGAGCACCGCCAACAGTTGTTACTGTAACCCCAGTTACAGTCCCCTGTAAAGCTTGTTCAATTTTTATCGGTTGCAGTATTTCAATGGTTTTACTATTTACCACACTCACGGCACCAGTAACTTGTTTTTTCTTTACGTTTCCATATCCAATTACAACTACTTCGTTCAAAGTTTTTGCTTCGTCGTCCAATATTATAACAACATTAGTTTCTGCAGAGGTAACCTTATACTCTTGAGTTTTATATCCAACGTAAGTAAATACGAGTGTGGTTCCAGATGAAATACCTTTAATGGTAAATTTACCATCAAAATCGGTTGACATCGTATTGCCAGTATTCTTATCCTGAACATTTACACCATACAAGGGTAAACCCGAACCTTTTTCCTTTACAATTCCTTCAACATTGATTTTTTGGGCAAATCCAAAAGTTGAAAAAAGCAAAAAGATAATTAATAAATGATTTGACTTCATAATTCATAAGTTTTAGTTAGTGAATTACAAACTTATGAGGAAGCAACGACGATTGTATAAAAACAACCACAACAAAAAATATACAATTCAAAAAAACCAATATTAAATTATCAATATCACATTAAATACCAACAAATAAAGAGAAATTGAAAATAAAATCTTTTTTGGCCAAGCATAAAAAAACCACAACTATCACGTTAATGTTGTGGTAATGTATAGGTGATTTATAAAAATAGCAACCGACCTATACCTCCATGATATACTCAACAAGTCCTTGCTCATGTGATAAATCCATTTTTTTACGCAAACGATATCTTTTTATCTCTACGCTTCGAACCGATATATTAAATAAAGGAGCAACTTCCTTAGATGAAAGGTTCAGTCTGAGGTAAGCACAAAGTCTCAAATCGTTTGGCGTTAAGGTTGGATGTGCCTGTTTTATCCTTTTCAGAAAGTCTTTGTCTGCATTGTCAAAAGCTTCTTTAAAGACACTCCAGGAATCTTCTTCGGTAATGTTTTTATTAATGGTACTTATTACGGATTTGATATTCGAATTGCCATTTTCATTCGTTTTTTTCAAGTCCTCTTTTATAAAAGCCAGTAATTCATTCTTACTATTTAAACTCATTGTTGAAACAGCCAACTCTCGGTTCTTTGAATCAACATCAAGAGAGAGTTGTTCGTTTCTAAGCTTCATTAATTGCTGTTCATTCTCCAATTCCTGAATTTCCAATAATAAATTATTTTCTTCAATTAGTTTTTCTCTTTGTTTTCGATAGTAATTTAAGTACGCTTTGTTTATGAAATGAACTATTATAAGAAACATGATTAAGTAAATGAAAACAGCAAAATTTGTATTGTACCAGGGTTTTAAAACAGTAAAAGAATAAATAGCGTTATTTTGCAATGTCTCGTTAGCAAATTTAGCTCTCACTTTAAAAACATAACTTCCAGGTGGTAAATTTTTAAAATTTACAGTTGATTTTGCGGACCAATCACTCCAAGTATCCTGAAATCCTTCTAATAAATACTGATATTCAGCATTAATATATTTATTGTATTCAGGTACAGTATAACCAAAAGTGATGTTATTATCGTCATATTTAAAACTCCCCTCAGTATTTATGTCGCTATTTACCAAATTCTCATTTAGTTTATTAGAAGTTACACTGGTTATTGATACCGAATAGTTTTTAAAACTCATATCGTTTATATTCATCGTATAAAAACCATCTGTAGCTCCAATAAGGTATTCTGAGTTTGATATTTGGGTAATATTTTCAAAACCCAACATAGAGTTTGTCAAAGAAGCTGGTATTGGAATTACATTTTTTTTAAGCTGATTGCTCATTTTGCTCAGGGAGAAATAATGAATGTAATTTTTGGAAAATAGCCAAAATTTATTCGAATTGTCCACGATCAATTTACCCGATGTATATTCGTCTTTCTCAAAAACAGAACTCAACAAATCATCTTTTTCAAATTGTTTTGTTTTGGGATTCAATTTAAAAATTCCTTCTTTGTAAGCATAATAAATGTCACTATTATACTTTATCAAACTGGAATTTTTGCCTTTGGTTGGCGAAGAATATGTAATAAACGGACTCGCTTTGAGCAATCCTTTATCCAATTGAAATCTAAAAACCCCTTTGTATTCATGACTTACATAAACTTCCAATGAATTTGTAATTTCGAAATATCGGGAAGAATAATCAAACCCTTTTATCTTATTTCTAAAAACCCATTGATTGTTCACCCTCTCCAAAACAGATATTCCATAATAATTGCCCTGAAGCAACAAATTTTCATGATAAGGGACTGTTTCAAACTTCCATGTGCCAGACTGTGAAAAAATATTTTTGGCAATCCCATTTTCAATAGTAAAAGTCCCAGAATCGTGTCCGCAAAATAAAGTTCCTTTGTATTCAAACAAAGACCAAACTTGACCTTTGGTTCCATTTATAAATTTAAAATCTTCTTTACTGTTGTAATTTTTATAAAATAATCCCTGATTGGTTCCTACATACAATTTACCATTAAATAATTTCGAAGTATAAACGGTCCCCAATACTCCAGTATCATCTGTAAAACTTTGAATAGGCGATTGCAAATTGATACAATTAATACCATTGTCAAGCCCTACCCAAAGATTATTATCTACATCTTCAAACAATGACAATGCGGTATTGTTACTTAAACCTTTATTTTGGGAAATATGGAATTTGATCTTCCCTTCTTTGGTCAAGACAAAAACACCATTCGATACAGTCCCTATGGCATAACTCCCATCTGAAAGTATTAAACTGCTGTACACACTACTGGTTTCTATTTGAGAATCGGCTTCGGTAGCAAATTTTGTAACAATTGTTCCAACTAGTTTATAAAATCCATTCAATTGGGTTTGAATGAGAAGTCCTTCATTTATGGAAAAAACATTGATAATTCTGTTGTTTTTTAAAGCAGGGCTGTCTGAAACCAAATGTGCTTTTCCACTTTGCAATTCAAATAATCCTTCATTTACCGTTTGAAAATAAATAGAAGAATTTGTTTCGTACGATTTTGTAATTGTACTTTTAGGAGTGATAATCTTGAAAGTACCCAGTTTTGTATCATAAATATATATTCTGTCCAACGATTGAAAAATAACCCATTGATCATAATTTAAAACATTCCAAAATTGTTCATCATCCAGAATTTTATTTTTTATGGCTTTACTTAGTGAAGTGTACTTTAGCCTTCCATTGGGTTGTCTGGTCCAAAAACCAAATTCCATATAACAGCCTGTATAAATGCGGTTATTAATAACTTTTACAGATCGAATAATGGTTTCGTTTGGCGAAGGATATAATTGCCAATTTGAGCCGTTAAACTCAAGAAGACCCTCATTATTTGCGAAGAAAACGAATTGATTTTGTGATTGTGAAATCATCCAATTTTGATTACCGGCTCCATAAAAATTGGGCGAATATTTAATAATTGGAGGAAGCTCTTGAGAAAAAGCTATTGAGAATATAAAAAATAACAGAAAAGTAGTTTTTGTTTTCAAAGGTGATATGGTATTAAAAAATTAGAGAATATCAGATGGGGAAAAAGTCCATCAATATCAGGTTGTAAAATAATAATTTTGCACTAACTAAATTATTATTAAAAATACAAATCGTAAAACAAAAATAGCGTAAAAAACCAAGTTTTGCATCTAATCCTTAAGTATTTCTTAAAGTAAGATTATTGCAATAAAACAAAAAAAGCGTCTCGGATTTCCGAGACGCTTTTTACAATTCTAAAAATAATTATAAAAAATTAATTTGTTCTAAAGCTCCAAATTTGGCCAATTGACTCTCCACCCTTATCATCTTTTACAACAACTTTCCAAAAGTATTGTTTTGAAGCCATTACATTTACATCAAGAGTAGGAGTTACTTGATTTACACCAACTTTTTCCGTTGGTGGATTTGTAGTTCCAAAATACACATCATAAACAAGCTTATCCTTCGTATCAACATCATTTGCTGTCCATTTGAGTGTTGCCGTGTTGGTACTCATAACAGAATTTAATTCAGGAGAAACAAGTTCTGGAGAAAAGGGTAAATAATTAATTACACCATCTCCCGCTGTATAAAAACTAAAAGTAGCGGAATAGGTACTGGATAAATCTTCATTATCCGTTGATTTTACTCTCCAATAGTAAGCAGTTGCTTTTTCTAAAGTAAAGTTTTGATAGGTTGCAGAACTCTCCGCTGTCATTACAATATGTGCAAAATCCTTATCTTTCGCAACTTGTATTTGATAGATTATAGGATCATTATTAGAATCTACGGCAGCATCCCATTGAAAACTTACTGCATTATTGGCACACAATTTATTGTTTACCGGAGAAAGCAATGTTGGCGTTGTAGGCGCTACATTTGCAGACTCTGAAGGTGCATCTTCATTTCCGCAGGAGATTAGGAAAACACTAATGATAGATAAATATATAAATTTTTTCATCTTTATTTTTTTATGATTTTTAAATAGGACGGAGTTTCTAAATACACTTTTGCGATATAAATTCCATCTGTCTGACCTTCAAGACTTAACTTTACTGTTCCATTTTCCAAAGGATATGAGTTGCTTGAAATAAACACCGAATTCAAAGAGTATAAATCGATAACAACTTCTTTTCTATTTGTTGGAATTGCAATTTCGAAACTACCTGAAGTTGGGTTTGGAAAGGCAGCAGAAGAATCCAAAATACCTTCAATTTTTTTAGTATATGTTCCTTCGCATATTTTAGCTGTTTTTACTTCTAACAGACTTTCCTTGTTTACATCCAAAGTAAAAGTTGAAAAAGGAGTTTCAAATTGTTCTTCCCCATCTAAGTAAACTTTGTAAGGAGCAGTTCCTTCAGTCATAACAACAGTCAGTTTATTAAAAGATGACTTATTAATTTTCCCTGTTATTGTTGACCCTTTTGGAACCTCAGCCGTAAAGCTTTGCACGTAAGAATCTCCTTTAACCGAAATAGAAATAGTATACACTCCAGGAGCTAAATTAAACACTCTTAAACTGTTTGTAGTAAACTCATAACTTTTGTCATTTATAATTGCCACATAAGTATGAGATTCTAAAGCTTTAATGTTTATTTCTCCATTTTTCTCACCCAAACACGTTTCACCAGTTGTTTCAATGGTAAAGTTATTTGATTTTAAATCACGAGCAACTGCAATACTTATAGTAGTACTGGCACTTCCTGAACTATTAGCACCTGTTACAGTAAACGTCGTTGCTGAACTCAATGCTGTTGGAGTACCACTAATACCCGCTGTTGAAGTATCAAAATTTAATCCTGCTGGTAAAGCCGGACTAATGCTATACCCGCTCGCTGGTACTAATCCGCCACTATTAATAATTGCCAATGGATAAATTGCTTTTCCTACTAGATAGGTTTGACTAGTAACACCATAACTCAATACAGGTTCCAAAGCTACTTCTACCATCTTTACATCATCAAAGTAATAGATTTTTTCAGTTCCAGTAGAACCAAATCCGAAGAAAACAGTCGCTTTATCATAGTTATAGGCAAGATTAATAGCAGAAGTTCCAGAAACAGGTTTAGCAAAATCAAACTCAACTGTTTCCCATCCTTTTGCTGTTGTAACAGTACTTTCTGTTTCTATAGTATGGTTTTTATCAGCATGATCTTCTACTTTTAATCGAACGATTGTTCCTGCATCTGGAGACCAAATACGAACACTCATTTTGGTTACAGTTGAAGAAAAAGGAATTTTATTTTTAAATCCTAAACCAGAAGCTGCAGAAATGGTGGTTCCAGCCCAAGTCTCTGAAACAGCAGGTTTCACCACTTTAGCCACTTTGTTTGTAGCCAAAGTTGGATCTGTTACAATGGTAGAGCCTTCTGCACCACCAAATCCTAATAATGAATAATCTACATTAGCGTCATCAAAAGTAACTGGTAAATCCATTTGTGCTAACACAGCAGATGCATCTTTCCAGAAGTAAAAATTATCTAAGAATACATTTGATCCTTGTTTTTCAGAAGTTAACTTCATTTGAAACACTTTAGCCAAATCAACACCTGGTACAGTGGTAGAATTTAAATCAAAATCAAAACTATTCCATCCTGCTTGAGTAGGTGTGAATTTAAGCGCAGCTTCTACACTTCCGCCTGGCGTTTGCTGTACTAATGCAAGACTAACCGATTTTGCATCATTAAACCATAAATCAATATGGATTTTATTCATATCCGACACATTGAAAACTTCTCCGTCAGGAAGTGTAATTCCTTGATAAGTAAAGTCTTTTAATAATCGTGCATTATCACCTGAAACAATAACTACATCAGAAACAACAGTAGATTGTCCCCAACATTGACACCAGTTCCCTGCTTTGTAAACAGCATAGACATCACTAAAAATAGATTTAACATCTGCAGCATTACGTACAGGTGGTGTTGTAGCTGAAACAGTAGGATTTTCTACTGGAGGAGCAACGTAGTCAGGCTCAAATAGTTTTTTGGCCGAAAATTTAATATCGTCAAAATACAAAACTACATCTGAGCTTCTAACTGGATCTGTATCTGATCTGAAATCTGGAAAAACAACAAATTTGTTAATCATTGTTGCATCACCACTTTTAATAAATGGAGAAATATCAAAAGTCATTAACTCCCATTCATTAATTTTTGTGTTATTCTTTTTGATTTCAAAAGTGGTACCGTTGAACTTGGTAGCCATTTTAATTCCAACTGGACTAATAACTGACTTGTAAACCATCATGGTAACAGTAGTAGATGTTGCATCTAGTTCCCATGTACCTATAGATCCACTAGCAGTTTCACATCCAGCCCAACGTTGTCCTGTTGGAACAGCTGTAAATTTACCCACCTTGTCTGAAGTATTAATTCCAGTTTTTGAAGGATTGTTTGCAAATTCAAATCCAGTTTGACCCGGATTTTCAAATGAATTCCAACTACCAATCACACTACCTGTTTCAAAAGAAACTAAATAATTAGTAGATGGCGCAACAGGAATCGACGCTTGTTTAACATCATCAAAATAATAAGTAGAATTGGCACTTCCGTCTCCTACAGTTCCAAAATCAAACATGAAAACCATAAAATCGGCAGCATTATTAGTAGCTACTTTTGTAAAATCAAAAGTTAATTCTTCCCAAGTATTTGCTGCAGTAACCCCTGTAGATTCTTGTTCAAAATTTCCAGCAGTACCTTCAAATTTTAATAAAAGTTTTTTACCCGCAACTGGAGACCACACTTTTACTTTAAACAATTTGTCAGTTGTAAAATCAACAGGAGTAGCCATTTTAATTTTGCTACCTGCCCACGTTGCTCCAGCACCTTTTACCATTTTGGCCACATTGGCACTTGTATTTACTCCGTTACTTTGAGGATTAGCAATTTTTGTTGTTACACCACCATCAAAATCAACAAAAGCATAAGTAGCTGCTTCAAAATCCAACGGAAGTATTGCTCCAGTAACCGGAACCGAACCTGCTGATTGAGTGATCTCGTCAAAAAGATAGGTTGAATTAGCACTGCCATCTCCTGCGGTTCCTAAATCAAATATGAAAACCATATCTGAAGCTGCATTATTTGTACTCACATTTGTAAAATCAAACGTAAGTTCTTCCCAAGTATTGGCAGTAGTTACTCCAACAGACTCTTTTTCAAAATTACCATTTGCACCTTCAAATTTTAATAATAGTTTTTTACCAGCAACTGGCGACCAAACTTTTACTTTGAATATTTTTTTAGTAGAAAAATCAACTGCTGAAGCCATTTTTAATTTACTTCCGGCCCATGGTTGACCTGCTCCTTTTACCATTTGGGCAACAGTCGCTGTAGTGTTTATTCCCGTTTTATTTGGATTAGCAACTGTAGTAACTGCACCTCCGTCAAAATCTACAAAAGCAAACGTTCCAGTCTCAAAATCTAATGGAAGCGCTGGTCCTGTAACCACTGGAGGAGTACTTCCTGGTTGTGTAATTTCGTCAAAATAATAAGTAGAATTAGCACTTCCGTCTCCTACAGTTCCTAAATCAAATATGAAAACCATATTATCATTAAGGTTGTTTACTCCCGCAACGCCTGTATAATCAAAAGTTAATTCTTCCCAAGTATTGGCAACTGTTGTAGCAACTTCTTTTTCGAATGCTGCTCCAGCTCCTTCAAATTTTAATAATAGTTTTTTACCGGCAACTGGTGACCAAACTTTTACTTTGAATATTTTTTTAGTCGAAAAATCAACTGGTGAAGCCATTTTAAGTTTACTTCCAGCCCATTGTGCCCCTGCTCCTTTTACCATTTTGGCAACTGTAGCAGTAGTATTAATACCCGTTTTATCTGGATTAGCAATTGTAGTAACCGCACCTCCGTCAAAATCTACAAAAGCAAACGTTCCAGTTTCAAAATCTAATGGAAGCGTTGGTCCTGTTACCACTGGAGGAGTACTTCCAGGTTGCGTAATTTCGTCAAAATAATAAGTAGAATTAGCACTTCCGTCTCCAACAGTTCCTAAATCAAATATAAAAACCATATAATCATTTAGGTTGTTTACTCCTGCAACTCCTGTATAATCAAAAGTTAATTCTTCCCAAGTATTGGCAACTGTTGTAGCAACTTCTTTTTCGAATGCTGCTCCAGCTCCTTCAAATTTTAATAATAGTTTTTTACCGGCAACTGGTGACCAAACTTTTACTTTGAATATTTTTTTAGTCGAAAAATCAACTGGTGAAGCCATTTTAAGTTTACTTCCAGCCCATTGTGCCCCTGCTCCTTTTACCATTTTGGCAACTGTAGCAGTAGTATTAATACCCGTTTTATCTGGATTAGCAATTGTAGTAACCGCACCTCCGTCAAAATCTACAAAAGCAAACGTTCCAGTTTCAAAATCTAATGGAAGCGTTGGTCCTGTTACCACTGGAGGAGTACTTCCAGGTTGCGTAATTTCGTCAAAATAATAAGTAGAATTAGCACTTCCGTCTCCAACAGTTCCTAAATCAAATATAAAAACCATATAATCATTTAGGTTGTTTACTCCTGCAACTCCTGTATAATCAAAAGTTAATTCTTCCCAAGCATTGGCAACTGTTGTAGCCACTTCTTTTTCGAATGCTGCCCCAGCTCCTTCAAACTTTAATAATAGTTTTTTACCAGCAACTGGTGACCAAACTTTTACTTTAAGTATTTTATTAGTAGAAAAATTTATTGGAGAAGCCATTTTTAATTTACTTCCAGCCCATTGAGCTCCAGCTCCTTTTACCATTTTGGCAACAGTAGCTGTAGTGTTTATTCCACTTTTGTCAGGATTAGCAATTGTAGTAACTGCACCTCCGTCAAAATCTACAAAAGCAAACGTTCCTGTTTCAAAATCTAATGGAAGCGTCGGTCCTGTGACCACTGGTGGTGTGCCACTACAAGTGGTTCCTACTTCATATTTAATGTATTTAGTAACCGATTGACCTCCTGCATAAGCAAATTTACATGCATAACTAATCAAAGAACCCGCTTTTTGATTGGTCAATTTTGCCTTGAATATTTTACTTCCAACTGGATCATTAACTATTGCAGTCTCTTCAAAAGGACTTTCTTTCCATAAACCAGCAACAAGCCCATCTCTTTGATCTAATAATTCAAAAGTAATGTTTACGTCTGTACCTACAGTTTCAAAATTTGCTTTATAACCTGTTGTAAAAGAACCCTGACTTGCCTCAGTCAAAACCGCATCACAAACTTGAACAGGTGATGGAACCGAAGTTTTCGAGAAAGTAATATTATCAAAGTAAGATACATTTTCAGTAGCTCTTGCTTGATAATCCAATGAGATATTCATTGTCACTATATCGGTTGATTCCAGTTTTCCTATTTGATTGTAAAACTCAAATGTTAACTCTTCCCATTCATTAATTTTAGTGTTTTTTACTTTAATCTCACCAAGGGATCCTCCGCCAGCTACTGCAAATTTTAATGCAACATCACTGATAACGGTTTTGTAAACCATAATTTTCACCAAAGAGTTTTTAGTGTCTAACGTAAATTTACCTATATCATTTGTTTTACATCCTGCCCATGTAGCACCTGCAACAGTAGCTGTAAATTTACCAACAGTTGCTGATGTATTAATACCAGTTGCAAAAGGATTAGCCACTTTTTCGTACCCTTCAGTTCCTGTGCCATTATCAAAATTTGTAAATGCCCAAGATGCACCATGCTCTCCTGTTTCAAAAGTAACAGGGGCATTCATTGCCATCGAAGCATCCACTTCTTTTACAAAATAAATATTATCCAGGTAAACAGTTGTTCCAGCGGTTACTGATTCAAATTTTAATTCTTTTATACTTGTTAAATCTAAATTTGTGTAATCCGCTAAAGTAATATCAAATGAATTCCAACCTGATAAGGTAGGATTCACAGTAATACTTTTTTCTGTCCCAGTTGTAGGAACCAAAAAAACTTTCAAAGCAGTACAATCTGGAGACCATACATCCAAATGTAGTTTTGTCTTATTAGAAGCATCTACTGGAGTTTGCAGTACTACTCCCTGATAATTGAAGTTAGCGTATTTTTTGGTAGCATTTCCAGAAACAAGAACCTCTTCGTATACGGTAGATTGTCCCCAATTTGGATTCCAATTGGTTCCTGCTAAATCAGTATAAGTACCACCACTAAAAAGCGAAATCACGTTAGGTGCAGCAGCTGTTGGTGTAGGCGCAGCAGCTGTTGGAGCTGTTGGTAAAGGTATCCCCGTGAATTTTACATTATCAAAATAACATACATTTTCCGTTGTTCTTGCTTGGAAATCCAAAAAGAATATGATTTTTTCAATATCTATTGATTCTGCTTTTCCAATGTTTGCGGAACAGTCAAAAGTCAATTCTTCCCATTCATTAATTTTAGTATTTTTTACTTTAATTTCTGGTTGAGCGCCTCCATTTGCAATTGAAAATTTCAATCCAACATCACTAATTACTGATTTGTAAACCATAATTTTGACAATACTATTGGAAGCATTTAATGTAAACTTCCCAATACCTGTAGACTCACAGCCTGCCCAAGGTGCCCCGGCAACAAGAGCTGTAAATTTTCCAACTGTTGCCGAAGTATTCAGTCCTGTAACAAAAGGATTTGCTACTTTTTCATATCCGATACCAATTGAATTTTCAAAAGATGCAAAAGTCCAATCGGCTCCTTGCTGTCCCGTTTCAAAGGTAATAGGCGCATTTTGTGAAAATCCCAATGCAAATAGCATTAAAAAAATCAACAAAGTAATTTTTTTCATAAAGTTAATTTTTAAAGTTTCTCAAATTTAGGAATGAAACAAAAGAACACTTAAAAAAACTACTATGTAAAAACTATACCAAATAATAAAAAAACAAAAAGCTAAAAAAGTCTCATGTAATTATGCATCTAAACCAATTATAAAACCACTAATTGAATCAATACTAAAATGAATTTTCTATCCAATAAGCATAAATGTTGTGGTAATGTATAGGTAATTACGAAAACGATGTATTAAAAATAATTTAAAATTATAACAAGATAAAAATAGTATTATCATATTTAAGCACTTTATTTTAAATTATAACTATTATTTACTGCTATTAAAGTTACCTTTTAAAATGAAAAAATAATAGTTCAAGTAAAAAACACAATAAATTTGTCTTATCCATCTATTTTATTCGTATACAAAATGGTGCATTAGACTTAATAATTAAATAACTTCTTAAGCAACATTCCACCAAAGATGAATATAAACCCACAATAATATTTTAAAGCACGAACCCTATTATAAAAAAGGCTAATAAACCAAGTTTTGAATATCATTCTTCAACCATTCGCAAATTAAAATTGAGTACTTTTGTGCAAATACATTTTTTTATGCCAGCTGACATTTCCAAACTCGATCCGAAGAAAAACATCATTATAAAAGGAGCACAAGTACATAATTTAAAAAATGTAGATGTGGCTATTCCCAGAAACAAACTTGTGGTAATTACAGGACTTTCAGGATCTGGAAAATCCAGTTTGGCTTTCGATACTTTGTACGCCGAGGGACAACGCCGTTATGTAGAAAGTTTGTCTTCGTATGCCAGACAATTTTTGGGACGATTGGACAAACCAAAAGTAGAATACATCAAAGGAATTGCACCTGCAATTGCCATAGAACAAAAAGTAAACACGACAAATGCCCGTTCTACAGTTGGAACCTCAACCGAAATTTACGATTATATAAAGCTATTGTTTGCCCGTATAGGCAGGACCTATTCCCCAATTTCTGGAAAAGAAGTCAAAAAAAATACCGTAACAGATGTAGTCTCCGAAGTTAAAAATTTCGAACTTGACAGTAAATGGCTACTCCTTGCACCTATTCACCTTGAAGAAGGTCGTCAACTCGAAGACAAACTAAAAGTATTATTGCAACAGGGATTTGCCAGAGTTTTGGTCAATAATGAAATGGTTCGTTTGGACGATTTCACCACTGCAGAGCAACACACTCTAGATCACAAAGACATTTTACTTGTCATTGATAGAATTATAGTCAAAGAGGAAGAAGAATTCTACAATCGACTTTCAGATGCGGTGCAAACTGCTTTTTTTGAGGGAAAAGGCATTTGCTATTTGCAAGAATTAAATTCCGACAAAAAACTTTCTTTTTCGAATAATTTTGAATTGGATGGAATTACTTTTTTAGAACCCAACGTTCATTTATTTAGCTTTAATAATCCATACGGTGCTTGTCCAGTTTGCGAAGGTTACGGAAATATTATAGGAATCGATGCCGAATTGGTCGTTCCCAATACTTCCCTTTCCGTTTTTGAAAACGCTATATTTCCTTGGCGTGGCGAAAGCATGGGTTGGTTTCGAGATGAATTGGTTAACAACGCCTATAAATTTGATTTTCCCATTCACAAACCTTATTTTCAACTAACCGAAGATCAAAAAGATTTAATTTGGATAGGTAACAAATACTTCCAGGGCCTAAATGCTTTTTTCAAAGAGCTCGAAGAGAAAAATTATAAAATTCAAAATCGGGTTATGCTTTCCCGTTATAGAGGCAAAACCAAATGCCATGCCTGTAAAGGAAAACGCTTGAGAATTGAAGCTTCGTATGTGAAAATTAATGGCAAAACCGTATCCGATTTGGTGGATTTACCTATTCAGCATTTGGTTACTTTCTTCAAAAATATTGATTTGGATGTTTATGAAAAACAAATTGCCAAGCGTTTATTGATAGAAATTAACAATCGCCTTTCTTTTTTAACCGAAGTAGGTTTGAATTATTTGACTTTAAATAGAAATTCATCTACGCTTTCTGGTGGAGAATCACAGCGTATCAATTTGGCCACTTCACTTGGAAGTAGTCTTGTAGGTTCAATGTATATTCTCGATGAGCCAAGTATTGGCTTGCACCCAAAAGATACCGAACGTTTAATCAAAGTTCTATTATCACTCAGAGACTTGGGCAATACCGTGATTGTAGTAGAACATGATGAAGATATTATGAAAGCCGCCGATATGATTATAGATATTGGACCAGAAGCAGGAACTCTGGGCGGTAATCTCGTCGCACAAGGCACTTATGAGGAAATACTGCAGTCAACATCATTAACAGCTAAATATCTGAACGGAGATCTTGAAATAAGTGTCCCCAAAAAACGACGCACTTTCAAAAATTTTATAGAAATAAAAGGCGCCAGAGAAAACAATTTACAAAATATAGACGTTACATTTCCACTGGATGTTTTAACGGTTATCACTGGAGTTTCAGGAAGTGGAAAAAGTACACTTGTCAAGAAAATTCTTTTTCCTGCCATGCAAAAAAAACTAGATAATGTAGGAGAAAAAGCAGGGCAGTTTAGCGAAATAACTGGTTCTTTTTCACAAATCAAAAATATTGAGTACGTAGATCAAAATCCGATTGGGAGAAGCTCTCGTTCGAATCCTGTAACCTATATAAAAGCCTACGATGATATTCGAGAATTGTATGCCAAAGAAAAATTATCTAAAATAAGAGGCTATCAAGCCAAACATTTTTCTTTTAATGTCGATGGTGGTCGATGTGAAACCTGCAAAGGAGAAGGCTCAATAAATGTCGAAATGGTATTCATGGCCGATGTGCAATTGCCCTGTGAAACCTGCAACGGAAAACGTTTCAAAAAAGAAGTTCTTGAGGTTGCATTTGACAACAAAAATATTCATGATATTCTAACGATGACTATTGATGATTCCATCGCCTTTTTCGAAAAAAATAAACAAACAAAAATCACCCAAAAGCTACAGCCATTGCAAGATGTTGGTTTAGGTTATGTACAGTTGGGACAATCATCATCAACTCTTTCTGGAGGAGAAGCGCAACGTATAAAACTTGCTTCGTTTTTAGTTAAAGGATCAACAAAAGAAAAAGCACTTTTTGTTTTTGACGAACCTACAACAGGATTGCATTTTCATGACATCAAAAAACTATTAAAATCCTTTGATGCTTTGATAGAGAAAGGTCATTCTATATTGGTAATCGAGCACAATCTTGATTTAATAAAATGTGCCGATTGGGTAATCGATTTAGGTCCAGAAGGTGGCGAAAATGGAGGGTTACTATTGGCAGTAGGAACTCCTGAAGAAATAGTAAAAAACAAAAATTCGATTACTGCAAAGTATTTGAAAGATAAACTGTAAAAATTATTTAAAAAAAAAAACAAAGAAGCCATGACTCAATTCAGAAAGAGTCATGGCTTTTATATAATCTTTTTTATTTTAAAAATCTCTTAACCCATATAGCAATTTTCTTCAAAAATATAACCATCCTCATCAATTGCAACTAATATTTTTTTTGATTTAGCCGAAACTTGAGATAAATACAGCCAAGGCAACGACCACATTCCGAGTGTTGCACAACAAATTAAAAAATTAAAAGCATGATTGACTTTCTTCCCTTCTTTTACTAAAACAGTAAATGGCATTTTATCATTTCTTTCTACAATTACAAACCCATTTTGAACTTTATTCGCTATAGTATTCGTAAACTGATTCAATTTTTCTTGATTAATAAATTGACTTTTCATCATTTGAATATTTAATTAATTAAGGTTACATCACATCGTTGAGAATGTTACAAACTTAAACACTTTTAACGAAAGGTACAATACCCACTTTTAGTGATGTTTAAAAAAAACAAATGCAAACTACTGTAAATCAATCTTTTGAATAATTAGCTGAATTTAAAAAGCAAGAATACTCGTTACAAAACCAAAATCAAAAATATTAACAGATTTTATCATACAAAATAAATTAAGCATTTGAAAGTATTGTACTATAAAAACGTAATTAAATAAAAAAATTATTTTTTTACATTTATATTAAAGGGAGGAACAGCGTAATCCTGCTTCAGATAATCATCGGGTGTGGTAGTTTTATTTCCGTCACGTAATGCATTAAAGTGCGGAGACATGATTTCAAGTCCTGCTTCATTAAAACAATCTTGTATATTTTGATGCAAATTAGAATAAATAGCAGGTTGTTGTGTAGGTTTTTTTGTATAAACATTAATTTCATACGAAACATAAAAATCATCCAAACTTGTTTGCAACACAAATGGAGGAGGAATTTTCTCTACAAGATCTGTTCTTAACGCTGCATTAATAAGTGCTTTATGAATATCAACCCAAGGCAATTCATATCCGATCGTTACGGTGGTGTGAATTAATAATCCGTTGGAATTCTCGTTTGTGTTTGCCGAATAATTAATAGAAGAACTAGACAAAACAGTAGCATTTGGAATAGTAATATCCTCAAATTTCTGTGTTCTAACCCTAGTCACTAATGCTGTTTTTTCAAGAACAGTTCCGCTGATTTCACCAATTTTTATAAAATCGCCCACTTTAAAAGGACGCATATATGTTATTACCAGACCCGCAATCATATTGGCAATGGCATTTGATGATCCCAATGAAAACAAAACACCAACAAACACGGATACACCCTGAAAAATAGGAGAATTAGATCCTGGTAAATAGGGGAAAATGATAACTACCATAAAAGCATACATTAACACTTTTACAATATTAAAAGTTGGTTTGGCCCAATCACTGTAAAATCCATCAATTTGAATTTGCCCTTCCTGAATTTCATCAACAAAAAACTTTATTAATTTTATAGCATATCGAAAAAGAAATACTATTACCACTATAGAAAACAAATTGGGCAAGAAATGAACAAACCCCATTAAAGCCAATTTAGCCGGTGAAAAAATCCAATTCAAAAGCGTTGCAGCATATTCTTTAGTCGAAGGAAAAACACTAAACAGTACTGGCAAAGAAAAATATAAGGTAAAAACCAAGACGAAAATCCGAATGATAGCTAAAAATCGCAACGCAAATTCCATTTGTTTTTCAGGTGAGAAAACATAAGACTCTTTAACCTTAAATCCATGAAAATAGCGCTCCCGTTTTTTTACAAGAAAGGCCTTAATCCATCTGAACAATTTGTTTATTAAGAGCACAATTAATGCAATCAACGACATAAGCAAAAGTGACTTACCAATGCGTTTTAACCAATTCATTTCAGAATTGCTTTCCTGTTGAAAAACTACTGTTTTATTAATAATGCCAAGATTCTCTTTAGCCAAAGCCAAATTATTTTTACCGATAATTTTGGCATCTGCATCTGTAATAGACATAATAACAAAATCCTTATTGTAAACAATGTCAATGCTAATATCCGATTTACTCAGACTCAACGAATCTGGTTTAAAAAAAGGATCATCATAAAGCACCTTTATTCGACTCGATATGGCAACGGCACGATTTTGAGCACTAAAAGAACCTATTTTATTGTATATAAAAAAAAGAGTATCTCCAAATGGGTTCACGGGATAACCTTTCAAGTTGGTGTCTATTTTGGGCTGTTGAAGAATTGCTTCCTTTTGAGAAGAATTACCATTTTTTTTCGCATCATTTGATTGAGAAAGTAGAATTCCAGAACAAAAAAGGAATAAAACAAGTAGTCCTAAATTTTTAAACTTTATCATCTCCAAATATTATTTACAATAAATTGATTAGGCTATTTCATTAAATGCAAAGAAACTATACCTACAAATATAAAAAAAATAAGCGATAAATTTTACAATTAAGCCTAAGCAAAATCGAACTCGTGAACAGAATTATTTGCTTTTTAACTTAACAAGCAATTTATCCAGTACCGCGTTAATTTCTGGAGATACAACCATTTTATAATTCAAATAAATATAAACAATGGTAACCAAAACAGACTTCAAAGCAATAGCAATTAAAGGATTCATTGGGAACTGCCAAAAATAAAACAGTAAAAACACAACAAAAGTCAACCCAATGGAATGCAATGTTTGAATCGTAAATGGATATAAATGCATGCGTTTTACCACAAAAAGAAGTTTAGCCAGACTATAAAAAGTAATTGACAATAAAGTAGCAAAAGCCGAACCAATAATACCAAATAAAGGGATGAAAATCATATTTAGAACCACAGTCAAAATAACCAAACCTACTCCTAAAAACAGTACTGCCCGGTAATATTTCGAATTAAAAATAATAGCATTATTATTCCCCAAAATCAAGTCAAAATATTTAGACAGACCAATCATAAATACCACAACAATTCCACCACTATATTCTTTTGGAACCATTTCGTACAATTGATTAATATTCACAAAAATGCAAAGCATTACAAACCCACCCACTATTTGTAAATTAATAGATGTCTTTTTATATAAAGAATTAAGCTCATCGTGTTTGTTTTCATGCATTAATTTTGCTGTAATAGGATACACAATTTGGTGCATCGCGCGACTTGGAACCGAAATAACCAAAGCAATATATGTCGCTACAGAATAGTAGGCAATATTTTCAATTTTCATATATTGATTCAACATTATTTTATCACCATCCAACAATAAATTGGCAACGCTTCCTGACAAAATAATATAAAAAGTATACTCTAATATCCCTTTTACATTTTCGGGTATTACAAATTGAAAAACCGGTTTTTTGATATAAAAAGCATAAAACATAGTGACAACCAATGCCAAAAAGTAAATGCCAGCCGTAACATAAACAAACTGCACTACAGTAATCCAATGAAAATAGACTCCAATCAAAGTGAATAACGAAAACAAACGCAAACCTACTTCTTTAATAAAATTGCCAAAAACCGAGTGCATGTGAACTCTTGCCCAAGCATAAAATATTTCGAAATAAGCCATACACAAAGCCGTAAACGGAATAAGCAACACAAATGTTCTGACGATCGGGTTTTTTTTGGAAACAAAAATTAAAATGTCATCATAAAAGAACAAACCTAAAATCGCCAAAGGAATACACATCAATAGCGGAAATAGCACTGTAAATGACAAAAACTGCGACCGTTCGTCTTCGGTTTTATACTGTGCATAGAATTTTACAAGCGTGTTTTGCATCCCAATAGCAAACAAAGGCATAATTACATTGGCTGCTGACAGAATATAATTCGTTAATGCATAATAAGTAGCGCCAAGAAAAATGGGATATAAATAAAGAGTATTTATGGCACCAATTCCAAAACCAATGTAGGTTATTATTGTATTCTTTAAAGACTGATTTAATACTATGCCCATTAAATGGAGTTTAAAAGTTTAAGGTTTAAAAAGTTTAAAGTCGAAAAATCCTAAACTTTTGAATGAATCAATTGTACCAATTCCTTGGTCAGATTTTTTCTGGAATATTTTTGCAAACCTACACCATACGATTGTAAATTTCCTTGTAAAAATTGATTATAATATTCTAATATCAAATTTTTTAGTTTCGTTTTCTCTGAATATTCGAAGAAAACACCTGTATTGGTCTCTTTAATAATTTCAGCAAAATCAGAATCTTTTGGACCAATTGCAATAATCGGTCTGTTTGAAACCATATATTCAAATAATTTCCCCGGAATAATGCTTTTGGTTTCCTCAGAATTGATTTCGATAAGCAATAAAACTTGCGAATTTCTTTGATGTGCTATAGCTTCGGAATGAGAAACATAACCTAAATTCTTAACATACGAATCCAAATTAAATTGTGAAATCGTTTCCAAAACTTCCTGACTCACCGCTCCTATCAATTTTATCTCCAAATGCGTTTTAAAATCTGGAATTTCCTGAAGCAATTCTGCCAAACTATCCCATAGAATCATTGGATTCCTTTCAGATAGAAAAGAACCAATATGTGCCAGACTGAATTTAGTATCGAGAATTACTTTGGTTGTGGGTTCGGTATCATAACCATTGGTAATAACTACAATAGGCTTATTGGTAATATCTTCAAATTCAGTTTTAGTGGTTTTGCTGGTCACGATAATTGTGTCGGCAATATTCAAAACCTGATATTCTAGTGCCTTGTGTTTTCTTGCGGCTCTTGTCGAAAGTTTCAATGATTTGTGATACCCAATAGTTGTCCACGGATCTCTAAAATCAGCCAACCAAGTTATATTTAATTTTTGTTTTAAAGTCAAACCGATCAAATGCAAACTATGTGGCGGACCAGAAGTAACAATAGTATCAATATTATTTTCCAAAATGTATTTTTCCAAAAAAGAAACAGAGGGTTTTACCCAATACACTCTAGCATCTGGAATAAATAAATTTCCTCGAATCCATAACAACATTTTATCGAGAAAAGATTGTTTTTTCTGGTTGGGAATGATACCCGAACTGATTTTTTTAGTTTTATTTTTAGAAAAAAAAGAAGCCAATTGATAAGGTTCAAATATTGGTCTTTTTATAATAATGGCACTGTCCGAAACTTCTTTTTCTAAATTTACATCAACAATAGGATAAGTAGGATTCTCCGGGATATAAACAATCGGCTGAATATCAAAATCGGGTAAATATTTGACAAACTTAAGCCAACGCTGCACGCCTGGTCCACCTGCCGGCGGCCAATAATAGGTTATGATGAGGATTTTTTTTGAGTTCAATTTTAATGGTTTTGTGATATTGGATTATAAATTTCTATTTAATTTCTCAAGCTCTTCTATATCTAGCAAATCTTTTGGCCGATTTGCAGCTTTCTTGGCAATGATCAAATTTTCATAATCTATAAAATAAACTGGAATATCACTAATTTCTGCTATGTATGCTTTTTCTAAAAGTTGTTCAAACTTGGTATTTTCTAGACCTTTTACGGAGGTCATAATATCTAATCGCAAATTAAAATTCAATGTAATATCAGTACATCCTGGTATAAATTGCATTGTATTTAAATTTTCAAAATTCCCTATTCCCGCTTGTTTTAAGGCTTCTCTTAAATTTTCTCTATTCTCGATTGAATCTTCTATAAAAATATCTATGTCACCCGTATTTCGTCCATAGCCATAGATATTCACTGCAAACCCGCCTATAGTCAAATATTTAACTTTATTTAAAGAAAAGTATTTCCAAATTTCTACTATTTGACTATTCATTGAATTAATTTATTGTTTTTTTACAGTATTCAAAAGATAAGAAATTTCTATAATAGCCATCAGTTTTTCAAAACGTTGTTGTGGTGTCATTTTTTTTATCTCTTCGATATACCTTGCTTCCATTATAGAAGGATGAGCATGATTTAATATAGTTGCTTTCATAATTTTTAAAATAACTAAGTCAAATTTACAAAATTAACTTTATCTATTTTCTTATCGTCGCATATCATAAATTCGTAACCTCTTTTTGGTGTTAGTCAAAAACGAATATGGAAACTTTTAGCTTGACTTGAGAACTAAAAGACATTTTACTTGTAACTTTTAGCTATTTCAATTCCTTTCTTCCTTTCAAAGTAAATCCCTCCAACCAACAAAAACAACATTCCAATACAACTTACAAGTGTAATCAGACCTCCCGTTTTCACAACCTGAGGATCAAACTTAAACTCAATGCTATGCTTCCCTGCTGGAACTACAATGGCTCTCAAAGTATAATCTGCTCGCACAATCGAGGTTTCTTTTCCGTCTATAAAGGCTTTCCAGCCTTTTTCATAATACATTTCAGAGAAAACTGCCAATCCATCTTTTGAATTATTTGAAGTATATTTTAAATCGTTCGGTTTATACGAATCTAAAGTAATTGTCGCCGAACTGTCTTTGGCGAAAGCCTTATTTTTTATATCCCCAAACTCTTTTTCATTAATAATCGCAACTTGTTTAGAATTTAATTTATTCAATCCCTTCATCTCCTCATCCGTATTTTTAACCCATTTTACTTGACTAACAAACCAGGCATTTCCATTGGCATCCGGATTGATAATTGGATATTCTTTACCTTCTTTGTCGGTTTGGATAACGTATTTGACATTCAGCATATTCAGAACTTCGGTATTGTTTTTGGCAATTTGGTAATCAAACAATTGTTGCATTCTTTTGGGTCTCACCGCGCTATACCCGCCTATCGCTTTGTGAAAATAAGATGTTCTTCCCTGCATTAATCCTTGTACATCAAACACACGGTAGATAGTAGGATCCTGCAAAATTTGAGCATCGGTAGGTGTTTCCTGAAAAGGAACTTCGACTTCTCTGGAACTTATAAAATCTTTGTTTGAAACATAATTTTTATCAACAAAAAACAAATCGGAAACCATAAATAATCCAACCAAAATAATGGCGGTGTTTTGCGCAATTCTATTTTTTATAAACAACCATAAAACACCCGCTGATATCAGAATAAAAAATCCTGACCGCAATAAATCGGCACTGTATAATGATTTACGATCAGCTTTAAGAGCATCTACAAAACTAGGCCCGTAACTTTCTAGGAAATAACTGTCGCTGGCTCCTGAAAAATTGAACAAGCTTTTAGACAAAAACAAAAGTATAATCAGCCCTAAACCTACAGCTCCTGATTGCAATAATGGTTTCAGTTGTTTCTCTTTCTCAACTTTAAAGAACGATTGTAAACCCATTATAGCAAGAATAGGAAAACATAATTCCAAAATGACTTGAATAGAAGAAACCGCTCTAAACTTATTATACATCGGGATATAATCAATACAAAAATCGGTCAAGGCAGGAAAATTTTTCCCCCAAGAAAGAATTAAGGATACAAAAGCGCCTCCTAGGAATGCATACTTAATTTTTCTTTCATCAATAAACAAAGCCAAAATTGCCAAAAAGAAAACAACTGCTCCTATATAAGCTGGCGCCGATACTATGGGTTGATCACCCCAATACGTTGGCATTGCTGAAACAAAATCAGTAGCTTGGGTTTCTGGAACTCCTTGCGAAATCATAAACTCAAACATACTGCTGTCTGTACCGATATTTTCATTATTAGAGCCTCCAAAAAGCCTAGGAGCTATCAAATTAAAACTTTCGGCAATCCCATAGCTGTATTCTGTAATATAATCACGAGTCATGGCACCATCACTAGTACTTTTCGACCCATCAGGATTAAATGTTAAATCACTTTTTCCTCGAATACTAAAATCGGCATATTCTTTCGTTGCCAATAAATTTCCGGCATTGGCCCCAATGGCAAATATTCCTGCGCCAATTAGTGTTCCTACAGAATACAGTAATGATTTATACTCCTTTGTTTTAATTCCCTCATAAATAAAATACCCTGAAAGAATCAATAATAATATCAATAAATAAAAAGTCATTTGAAAGTGATTGGCATTCAATTCCAGCGCCAACGCAAACATCGCCAGCAAACCGCCCCAAATATATTTTCGCTGAAAAACAATTACAAAACCTGCAACCACAAGTGGCATAAAAGCAATAGCGTGTGCTTTGGCATTATGCCCCACTCCCAATATTATAATCAAATAGGTAGAAAAACCAAATGCCAATGCTCCAAAAAAAGCTTTGAGCGGATCTGCCTTCATTACTAACATCAAAATATAAAAGCTCAGAAAATATAAAAATAAATAATCTGCTGGGCGTGGCAAAAAGCGCAATAAATCATCTATTTTCCCAATATAATCGTGTGGATAATTGGCTCCTAATTGGTATGTTGGCATTCCTCCAAAGGCTGAATTGGTCCAGTAAGGCTCGGCATGTTCTGTGGCTCTAAAATCATTTTGTTCTTTGGCGATACCCGTATATTGTGCAATATCAGATTGAAAAATTTGCTTTCCTTGTACAACAGGGAAAAAATAAAGTACAGAAATAAGTACAAAACCAAGAATGGCTAGCGCGTGCGGAAAGAACTTTTGAAGTTGCTTCATTAATATGATTTTAGATTTTAGAATTAGGATTTTAGAGTCTAATATTACAACAAAAAAATACTAAATACTCAATATTGGAATTTGGAATTTTATTTTTTGAATTTAACTTGCTTTTACTATTCCCCTTTAAGGACCAAGGCACTAATCAATCTCTTCGTAATCTACATAATCTCCAACTTTTTTAGTTTCGCGGGGATTTTTGTCATTTGCGGTATTGATTATTATTTCGTCGTTATTGGGTGTTTTTTTCCAAGTTGTATTCTGGGCATGTTGCTGCTGTTGCTGAAAATTTTGCCCCGCTTTTTCCACTACCTTTTTTACTAATAAAGGCAAAAACAATTTGGCCAAAAATTTAAAAATATAATAGAAAGCAATGATATAAAATAATGTTTCTATAAAACCTGTAAAAGAGGCTGTTTGCATATTCAAATGATTTTTTTGCAAAATTAATAAATCCAACTCGAAGTTTCGAGGCAAAATAAAAATATCATTCTTAAATAAATGATAAAATATAGTACATTTGAAATGCGTTATATCCATTTAACTCAAATATTTTAGTATGTTCAAAATCAAAAAAATACTTATTGCCTTTATTTTCTTAATTCCAACCATTCATTATGGACAACACACGGACGAAATCAATTCGAACAGACCAGGTGAATCCATGTCAGCTTTTGCTGTTGGAAAAACTGTTTTCCAGGTAGAAACTGGTGTTTTTGGCATTCAGGAAAGCCATAGTTTATCAAAATATGATGCCAACGGATTTGGTTTTGATATGGAATTAAGATACGGAGCCTTTCTTGAAAATTTAGAATTCATCGCTGATATTCAATATGTAAACGAAACGTTCGACTACCCGATGAACACGGTAGATAAATCCGATTTTAAACAAACCGTTTTGGGAGCAAAGTACTTAATTTATGACCCCAATAAAGGTTACAAAAGACAAGTTGATTTGTATAGCTGGAAAAACAATCATAAATTCAATTGGCATCAGGTAATTCCTGCTGTCGCCATTTTTGCCGGAGCAAATTTTACGGGTGCTGACAATCCGTATTCCTTTTCTCCAGAATCGAGTATTTCTCCAAAAATAGTTTTGATTTTACAAAACCATTTAGGTGATGGATCTTGGGTTTTTGTTACCAATATTATTTCCAATTATATGACAACCGATTATCCTAGCTTGAGTTATATCTTGACATTGACCAAAGGAATTAATGAAAGATGGTCGGCTTTTATAGAAAATCAGGGAATAAAAAGTGATTTTTACAGTGACGAAGTAATAAGAGGAGGAGCTGCATTTTTAATAAATAAAAACATGCAGGTAGATGCCTCCATAAGTACCAATTTTAAAGATACGCCCTCTATCGTTTATGGCGGAGTTGGAATGTCTTGGCGCTGGGACGGTCACTACAAAGAAGTGCACCTTTTGACAAAAGAAGAAGAAGCCGCCGAAAAAATGGCCAAAAAAAGTAAGACTACCAGAGGATTTAAAAAATCAAAGAAGAAATAAAATATCACTTAGAACAGAATGATAACCATACAAGAAGCCAAGTCCAAAAACGAATTAATCGAATTCATAAAATTCCCTTTCACTTTATACAAAGACAATACATATTGGGTTCCGCCTATTATTGCTGATGAACTGGAAACGTTTGACAAAACCAAAAATCCTGCTTTTGAAAGTGCCGAAGCTTTCTTTTTTATAGCTCTAAAAAACGAAAAAATAGTTGGCAGAATCGCTGCTATAATCAACTGGGATGAAGTCAATAACCAACAAAAAAAGAAAGTCCGTTTTGGCTGGTTTGACGTTATAGATGATATCGAAGTAACCAAAGCATTACTCGAAAAAGTATATGAGTTGGGTAAAGCTAACAATCTCGAATATGTAGAAGGCCCCATGGGATTCTCTAATCTAGACAAAGTAGGCGTGCTTACGGAAGGTTTTGATGAATTGGGTACTATGATCACTTGGTACAATTATCCTTATTATGCGAGTCATTTTGAAAAACTTGGATATGTAACAGAGAAAGAATATCTGGAACACAAGTTCCCATTTGCCAATGCAAAACCTGAATTTTTCGAAAAAATAAATGAGTTAGTCAAAAAAAGATACCAACTAAAGCCCATTAATTTTAAATCTACCAAAGACGTTATGCCATATGTAGATAAAATGTTTGATTTGTTTAACGAATCTTACGCGAGTTTATCCTCATTTGTTGCTATAACAGATATTCAAAAAGAATATTTCAAGAAAAAATACATCAGTTTTATCAATCCGGAATATATAAAATATGTAGAAGACAAAGATGGAAATCTAGTTGCTTTTGCCATCGTAATGCCTAGTTTTTCCAAGTCCTTGCAAAAAGCCAACGGCAAATTATTCCCTTTTGGGTTTCTTCATTTATTAAACGCCAGACGCAACAGTAAAGATGTAGTTTTTTACCTTATTGGAGTTCATCCAGAATATCAGAACAAAGGAGTCACTGCCATCATTTTTAATGAATACCACAAAACCTTTACCAAAAAAGGAATTGAAAATTGTTTCAGGACACCAGAATTAGCAGATAATCTAGCAATACAATTGATTTGGAAAAATTTTAATCCAGTGGTGCATTGCAGAAGAAAAACATATAGAAAAGAATTGTAAAAAGAAATTAAACTATTAAATATAAAAAGCCGAAAATCATTATATTTTCGGCTTTTATATTTAAGTAAGTAATCGTTGTAATAATTAAATATCATCAAATTCGATATCCGTAAAACTGGAAACATTCGGGATGATATCTTCGTCAGTTTTCTCCAAAACGTATTCTTTTTTGAAGTCTCTTTGGTGTCTTTCAGATATAACTTCTTCGCCTTTGTGGTTCAAAACATAGGAAGTCATTTCTTCTAAAATTTCTGCAAAAGCGGTAAAATCTTCTTTATACAAATAGATTTTATGTTTTTTGAAATGAAAAGAACCATCTTCTTCGGTAAACTTTTTACTTTCAGTAATGGTAATATAATAATCATCTGCCTTGGTTGCTCTCACATCAAAGAAATAAGTTCTTCGTCCGGCTCTTAAAACTTTTGAAAATATTTCTTCTTTTTCTAACATGTCATTTTCTCTCATAATCGTATCGTCATTTTTTTATTTAATAGCAATCAAAAATCTTAAAAATTTATGTATTATCCAACAATTAAAGCAATTCTTTTTCTGAAAGTTGCTTCAAATAAAGAGCAGAATAGTGTCCTTTTTCATTTATCAGTTGATTATGAGTACCTTGTTGAATAATTTTACCGTCTTCGAGAATAATAATTTTATCAGCATTCTTTGCCGATGAAACGCGATGACTTACGATTATAGTAGTTTTGTTTTTACAAATTTCGTGAAGATTATTTAATATAGCTTCTTCGGTTTCAGTATCAACTGCAGACAAACAATCATCAAAAAGCAAGATCTGTGGATTTTTTATGATGGCACGCGCAATAGAAACCCTTTGTTTTTGCCCCCCCGACAAGGTGATGCCTCTTTCTCCAAGAATGGTATCGTATTGTTTATTAAAACCTACAATATTGTCATGCACTACAGCACTTTTCGCAGCAGCTTCCACTTCCAGATCCGTTGCGTCTTCTTTTCCAAATTTGATATTATTCTTGATACTATCCGAAAAGAGAAACGCATCCTGAGGCACTACTCCAATACTGTTACGCAGGTCAAATAAATTGAGTTGACTGATTTCTTTGTTATCAATGGTAATTTGGCCACTGGTTACATCATAAAGTCTCGAAATCAAAGAAACAATAGTTGATTTTCCTGATCCAGTTTTGCCCAATATTGCCAAGGTTTCTCCTTTTTGGACCGTGAAAGATACATTCTGCAATGCTTTTATATGGGTATCTTCATAGGTATAACTCACATTGTCAAAAGTGATACTGCCTTCGATTTTCGAGTGGCTCAGATTTTTGTTTTTTATATCAGGTACGATTTTTAAGAATTCATTGAGCCTTTTTTGGGAGGCCTCAGCTTCCTGAACCATCGAAGAAACCCAACCCAAAGAAGCAACTGGCCAAGTAAGCATGTTTACATACAAAATGAATTCGGCAATAGTACCAATGTTTTTTATAGTCCCATCTATGTACATTAACCCTCCAAAATAAATCACAATCAAGTTACTCACTCCAATAAGAGCGAGCATTAATGGTCCAAACAACGATTGCACTTTGGCCAAACTCAGACTCTTGCTTTTGCTTTCATTGGCCAGATCCGACATAATAACCTGATTTTGATCTTCCAACGAATAGGCTTTTATTACTCTTATTCCAGAGAAAACTTCTTGGGTATAGCTTGAGACTTTGGATAAATATTGTTGAAAAGTGGTGCTTCTTTTGTTGATTTCAGAACTCAATTTAAAAATACAATACGATAATATAGGCAATGGCAATATTGTATATAAAGTGAGTCGAGGAGATACATTATACATATAACCAATTACGATAGCAAAACGAATAAAAGTGTTGATAGTGTACATTACAGCTGGCCCAACGTACATTCTTACTTTAGACACATCTTCGCTGATGCGATTCATTAAATCTCCAGTACGATTTTGTTTGTAGAAATTTTGCGATAGATTTTCGTACTGACGGAACACTTCATTTTTCAAATCAAATTCAATGTGGCGCGACATAACAATCAACGTTTGACGCATTAAGAAAGTCAAAAAACCTGCAATGATGGTAGTAGCTATAATCAGTAAAATATTTGAAATTAACTGCTGACTTATAATACTGGTATCAACGGCTTTACTTTTAGAAAAAGCTTCAATTTCATTAAATGATTTACTGATCAGCTTTGGTGTAAACAAAGAAAATATTTGTGCGATTATAGTGATAAATATCCCAAGTAAAAAACTGTATTTGTACTTAATGAAATATTTATTTAAATAGCGTAATTCTTTCATATTTTAAGATATTCGATATTGAATTGTTTTTGTTTTTTATTTAATGTTTAAATTTTAACAATTGTTATAAAAATTTGTCTGTTGCAAAAAATTGCTGAATATTTATTTTAAGATAAATTTAATGCTGTATATTTATTTATTATGTATGTTTGAGACATCATTTTAATAAATTCGTAATTTTTAACTAAAAAATAATACTATGAATGCTACTGTTACTACTGGAAAAGAACTTCAAAAAATGGATCCTGTTTTTGGACAATTGTCTTTTAACGATCACGAGCAAATTGTTTTTTGTAACGACAAAGATACAGGATTAAAAGCAATTATTGGTATTCATAATTCGGTTATGGGGCCTGCATTGGGCGGAACCCGTATGTTTAATTATGCCAATGAATGGGAAGCTTTGAATGATGTTTTGCGTCTTTCCAGAGGGATGACTTATAAAGCAGCAATTACAGGATTGAATATTGGTGGTGGAAAAGCGGTTATTATTGGTGATGCCAAAACCCAAAAAACTCCCGAATTGATGCGTAAATTTGGAGAATTTGTACATTCGTTAAGCGGAAGATATATTACGGCTGAAGATGTAGGAATGGAAACTGCCGACATGGATCTTGTGAGAGACGTAACACCTTATGTTACGGGAATCTCTGAAGAAAGAGGTGGAGCAGGTAATCCGTCTCCGGTTACAGCTTTTGGAGTTTACATGGGAATGAAAGCGGCTGCTAAACAACAATTTGGTTCAGAAAAATTAGAAGGCAAAAAAATATTGGTTCAAGGTATTGGACATGTGGGTGAAACTTTGGTTGAATATTTGACAAAAGAAGGAGCTCAAGTTTTTATTGCTGATATCAATGAAGAAAAATTGTATCAAGTAGCGGCAAAATATAATGCACAAGTATTTACAGGAGACGATTTGTACAGTGCCGATGTCGATATTTATGCACCTTGTGCTATGGGAGCCACAATTAATGATAACACGGTAAACAAAATAAAAGCCAAAGTAATTGCAGGTGCTGCCAACAATCAATTGGCAAACGAAAATACACACGGGTTGATTTTGCAAGAAAGAGGAATTCTTTATGCTCCGGATTTCTTGATTAATGCAGGAGGAATCATCAACGTTTATGCTGAATTGGCTCATTATGACAAAGCAGAAATCATGCGTAAAACCGAAAATATTTACAATACAACATTGGAGATATTTGACTATGCTGTTGCCAATGCAATAACAACACATCAGGCTGCCTTGACTATTGCACAAAATCGTATTGATTTAAGAAAGATAGAAAACAGTAAGAAATAGTTTTAAGTATACAAATTTAAGTCTCAGTTTTTCAGTCCCGCTTTGGGCTGAAAACTGAGATTTCTATTTTCAGTTGACCACAAAACTACAACAGCGACTGAAAACTGCAATTAAAATTTATCAAATAAAACGGTTATAATTTTCATTTAAGGGATGAAATTCTTATTTTTGCAGACTAATTTTAAAAAGTTCTTACAAGGTGGTAAACAGAAGACACATTCGAGTTAAAGTCATGCAATCTATTTATGCAATGCATCAAAATGGTTCTGACAATCTAGAAAAAGAAGAAAAATTTCTTTTTTACAGCATTGATGCCATTCAGGATTTATACCTTATAATGCTATCGTCTTTGATAGAAATTTGTAAAAAAGAAACGGTTTTTTTACACCTGTCGAGCCAAAAACACTTAGCTACTAAAGAAGAACGCAATCCGAACGAAAAATTCATCAAAAACAGTATTTTTCAAATTCTTGCCGAAAACAATTCCCTTAGTATTGCTTTAGAAAATCGTTCCATCAACAATTGGACATTAAACGATGATTATATTATTCTATTGCTTAATGCCATAAAAGAAAGCTATTTGTATGCTAAATATATGAGCAATACAATAAATACTTTTGAAGAAGACAAAGAATTCATAATTAATATATTCACAGATGTAATTGTTCCTAACGAAAAATTATACGAATATATTGAAGATGATAAATTGACCTGGATTGATGATATCCCGTTGGTAAATACCCATATCATCAAACAACTAAAAGCCATCAAACAAGGTGAGGATGACAACTTTAGAGTTCCAAAATTATACAAAGACAACGAAGATAAAGCTTACGTAAAAGATTTATTTAGAAAAACTGTTTTAAACGAAGCGGAACTGGCCAAAGAATATGTAGACAAAACTCCCAATTGGGATAGCGACAGAATCGCTGAAATTGACACTATCATTCTAAAAATGGCAATTTGCGAATTTTTAAAATTCCCTTCAATTCCCGTAAAAGTAACATTGAATGAATATTTAGAATTGGCAAAAGAATACTCTACACCAAAAAGCAGTATTTTTATCAACGGAATTTTAGACAATTTGGTAAAAGAACTTGAGGCAAATAAAAAAATTGTCAAAATCGGAAGAGGTTTGATGTAATTTTTCGTAATGAATAAAAAAGCAATACATATACTATTAGTTTTGGTAACGATTTTACTATCGTCCTGCAAAAACAATACTGACTCTGCAAAGAATGACGGAAAATTTCCAGAAATAACTTTTTCAAAAAAAACATATGATTTTGGCTCAGTTAATCAAGGAGATATTGTAGAAACCGAATTCGAATTTACAAATTCAGGAAATAAGGACTTGTTAATAACACAGGCAACAGGATCTTGTGGTTGTACCATACCCGATTTTCCCAAAAGAGCCATTCAACCTGGTGAAAGTGAAAAAATTAAGGTTTCGTTTAATTCAACAGGAAAAAGCGGAATGCAAAACAAAACTGTAACAATTGAATCGAATACAAAAGCAGGCATTGAAACAGTAAACATAACAGCAAATGTAATTCCAAGGACTGGAATCGCACAATAATTCTTTAAAACAAAAACTAAATATTTAAATTATGGGACAATTAACTCAATTTGCACCGTTTCTATTAATGTTTGTAGTGATCTATTTCTTTATGATCAGACCACAACAAAAAAGAGCCAAAAACGAAAAAGAATTCGAAAGCGCATTGAAAGTAGGTGACAAAATCATCACAAAAAGTGGACTTCACGGTAAAATTGCTGAGCTTGCAGATACTACAGTTGTTATTGAAACAATGTCAGGAAAGTTAAAAATGGAACGTTCTGCTATTTCTATGGAAATGAGTGCTTCATTGGCAAAAAAATAATTATTCTAGCTCATAAAAAAATCCCAAATTCAGTTTATTTGAATTTGGGATTTTTTAGTTTAAAAAAGGATTTTATTATTTTTTACTCTTTTTTCCTTTTTTAGATTTTTTTGCTTTTGCTTTAGCTTTTTTCTCTTTAGCTTTAGCTTTTAACTTTGCTTTTTTGGCTTTATCCTTTTTGGCTTTCTTTGCTTTTTTGGCTTTTGCTTTTGCTTTTTCTTTAGCTTTCGCTTTTTTGGCTTTTTCTTTTTCTTTTTCGCTCATTTTTACTTTGTTTTTTTTCTTTTTCTTATCTCCGTTTTTTTCTTTCGGAATTAGTACTCCTTCTTCAACTTTAATTTCTTCTTTTACAATGGCAACCATCTCAGCTTTTGGAGCTGGAACAGCTACTTTTGCTCTACTTGGTCTAGTTCTTGTAGCTGTAGAAACAGATTTTACAGTAGCCGGTTTTACAGTCATAGGTTTAACAACAACTGGCTTTGGAGTAGCAGGCTTTACTACAGCACGTTTTACAATCGCAGCAGTTGAAGCAGCAGGTTTTGTAACAACTGGTTTTACCTCTTTTGGCAACTCATTAGTTCCTGATAATGTTGCATCAGGAATAACATTTTCTTCTTTTTTTTCTATCATAATAGTATTTATTTTAATATGTGATTTGTTCTATTAATGCTATAGATGAAATGGGGTCTCTTTAAAAAAATCTTCAATGTTAAATAATTGTTAGATTTATATTAACAAATATAATGAATAATAACACAGCCTAATGTTAAGCTTTTGCGAATTTAAAAAAAAATTCTAAGGATTTTTCTTGGTTTTAAATCAAAACGAATCAAAATATTTTAAACTTCAGGAAGTGAAAGTTTGCAATTTGAAAAAAAAATCCCAAAAACAAATTTTGGGATTTTAGAATTATTTTATGCCTTGTTTTTCAATTTCAATTGCTTCTGCAATATAACTCAAAATGGTTTCTTCATCGATCTCTTCTTTTGAAGTAAATCTCCATTGTCGCATTGATTTTGTTATTCCTTCTTGGGCATTTACTAATTTTTTATTTGGGTCTTTTAGATGAACTCCTTTAAAAAACCATATTGCAAAGAAATGTTTGAAGCCTGCAATACCAATCACATTTTTAGCATTAAAAACATAAACTGGTCCGCCCCACTTGGTTGTTTCTACCAATTCGGTTTTGGCAATCATCGACTTCAGAAGATCCAATTCAGTTTTCCAAATATTTGTTTTATCCATGTATTTAGGATATAGAATTATTTTTTCTTCGGATTTTCTCCTATTTTTAAATAGTCCCCTTTTGCAGTCAACTCTGCAATTCTCACAATCACTTCTACCGCTTTTTGCATACTTTCAACAGGAACATATTCATATTTTCCGTGAAAGTTATGTCCCCCAGCAAAGATATTAGGACAAGGCAAGCCCTTGTAGGATAATTGACATCCATCTGTACCGCCACGAATGGGTTTGATTAATGGTCGGATTCCGAGTTCTCTCATCGCTTTTTCGACAATAAAAACAATATGTTTTACAGGAAGCACCTTCTCTTTCATATTGTAATATTGATCCTTTACTTCGGCAATGACAATATCTTCCCCAAATTTTTTCGCAAATCGTCTATTGATTTTTTTAGTGATTTTAGCAATTAGTTCTTTGCGTTTTTCGAATTTCAATTTATTATGGTCTCTAATAATTAATTCCAAAACTGTTTCCTCAATACTGCCTGTTAAGTGATGGACATGAAAAAAACCTTCGTATCCTTTGGTTTCTTGAGGTGTTTCGTCTTTTGGCAATTCATTTATAAATTCATTGGCAATAAGCATTGAATTGATCATTTTCCCTTTGGCATAGCCAGGATGCACACTTTTTCCTTTGAAAGTAATTTTGGCACCAGCGGCATTAAAATTTTCATATTCTAATTCGCCTACTTGGCTACCATCCATTGTATAAGCCCAATCGGCTCCAAATTTATCAACATCAAAATGATGAGCTCCACGACCTATTTCTTCGTCCGGAGTAAATGCTATTCTAATTTTTCCATGTTTGATTTCAGGGTGATTCACAAGGAATTCCATAGCTGTAACTATTTCGGTAATTCCGGCTTTGTCATCAGCTCCCAATAAAGTAGTACCATCTGTTGTGATTAAGGTTTGCCCTTTGTACTGTAATAAATCTTTGAAATAAGAGGGTGATAAGACGATATTTTGTTCTGCATTCAAAACAATATCCTTGCCATCATAATTGGAAACTATTTGTGGTTTTACATTAGCTCCGCAAAAATCAGGGGAAGTGTCAAAATGAGAAATAAAACCAATAGTAGGAACTTCTTCTGTTATATTACTTGGCAATGTCGCCATTATATAAGCCTTATCGTCGATAGTAATATCTTCTAGTCCAATTTGTTTTAATTCTTCTACAAGTTTGTTGGCCAAATCCCATTGTTTGTGAGTGCTTGGTGTTGATTCTGAACTCGAATCAGATTCTGTATCAATTGTTACATAACTAATAAAGCGATCTATAATATGTTGCATGGTATTTATTTTTAACAAAGATAAACATTTTTAAAAAAGAGATTGTCTGATTTTATTAGAGTTGCAGTCCTATTGGACAAAAAAAAAATCCGCTAAAGCGGATTTTCAAAATAAATTGGTTTTAGTTTTGTTTTAGTAAAGATAGATATTTAAAGATAGATATTTATTGTTTCGCGGCTTTTTCGGCTGCTATTTTAGCTTCAGCTGCTGCTTTTTTCTCAGCTTCAGCTGTAGCTTTTGCAATTTGCTCTTCTAATAGTGTTGATTTTTGCAAAGCTTCTTTTGCTGATTCAGCTAATTTTGCATCTGCTTCAGCTTTTTCTTTTTTGAGTTTTTCGACATCTTTTGATAATTTTTCTTGAGCATCTTTAGCTTTTTCAGCTTCTTTCTCATATGAAGCTATTTTTTCTTTGGAAATTTTTTCAGCTTCTTCTGCTGCTTTTTTATCAGCTTCCGCTTTTGCTTTGGCAGCAACAGCAGCTTCTTTGGCAGCTTTTGCATCAGCTTCGGCTTTTGCTTTAGCCTCTATGGCTGCTACTCTTGCAGCTTCCTTAGATTCAGCTGCTCCTTTTGCATCCGCTTCCGCTTTTGCTTTTGCAGCAATTGCAGCTTCTTTTGCCGCAGCTATTTTGGCTTGCTCTGCCGCTTTTTTGTCAGCCTCCGCTTTTGCTTTTGCAGCTTTTTCTTCTGCCACTTTGGCTTCGGCAAGTGCTTTTTTTTCAGTTTCAATTTTTGCTAAATATGCTTTTTCTTGATCTTTTAAATCTTGCATTTGTTTTTTAAAATCAATTGGAGCAGTTGTCGTCACGGTTTCTTTTGTAATAACTTCGGAAGTAGTTTCAGTACTACTGGACTCTTGGGCAAAGAAAACTGGAGTTACAAATAGAAAAGCAATAATAAAACATATTTTTAATTTCATGATTTAGTGGTATTTGGTTTGACATTTATAATTTTGGTTGAAACAAATATAACTTTTTTTTCATTTTTCTGTATTTTTATTCATAAATTTTTTCTAAATTTTTCTAACAATCGTAATTTTTTTTCGTAATGAATTGTTTTTAGAAAGAAAACCTATGAAAATTTTTCTATATATGTTATTTTACTGTACAAACTAATAAATATTTTTTAAAGCCTCCTTTAACAACAAAAAAAAATGCAAAAAAAAATCTACCAACTTTGATAGATTTTTTTTAATACTTAAAACACAAATTATTTTTCTTTTTTTGGTATTTCTTTACTTTTATCGGTGTCCATCATTTCCATGAGTTTCAAACCAAGTAGTCCACTCATAGAACCATCTGTCCCATTTGTGCCAGAAATAAGGACATCGGGAATCACTTTGATTTTTCCTTTGCCTATTTCTTCGGTTATTTTGTATTTTGTAAAATTATCACCACCCATTGCAGAAACTTGTAGTTGGTATGCCTCAGCAGTTGACTTACCAATTGCCATAATCTTCTCTGCTTCGGCAAGACCTGTTTTAGATATTCTTTCGGCTTCGGCACTTGCAGTAAGTTTAGTTGCTTCGGCTTGTGCGCCTGCTCTTGCTTTGGTAGCTTCGGCTTCAGCATTGGCACGCATTTTAGTGGCCTCAGCTTCGGCATTTACATTTAGTTTCAAACTTGTAGCATCTCCTTCAGCTTTTTTGACGGTTGCATCAGCAGTACGCTGTGCGATTTCAACACTTTGTGATGCTTTTACAATTTCTTTTTGCATATCAGCAATGGCAGTTTCTTTTTCCATTCCTTGGCGTTGTTCTTGTGCCATTTTTTGAGTTTGATAGGTTTTTTGCTCTTCTTCGGCAATTTTTCTATCTGTTAATGTCTTCATCAGTGATTCTGGCGGAACAATGTCTCCTATTAAGGTATCAACAGCATTAACATTGTACTCGTCTAATACGACTTTGATATGGTTTTTGGCCGATTCTTGGCGTTCTTTTCTGGTGGAAAGAAATGAAATCACATCACTTTCTTGAGCAGAGTTTCTAAAATAATTTCCGATGGTTGGTTCCAAAACTTGAGAAACTAGGTTGTTCATGCTTCCAAAGCGGGCAATTACCTTTGGTGCTTCATTGGCAGGAACGTGAATAATTTGAGACACATCCAAATTGAAAGGAAAACCATCTTTGGAACGAACCGTAATCGTAGATAGATTTTGGTCTAGATTATGTGATTCGCTCCTGGCATCGGCCCAGTTCAAAACCAAGTTGGTTGTAGGGACGGGTTCTAATTTTGTAGTGTATTTATTAAGTGCATATTTCCCTGGTCCAAAAGGTTCCATCCAAACGCCTCGTTGTCCTTTTGAAACTATATTTCCATGTTTGAACGTATCTCCGGTTACATCTTGTCCGTCTTCTCCGATATAAGAAATTACAACACCTACATAACCAATAGGTACGTCTGTCATAGGAGTTTGTTCGATTTGTATCGCCCAAGAGTTGATGTAATATGATCCTGCAAGCATCACTTGAGGTTGTAATCCACGATTTCCTCCTTTTTTTAGGAATTGATCAAAATCTTGAAAATTATTGTGACCTTCAACAAATTTACCGGCAATTTGTCCAATCGGAATGGGTTCTCCGTCCATGGCAGTTACAATCCCTACCATATTTTCAGAAATTACAATTTGAGGAGAAATCACGACTTCAAACAAATGCGTATTAATACGGTATGATCCTGTTGTAATAAAAGCAGATTGCCTTCCTTTTTGGCCTCCATTATCAAGGAATAAAGTAGCGTCCTGAAAATTATCCGAACTCACCTTTTGAGCCAGAATGCGTCCAGTTGGAATTTCGGCACCATCTTTGCTTAATAACAATCCTATATTTCCTTCTGGTATAATGGTAAAGGATGCCATGTCAATTCCATATTGCCAAGGCCACATAGCCCAATACAATCCTGGAGCAAGGGTTTTGGCTTGGTAACCAGCTTCTCCTTTTGTAGCGATAATTCTGCCGTCTGGTAAAGATTTATCAGCGCCAAAAAGAACAAATTTCTTGGTAACCAATCCGATTTTGTTTTCTGGAACGATTACCATTCCAAAGAAAACACGTAAAACAAATTTGTAAAAAAGTAAGGATAAAACGATTAAGAATATCCACCAATAGGTAAGAAAAAATAGCATAGCGGTTAAGGTTTAGATTACAAACATAATTTAAATTTTCTTTAGTTTCATTCTAAATTTCAAAATAAAATATTCCATTTTTTTTCATTAACAAGGCAATTATTTAGTTCAAAACAATCTATTTTTTTGGCTATTCTAATTCAAAGAATTATACTTAAATAAACGTCGTTTTCTCTATGTCGTTTTACTTTTTCTTATTAACTATTTGGTATATTTGGGAAAATAAATAAAAAATGAAAAAAAAATACTTTTTAAACGCAAATTTGGTTTCAAAAATCTTTCTGGTTTTTGTTTTGATAATTTCAGTGAATGCAAATTCTCAGACTTTTACAGATAGCAACCTTCCTATTGTCCTTATAACAACAGATACTGATCCAAATACTGGACAACCACTTGAGATTCTAGACGATCCCAGAATTCTGGCCAGTATGAAAATAATTAAACATCCAGATGGAAGCAGAAATTATTTGACCGATAGCAATAGCGCTGCATACTTAAATTATAATGGTAGAATTAATATTGAAATACGGGGATCTAGCTCACAGACGCTTCCTAAAAAACCTTATGGACTAACTACCCTAAAATCAGACAATATAAGCAATAATAATGTTAGTTTATTAGGCATGCCAAGTGAGAACGATTGGATTTTGAATTCACTTGCTTTTGACCCATCTTTGATAAGAGATTATTTGTCTTATAATTTATCCAATAACATGGGAGATTATGCATCAAGGACAGCTTACTGTGAAGTTGTAATAAATAGCGTCTATGCAGGTTTGTATCTTTTGCAGGAAAAAATAAAATCAAATTCAAGCAGGGTTAATGTTTTAAAAATAGGAACTTCGGATATAGCCTTTCCTAATGTAACTGGTGGATATATTACAAAAACCGACAAGACTACAGGCGGCGATCCAATTGCATGGACTATGAGTTCTTATCATGAAAATGCCAGTTTTATTCACGAATTGCCAAAACCCGCATCGGTTACTTCGGATCAAAATACATATATTCATGATCAATTTTTAAAATTAGAAACTACTGCAAGTGACAGCGACCCTAACTTAATTACAGGTTACCCATCTGTTATTGATGTACCTTCTTTTGTTGATTTCATGTTAATTAATGAATTGGCTTCAAACGTAGACGCCTATCAATACAGTACTTATTATCATAAGGATAAAGGTGGGAAATTAAGAGCAGGTCCCATTTGGGATTTTAATTTGACTTATGGCAATGATTTGTTTCAATGGGGTTTTGATAGAAGCAAAACAAACGTATGGCAGTTTTCTAATGGAGATAATGAAGGCGCAAAATTCTGGACAGATTTGTTCAATAATACCACTTATAAATGCTATATGGCAAAAAGATGGAATGATTTAATTCAATCCGGACACCCCTTCAATGAGACACAAATTTCGAATTTTATTGATCAAACGGTAAATTATATTAGTGAAGCTACCATCAGGGAAAATCAAAGATGGTCTACAATCCCTAACCATGCCCAAGAAATAATTGGTATTAAGAGTTTTATTTCGAGTAGAATTTCTTGGATGAATACTAATTTAGGATCTTTTTCAGGATGTAACTCAGTAGTAAAACCGGCACTTGTTATTTCTAAAATTAATTATAATCCAAGTATTTCAACAAGTTTTCCGATTAGCAATGATTTGGAATTTATTGAAATTACCAATATGGAAAACACAACGGTGGATTTGACGGGAGTCTATTTCAAAGAATTAGGACTGACGTATCAATTTCCTGCAAACTCTCAAATTCTGGCCAACTCAAGTATCTATCTTACAAGCAATATGACCAGCTTTAATGCAAAATATGATCAAACCGCTTTTGGGCAATTTACCAGAAATTTATCGAATTCTTCCCAAAAAATTGTATTGGCAGATGGTTTTGGAAACACAATTGATACTGTTGAATATTTTGATGCTGCTCCTTGGGCGACACAAGCAGATGGTAATGGAAGTTATCTCAAACTTATAGATACTGCATTAGACAACAATTTGGCTTCAAGCTGGGTGGCAATTTCTGATGCAACTTTATCGACTTCGTCATTTGAAGTCTCGAATTCATTATCCGTTTATCCAAATCCTGTAACAAATGTTTTAAATATTGAATCCAAAAAACCAATTATTGGAATAAAAGTATTCAACATTTTGGGAACTTTGATTAATGAAAAAAAAGGAAATTCAGAAATTAAAAATTATGACTTGACCAATTATTCTAGTGGCGTTTATTTTATAACATTATATAATGATGAAGGCTTTGTGACAAAAAAAATAATAAAGAAATAATATAGGATATTTATTATGGCATTATTTGATCGATTGAATTTAAAAGCCAAATCGCTTGTCAATACAGGATTTGGTAGCAGTGCATCCAGTTATGGAGGGAGGTTCATCAATAAAGATGGCTCTGTAAATTCGGTTAAAAAAGGAATTGGATTTCTGGATAGAATCAGTTGGTATCATACCATGCTAGATATGTCTTCTTGGAAATTCCTTTCTATTCTGTTGTTGTTTTATGTTACTATTAATTTTGTATTTGCTTTACTCTATTTTGGCATTGGAATTGAGCATCTCAATGGAATTGCAACTACAGACGATGTTTGGGTACAATTTGGACAGGCTTATTTCTTTAGTGCACAGACCTTTACCACAGTAGGATATGGACATATAAGCCCAACCGGTTTTTACACTAGTGCATTATCTTCGGCAGAAGCACTAATTGGTTTGTTGAGTTTTGCTATTGCCACTGGTCTTTTTTTTGGTAGGTTCAGTAAGCCTTCTATTTTTTTGAAATTTTCGCATAATGCAATCATTGCTCCTTTTAATGATGGAAAAGCATTAATGTTTCGGCTTGCTCCTTATAAAAACACCAACTATATTGATGCCGAAGTGAATGTGACTCTTGGAATGCGAATTGAAGAAAATGGAGTTATGACTAATAAATTTTACACTTTGGATTTGGAATATCAAAGAATAAATTCGCTGGCGCTGAGTTGGACTTTGGTTCATCCGATTACCAGTGAAAGTCCTTTGTGGGAATTGGCTGCATCTGATTATGATTCGATTTTAGGTGAAATCATTGTGATTATTAAAACTTTTGATGATATGTTTAGTACCACGGTCGCAACTCGCACTTCCTATACTTTTGAAGAAGTGGTTTATGGAGCTAAATTTAAGCCGATGTATACTCGAAGCGAAAATAACAAAAGCACCATTCTGGATTTGGGGCTGTTAAATTCGTTTGATAAAATTGTTATGGATTAGCGAGTAGTTTTTCTTTTAAAATACGAACACCATCAGAAGCGATATTCGGGATTACGTGAAGAGGGTTTCTAAGATTTGGAATTTTTATGGGTTTTGGATCAATATAATAGATTGGAATTTCTTTTCGGGTAAAATCTATTAATCCAGCAGCAGGATAAACTTGTAAAGAAGTACCAATTACTGCAAAATAATCAGCTTGTTCTGTTATTTCTATCGCTTCTTCCAAAGCGGGTACTTGTTCTCCAAACCATACTATATGAGGACGAAGCTGATTTCCTTGTTGGTCAACGTCACCAAAATTCAAATCGTTGGGCCAATCTAGGATATAATTTTCATTTTTGGAACTTCGTACTTTTAATAATTCGCCATGCAAATGAGTAATTTTTGTACTTCCTGCTCGTTCATGCAAATCATCCACATTTTGGGTGATGATGTAAACATCAAAATCTTTTTCCAATTCGGCCAAAATCTGATGCCCAAAATTGGGTTGTACATTTTTTAATTGCTGGCGTCTTTGGTTGTAAAAATCAAGTACCAAAGCAGGATTTTTATACCAGCCTTCGGGAGTTGCGACATCCATTACGTTATGGCCTTCCCATAAACCATCGCTGTCACGGAATGTTTTGATTCCGCTCTCGGCACTAATTCCTGCCCCGGTAAGAACAACTAATTTCTTTTTCATCTGTAAACACATTAGATTATAAAGCTACTCTTTTTTAGTATTTTTGCCAAAAAATAATCTACAATGATTGATCTCGATTACCTTACTTTTCTTGAAAATATTTTAACAGACAACAGGAAGGAAAAATTTTTGAAAGTTTTGAAAGATAGAACCAAACATTTTACCATTGCGGTTGAAGATGTTTTTCAAATGCATAATGCCAGTGCGGTGATGCGAAGTTGTGAGGTTTTTGGAATTCAGGAATTACATGTTATCGAAGAACGTTACGGTAAACGAATCGATAAAGAAATCGCGATGGGAGCCCAAAAATGGGTTGATATTTCGACTTATGACAATGTTACGAATTGTATTGACACTTTGAAGAATAAAGGATATCAAATTATTGCCACCACGCCACACGAGAACGATTGTTTGATGGAGGATTTTGATATTTCAAAACCCAGTGCCTTATTTTTCGGAACCGAGAGAGACGGACTATCAGAGGAGATTTTAACGAGAGCGGATGGTTTTCTTAAAATTCCGATGGTTGGTTTTACGGAGAGTTTGAATATCTCAGTTTCGGCGGCTATTATTATTCAGAATCTAACGAATCGTTTGCGCAATTCGGATATTGACTGGCAATTGACAGAAGAAGAGATTTTGGTCAAAAGATTGGATTGGGCTAAGAAGTCTATCAAGGATATAAAGAGGATTGAAGAAAGGTATTATAGCAATGAAAAGTAATTAGATTACAGAAAAAAACCGAAACAAATGACAACAGAATTTCCAGTAACAAACTCTACACTCTCAGCAAAAGAACTTAGTGAATTTATTCAGCGGAAGTATAATTTAAGTGAAGGCACCGAATGCAAACTTTTCAGAGCTGGAATGAATCACGTTTATATAGTTACGGATATGAAAGAAAAATATGTTTTTCGCGTCTATACTTTTGATTGGAGAACAAAAACAGAAATAGCAGAGGAATTAAGATTGTTAATTCATTTAAAGGAAAATAAAACTCCAGTTTCATTCCCAATAGCGGATAATTTAAATGAGTATATTCAAGAATTTAATGCTCCTGAAGGAAAAAGATTTGGTGTATTATTTTCGTTTGCAGAAGGCACAAAATCAGCAAAATTCACTGCTGAAACAAGTTTTTTTATTGGGCAGGCATTAGCAAAAATTCATAAGTCTGCTGAGAATTTTCCATTAAACAGAATTGTATATAATAATAAAGTTTTGCTTTTTGATTCCCTTGAGCGAACACGAAAATTCTTTAAAAAAGAAACGGATGAAATAAAATTTTTAGAAAGAACTGCCAATTTTCTTCATACTAAATTTAATGAAATTGAGAAAGAGCAAATCAGATATGGGGCAGTTCACCTTGATGTGTGGTTTGATAATATGCATTTTAATGAAGAAAATAAAGTAACCCTTTTTGATTTTGATTTCTGTGGTAACGGATGGTTGTGCTTGGATATTTCGTACTTTTTGTTTCAGTTATTCAGCACAAATTTAGACGAGAATGATTATCAGATAAAAGCAGAAAGTTTTCTAAAAGGATACGAAATTATAACTCCAATCACTAAAGAAGAAAGACGAATTTTGCCCTTTGTTTGTCTCGGAATTATGACATATTATATAAGTATACAATGTGACAGGTATGATAATTGGACAAACATTTTTTTAAATGAAGACCATTTAAAAAGATTTGTTGGTACTTTGAAACGATGGATTGTTTATAATGAAATCGAAATTGAATAAACTAAGTTTAGTTCTAAATTACTTTTAGCAAGTAAATGAAGTAAACAGCTTTTCAGATGAAATATTTTTCCTGATTCAATGCTAAAGTTTCTTGATTGCAGAAATGATGCGTGAGGGATAGAAGCTAGCTACCGAAGTAGCGCGAATAGCCCGACAGCATAAAAAGAAGGGACCGACTAATTAGTGTGATTAGTTGGTCCCTTATTTTTATGGTGGCACGCCCGCATGATGTTAAAAACTGTGATTGAAAACGAAATTTACTTTTTCTTCAAAACTTTGTATTGTTCATAGCAACCGCTTATGGCATCCATGATTTGAAGGTCATTGGCTGTTTTTATAAATGCTTCTGAGTAACTGCAACGGCTTAATATTTCGGCAATTTCGTCTTGATTTACACCAAGCAGTAATGAAATCGTTTCCCTGTCGTATTTGGTTTCCAGAAGATTCCTAACAGTGTCATCCTTTCGCATTTCCTTAAGTCGTTTGAGCTGTTTTGGGTTTTTACCAAAAAAATTATAAAGCATATCGGCGGGATTGAAAATGGATCCCAAGACTTTTCCAAAAGCGCCTGGTGCATATTGACCACCTTCGTAACCTTGACCCAATCCAGAAATGCTATAGCGATAATCTTCTTTTATAGGAATCAACTTAGAGTCAATTTCGAGATAACCCGTAAGGTAATAAGGACTAATGACAACCTCATCGAGAGGAATCGCTTTTTGAGTTATTTGAATGGTTGTTTTTTTATTTTTAATCCAGTCATTGGTTACTCTGACACGTAATGATTGGTAACCAAGAAGTGTAATATGAAGTGTATCGCTTTGTGTTACTGCCAATTCAAAATTTCCTTTTGAATCTGTAGTAGTACCGGTAACTTGATTGATGTTGATGATATTTACATTGGCTAATGGGGTGCCGGTGTTGTCGCTGATTATAGTACCAGAGACTTTTTGAGGGGCTTCAACTGTTTGGGCAATTGAATTTATAGACGCAACTAAAAACAAAAAAACTACAAAATATTTCATAAACTGATTTAAAACTTTAAAAGTAGTAAAACAGGATTAAATATTTTGTAGTTCCAGTATAATTATAAGAAAATTAACAAAATGAATTGTTAGTCTCTTCTTGGTCTTCTTGGTCTTGGTGCGTCACCAAAACTTTCAGAACGTCTTGGAGCTCTGTCTGATGAACCTTCAGATCTTGGCGCTCTGTCTGATGAGAAACCACCTTCTCTTCTTGGAGCTGAACTTCTTGATTCGCTTCTTGGTCCAAAACCACCTTCTCTAGGAGCCGAACTTCTGTCGCTTCTAAATCCGCCTGATCCTTCTCTTCTTGGAGCAAAACTTCCTTCTCTTCTTGGAGCTGAGCTTCTGCTTCCACCGAATCCACCACCTGAGCTTCTTCCATTGTGATCACGTCTTCCGCCACCGTCATTTTTAGAAATTTCAACATTGATACGACGTCCTTCTAATTGTACGTTGTTCAATATTTCCATTACTTTATCAGTGTGTTCTGGATCTGTGTTGAAGAAAGAGAAACCTTCTTTTACATCTACTTTGAAAACGTCATCACGACCTAAGTCTAATGTTTCTTTCAAGTAATCTTTTAATGACATCCAATCGAAATTGTCTCTAGAACCGATGTTTACAAAGTATCTTGTAGCACCTCCATTATTATTTTCTCTTGGAGCTCCGTCTCTATCGTCACGGTCACGTCTTTCAGAACCAGAAGATTGATTAGAAATGTCTCTGTTTTTCTTATAGTAAGTAATAAAACGGTTAAATTCTACTGATACCATTTTCTTGATTAGTTCTTCTTTCGACAAACCTTCAAGTACACTGTTAATTGCTGGTAAGTAGTTGTCAATTTCATGATCAACTTCAGTATCTTTAATCTTATTGGCTAAGTGCAATAATTGAATTTCGCAGATTTCAATTCCAGAAGGGATTGTTTTTTCTTCGAATTTTTGTTTGATGATTCTTTCGATAGAAGAAATTTTACGCAATTCGCTTTTTGTAACGATTACGATAGAAGTTCCTAATTTACCTGCACGACCTGTACGACCTGAACGGTGATTGTACGTTTCGATTTCGTCAGGAAGTTGGTAATTTACTACGTGAGTAATATTGTCAACGTCAATTCCACGAGCAGCAACGTCAGTCGCAACAAGCATTTGGATTTGTCTTCCTCTAAAAGATTTCATTACACCATCACGTTGCGCTTGGGATAAATCTCCGTGCAATGCAGCAGCGCTGTATCCGTCTTCGATTAATTTTTCGGCAACCGCTTGTGTATCACGTTTTGTTCTACAGAAAACTACAGAGAAAATGTCTGGATTAGCATCGGCCAAACGTTTCAAAGCTTCGTAACGATCACGAGCATTTACTAAGTAAAATTCGTGAGATACGGTAGCTGAACCAGAGTTTTTAGTACCAACTGTAATTTCAATAGGGTCAGTCATGAATTGTTTTCCAATTCGTGCTACCTCTGCAGGCATAGTTGCAGAAAACAACCATGTGCTTTTTTCGTCAGGCGTAGTAGAAAGGATGTTTACGATATCTTCGTAGAAACCCATATTCAACATTTCGTCTGCTTCGTCAAGGATACAATAGTTAATTTGAGAAATGTTTACCAATCCTCTGTTTATCATATCTTGCATTCTACCAGGAGTCGCCACAATAATCTGTGCGCCTCTTTTAATGTCTCTCGCTTGTTCTGTAATGCTAGCCCCGCCGTAAACTGCTACCACATTAATACCTTTTTCGTATTTTGAGTAGTTTTTAATTTCGTTGGTAATCTGCAAACACAATTCACGTGTTGGAGATAAAATCAATGCTTGTGTATTTCTATTGTTGGCATCAATTTTCTGAATGACTGGAAAACCAAAAGCTGCCGTTTTCCCTGTCCCTGTCTGAGCCAACGCAACTAAATCTGTGTCTTTTTCCAATAATAGGGGAATCGCTTTCTCCTGTACTTCGGTCGGATTCTCAAATCCTAGATCTAAAATCGCCTTCAGTAACGATTCACTCAATCCTAATTGTTCAAATTTATTCATATATATTTTTAAAATAGGGTGCAAAATTACTGTTTATAATCCATATAAACTAATGCAATTTTAAGATTTAATGTTTTATTAGTATTTGATAATCAGAAAGTTGAATTTCAAATTTGAATTTTGAATTTTTGAATTCTAAATTTTATTACAAAAAAACGCCCTGAAATTTAAATTTTAGAGCGTAAATTGTTGTATTTCGAACAATTATTTTTGCTTTTGCAAAAAGGCAATTAATTCTTGTGTTGCAATTCCCCTGTGGCTAATTTTATTTTTGGTTTCTAATGACAATTGCGCAAATGTTTCCTCGTAATTTTCAGGTCTAAAAATGGGATCGTAACCAAAACCTTGATTGCCCATTTTTGTCAAGGTGATTTCGCCTCGGGCAATTCCCGTAAAAAGATATTGCTCTCCTTTTAGATTTAAAGCAATTACAGTTTTAAATTGGGCACCCCTATCTTTTTTATTTTCAAGATTCAAAAGTAGTTTATCCATATTGTCTTCAGACGAGCGTTGCTCTCCCGCATAACGAGCAGAATAAACTCCCGGAGCACCATTTAAAGAATCCACTTCAAGTCCGGTATCATCAGCAAAACAATCATAACCGTATTTCAGGGTTACATAATTGGCTTTCATGATCGCATTCCCCTCAATTGTATCTGCCGTTTCTGGAATTTCTTCATGGCAGCCAATACTTTTTAGACTGATGATTTCAATACTTTGGGGCATCATGCTTTGTATTTCCTTAAATTTATTTTCGTTATTGGTAGCAAAGACAATTTTCATTTTTGAGTGTTTTATGATTAAGGAAATAACAGCCAAAGTTACAATGTTTTGTTCAAAATACAGCCTGTACTGAAGCTTTACTGGACTCAAAAATTTAAAATAAAACAATCTTATACTACCAATATCTTACTTTTAATAATTTAAGATTAGTCCTTTTTTTAATAAAATAAAAATGAGTTAAAATAGAGTTAAAACACTTGTTTTCAGTATTTTAAACATAAATAAATTGTAAATTTGAATGTGGTTCTGATTAATTACTTGAGCATATAATATCACAAATATTCAATATTAGAAAAAGTATTCTCAATAGTCAGCTATACCGAATTTAAGTATAAGTTAGATAATGATAAATCAGAACTTACAAAATTGGAGAGTCTTGAAAAGCTCTCCTTTTTTTGTGTGATGTACCTAATGTATGCTTACGTTTGTTAGGTTATCGGGAAAATAATGATTGGCAAGATTAGAGAACTCATCACCGCGCATAAAAATATTAATATCAACTTCGGAATAACTGGTTTTTCCAGCTGCAGCCAAAAGTTCATTAGCGGCATGCAAAGTATTTTTATGAAAAAGATACACACGCTCTGATTTGTCTGTAACTACCAAACCTTTCATCAACATTTTGTCTTGGGTTGCAACTCCCGTTGGACATTGATTGTTATGACAACGCAAAGCCTGAATGCATCCCAACGAGAACATAAAACCTCTTGCGCTATTACACATATCTGCTCCCAAGGCTATAGCATGCAAAATAGAATAACCCGAAATGATTTTTCCGCTACCTATAATTCTTATTTTGTCCCGAATGTTTAATTCTATTAATGTTTTGTTGACAAAAATCAATGCGGGTTCAAATGGAACGCCTACACCATCTGAAAATTCTAGTGGTGCAGCTCCGGTTCCTCCTTCGGCTCCATCGACAGTTATAAAATCCGGATAACAATCAGCGGCAATCATTTCGTGGCAAATAGTTTCGAACTCAGAAGTATTACCGATACAAAGTTTAAAACCAATTGGTTTCCCCCCCGATAATTCGCGGAGTTTTGCAATAAATTCAACCAAGCCTTTGGCATCCGAAAAAGCACTATGTGAAGGCGGAGACAAAATTAATGTATTTGCCAATACGCCTCTTATTTTTGCAATTTGTTCGGTATTTTTGGCAGCTGGTAGCACTCCCCCATGACCCGGTTTTGCTCCTTGCGAAAGTTTGATTTCAATCATTTTTACCTGTGGAAGTTTGGCTTTTTCTGTAAATTTTCCGCCATCAAAACCACCTCTGTCATCACGGCAACCAAAATACCCTGTTCCAATTTGCCACGTGACATCTCCCCCTTGCAGGTGAAACTCGGTAAGCCCGCCCTCACCAGTGTTGTGGTAAAAGCTTCCCATTTGAGCACCTCTGTTTAAGGCTCGAATGGCATTTTCGCTCAACGACCCAAAACTCATTGCAGAAATATTGAATAAAGATGCCGAATAAGGCTGTGTGCAAGCAGGCCCTCCAACCATTACTCTTGGTAAATTATCGTTGACTTTGGCAGGAAAAATTGAATGTTTAATTCCTTCGTAATCGATAGTATTAATATTTAATTGGGTTCCAAAAGGAGTATTGGCATCTATATTTTTGGCTCTTTGGTAAACAAGAGAACGTTGGTTTCTTGAGAATGGTTTTCCATCGGTGCTGCGTTCTATAAAGTATTGCTGAATTTCGGGTGCTATCATTTCAAACAAATAACGAAAATAGCCCAAAACTGGAAAATTTCTAAGAATGGTATGTTTCTTTTGAATGGTATTAAAAAATCCAATAATTATCAAAAGTATCATTACTGCCGAAAATACAAATCCTGTTTTCAGATAATAATTAAATAATAGAGATATAAGTAATAGCGACATACCAATTGCAAACAATTTTTTTCTCATATTTGAACCATTTTAAATTTAGCATTGAGTTAATCTTTTGATATAAAAAAACTGACTACGTATAACGCAATCGAACATACACATGTTTGATTCCTTTTTTGTCTGAATCCCTTTCGTCTATTTCAAGAATATCGGTGAGGGATTTCAGCATAGGTGTCAGTTTTGAAAACCCATAACTTCTGGGATCAAACTCGGGTTTCTTCTTTACGATTAGGTTACCCACATCACCAAGAAAAGCCCATCCATCATCATCACCAATGGCATCAATAGTGTCTTCTATCAACTCTATGGTTTTATTGTCGACTTTTATTGTGACTTCTTTTTCAACCACTTTTTTGGTGTCTTTGGTATCTGCAACCGGTGTTGAAGTGGTTGTTTTTGGTTTTTTCTTTTTGATGGCTCCATCCAAAACTTCGATGTAAATAAATCGGTCACAGGCAACAATAAAAGAATTGGGTGTTTTTTTCTCTCCTATCCCGATGACTTTCATGCCCGATTCTCTCAATCGAATGGCCAATCTGGTAAAGTCACTATCGCTCGAAACGATACAAAAACCATCCACTTTATCCGAATACAATAAATCCATTGCGTCTATAATCATCGCCGAGTCGGAAGAGTTTTTCCCTACGGTATAACTGTATTGCTGAATGGGTGTAATGGCGTGTTCCAGTAAAACACTTTTCCAACCGCCGGCGTTGGGTTTGGTCCAATCGGCATAAATGCGTTTGGTTGTTGGGGTGCCAAACTTGGCAATTTCTTCCATCATTCCTTTTACATTGCTGTAAGGAACATTGTCGGCATCAATAAGTACGGCAAGTTTTAGTTCTTTTGTAATTTGAGACATCTTTCAATTTTGATTTTAGACTTTAGATTAGTAAGGATTGTGGAATTCCCATATTGCAATTGATATTGATATTGCAAGCTGATTCAAATATACGTTTTTTATTAAAGAAAGTTATTATTACAACTTTGCCTGATGGTTTTGTTTTTTATTAAGCCAATTGCTCAAATCATATGTATCTGGCAGATGGTTATTTTACTTTTGATTTTCTTCTAAAATTATTCTTCAATACTGAATCCTGATTTTTTTATTAAATCAACATTAGTTATTCGCACCTTAGGATTTACAATTATTATTTTGGGATATTTTGAAATATGTTTTGCAAAATAATAAGCGTTTAGCTTTAAACTAGCAATAATTTTTGTTTCATTTTCAGAATTAAAGACACTACAATTAATTCCAGAATTTGAAGTAACAATTAACGAATCGTTTAAATAATATGAAAAATAAAAATTTGTTGTTTTTGGTAATTCTTCTTTTTTAATAAATTTTACAACAATAATTTTACCGCTTTCACTTACTTGATTCTTTAACCAAAAATCTCTACATATTAATGCCAAAAGAATTAACACCAAAACGAGAACCAAAATTTTCCCTAAATTTAATTTAGTTTTCAATTAATACGATTTTTTAATATTTAGCTTTTTTCTTCTGTTAAGACTATAATGACTGTCTGCTTAACGTTCCACCACTAGAGCAGTTTTCGGACCAAATTAAGCCATTATTCGGATTTGCCACCAGAGCGATCGCGAACAGGCGAAACAAATCTCTCAAATACAAAACCATTAAGCCAATTGCCCAAATCCGTTTTAGTACATGTTAAGAAACGTTTATTTTGTAAATCCTATGACATTCTTTTCGAAATTAAATAGGGAATTTAATTCTTCTCGCTTTTTCTCAAATTCGACTTTTTTAATTGCCTCGATTTTTTTTAGCCATTGCAAATTGTTTAATTGTTTTTCATAAGAAACGTTACGGTTTAATTCTGAATAAGTTTCTCTTAAATATTTATTCCTTGTATCGAAAAGTGACTGAATAAAACTGTTGACTTCATCCTTATCTGGAACATTTTTAAATATAAAAAGATAAGTGTTGTTTTGAACTTTTATTTTCCACAAATTTTCTCTTGTAATAAAATAAAAAATTGCACCAACAATAAAGCTTAAAGTCCAAAACTTCCATATATCTGGATCAAAATCTTTATCACTTCTGTAAATTATTGAAACAAGCGAAAAAAGAAGAAGAGTGGCTGAAATTAATGAAACGTAAAAATTTGAGATTATATGTGATTCTTTAAAATTAGTTAATTCTTCAAAAGGTATATTGATTTCACTTTCATTTCCAAATTTTGATGATTTGTAGAACACTTTATTTTCATGAATTATTATTTTACGAATTGTAAAAAATCTCTTTTGATGTAATTCTAATTCCATAGTTTCTGTTAAATGTTACCTAACTTAAATATACCCAAAACAAAGCTTCATATAAGCATCTGCTAGTTGGAGAGATTGGCGAAGATTTATTTCCTTTGAATGCTTTTCAAATATAGAAAATAATAATCATAATCCTGCAAAGTACGATTTCTATTCTATTGCATTCTTCATGCCATTCGAATAGCTTGTCATTGCGTCGAAGTAATAAATTTTAATTTACATTTCATTATTTCGAAATAATTTGTAGTGTTAAAAAACGAACTTTTTCTTTCCAGCTAATGGGCTTATTAAATTTTAAAACAAAAAAAATCCATTCGCAATAACGAATGGATTTTTAAGCTAAGCAAAGCCTATTGTGACTAATTATATCTACTAAGCGTCGTGATCGACTTTTGTTCTGCTTGCAATTTCTTTGTACGTTCCGTTTACCAATTTCTCACGAATCGCTTCAAAAGCAGTTAGCGTTTCGGCAATGTCGCTTAATGTGTGAGAAGCAGTTGGAATAACGCGCAATAAAATCATTCCTTTTGGAATAACCGGATAAATTACTATCGACAAGAAAATACCATAATTTTCTCTTAAGTCATTTACCATTACCATTGCTTCAGGTACGCTTCCTTCCAGATAAACTGGCGTAACACAAGTATTGGTATCACCAATATTAAATCCTTTGTTTCTCAAACCACTTTGCAAAGCATTTACATTTTCCCATAATTTGTCTTTCAATCCTGGGTTATCACGCAACAACTGCAAACGTTTTAACGAACCAATAGTTTGGATCATCGGCAATGCTTTGGCAAACATCTGAGAACGCAAGTTGTATTTTAAATAATCGATAATGTCTTTGTCTGCTGCTACAAAAGCACCAATGTTAGCCATTGATTTGGCAAACGTAGAGAAGTATACATCAATTCCGTCTTGACAATTTTGCTCTTCACCAGCTCCGGCACCTGTTTTTCCAAGTGTACCAAAACCGTGTGCATCATCAACTAGCAAACGAAAATTGTATTTCTCTTTCATCGCTACAATCTCTTTCAGCTTTCCTTGCTGACCGCGCATTCCAAAAACACCTTCGGTAATAAACAAGATGCCACCTCCAGTAGTTTCGGCTAGTTTTGTAGCACGATCCAAGTTTTTCTCCATGCTTTCGATGTCGTTGTGCTTGTATGTAAAACGTTTTCCGCTGTGTAAACGAACCCCGTCAATAATACAGGCGTGAGCATCTACATCATACACAATCACATCGTTTCTAGTAACCAAAGCATCAATGATAGACACCATTCCTTGGTAACCAAAATTCAATAAATAAGCTGATTCTTTCATTACAAAAGCAGCCAATTCATTTTCTAATTGTTCGTGATATTTAGTGTGACCGCTCATCATACGCGCACCCATTGGGGCAGCAGCACCATATTCGATAGCCGCATCTGCATCTGCTTTACGTACTTCTGGATGGTTTGCAAGACCTAAATAGTCATTCAAACTCCAGTTCAAAACCTCTTTTCCTTGAAATTTCATTCTCGGTCCTAAGTCTCCTTCTAATTTTGGGAATACAAAATAACCTTCTGCTTGCGATGCCCATTTTCCTAATGGACCTTTATTGTTTTGAATTCTTTCGAATAAATCTTTTACCATAATATATAATATGTACTACTATTAATTTTAAGAAGTCGCAAAAATAATTATTTATAATGTATTAGCACCTTGAAAATATATTTATTTTTTTAAATTCAAACCATTATAAATAGCAATCCTGTCATCCTGAGCCAAGTCGAATGTAGGAATCACTGTTTTGACAACAGGATTTATTCTTGCCTCCACTGGTTGTTGCAAGCTTGCGGCTATAGTGCTTTGTTATTGATTTTTTTTCAAAAGAGTCGTTTTAACACTTTATATTTTAATAAAAAGCTGTACTACCAAAGTGTAAAAAATCTGTACTTTTATGGTTCGAAAATAAAATGAAAATGAAAAAAATATTTCTTTCGTTACTGTTGTTGCTTTCTGTAACATTCATTGCTGCCCAAAAAACAAAATACAACACAATTAGTAATATTCCTTATTACAATGAGGCTACCGCCAATGCCGATACATATATAAAAGAGCGTTGTGTGCTCGATATTTATTACCCAAAAAATACCAAAGGGTTTACTACTGTGATTTGGTTTCACGGAGGTGGTTTAAGCTCCGGCAACAAAGAACTACCAGAAGGACTAATGGACAAAGGATTTTGTGTAGTTTCGGTAAATTATCGACTGTCCCCAAAAGTAAAAGTGCAAAAATGCATTGAAGATGCCGCAGCAGCCGTTGCTTGGACTTTCAAGAATATCGTCACTTACGGCGGAGACAATTCCTTGATTATCGTTTCTGGACATTCTGCGGGAGGTTATTTGGCATTAATGATTGCACTGGACAAAAAATGGTTGAAAGCTGCCGGAATAGAGGCCAATTCCATTGCAGGATTGATTCCGCTGAGTGGGCAAACCATTACCCATTTTGAAATTCGAAAAGAAAGAGGCATTCCGGATACTCAACCTGTAGTAGATGAGTTTGCCCCGTTGTATCACGTTCGTGCCGATGCACCACCCTTATTATTGATTACTGGCGACAGAGAGTTAGAAATGTTGGGGCGCTATGAAGAAAATGCCTATATGATGCGAATGATGAAAATTGCAGGTCACAAACAAACAACTTTGTATGAATTACAAGGTTTTGGACACAATATGACCGAACCCGCTTTTCCATTGGTGGTCAAAGAAATTCAAAGAATTACAGCTTTAAAAACAAAATAAAAATGAACCCGCACTTATTGATCATACCAGGACTTGGTGATTCTGGCGAAAAACACTGGCAAAGTTTTTGGTTGCAAAAATTTACTAATTCGACCAAAGTCATCCAAGATAATTGGGATGAACCTCAACTGAAGGAGTGGCTGGACCGCCTTGACAAAAACATTCAAAAATTAGAAGAACCAACAATTTTGGTGGCTCATAGTCTGGCTGTTTCCCTAGTGATGCATTGGGTTTCGCAAAACAGCAATCCAAACATTGTCGGAGCAATGCTTGTCGCTCCCGCCGATGTGGATTCGCCTGAACATACGCCCGCTTTTTTAAGACACTTTTCCCCCATTCCAACCCAAGCGGTTCCATTTCCGACGCTGGTTGTAGGGACCGAAAACGATACGTATATGTCGTTGAAAAGAGCCAAAGAATTGGCCAATTACTGGGGAAGTGATTTTATAAACGTTGGTTATAAAGGCCACATCAACTCCGATTCTAATTTGGAGTACTGGGAAGAAGGGCAAGTTTTTTTACAGCAATTAATTGCAAAAACAAATATCTAAAATGACAAATCCACTTGTATCAGCAACCTGGCTTCAAGAACATTTGAATGATTCAAATCTAATAGTACTTGAGGCAAGACTAGACCAAAATCAATCCAATCTGGAGAATCAAAATCCCGATTTACAAATAAAAGGCGCCCGTTTATTTGATATCAAAAATAATTTTAGCGATACCGGCAATCCGTTGCCCAACACTTTTCCTTCAGAAGAGCGATTCACCACTGAAAGCCAAAAATTAGGCATTAACCAAAACAGTACAATTGTCGTTTACGATACTTTAGGAATTTATTCGAGCCCAAGAGCCTGGTGGATGTTCAAGGCTATGGGACATTCGACTATTTTTGTATTGGATGGCGGACTTCCAGAATGGATTAAAGAAGGACTTCCAACTGAAAAACAACAGGAGGTTACTTTCCCAAAAGGTGATTTTGAAGCGAAATTCCAACCTGAATTAATCAAAAACAAAAAACAAATTCTGGAAAACATCACTACCAAAAAAGCAGTATTGATGGATGCCAGATCGGCAGACCGTTTTTACGCCTCACTCGAAGAACCAAGAGCTGGTTTAAGAAGTGGACACATTCCAGGTTCTATCAACATTCCTTTTACTGAATTGCAGCAAGACGGAAAATACAAATCAAAAGAAGAGTTAGCAGAAATATTAAAACTAAATGACCAGCCTTTATTTTTTACCTGTGGTTCGGGAATTACCGCTTGTATTGTTTTATTGGCCTGCGAATTGATTTCGGACAATCCGAAAGCGGTTTATGATGGTTCTTGGACAGAATGGGGTTCCAGTGATTTGCCTATTGAGAAATAAAATCAAAATATTGGATTGCTTTAAGAATGGGTAGTTTGTTTTATATAGCTACCCAATTCGCAATCCGTTTTCGATTTTAAAATCGGGTGCCAATAAAATCACATCTCCCTCCTCGCCTACAGCACCAAGCACTAGACATTCACTCATGAATTTTCCAATTTGTTTTTTAGGAAAATTGACAACCGCCACAATTTGCCTTCCCACTAAAACTTCTTTGGTATAGCGTTGGGTAATTTGCGCTGATGTTTTTCGGATTCCGATAGCAGTTCCAAAATCGATAGTGAGTTGAAAAGCTGGCTTTCGGGCTTCGGGAAAATCATTGACTTCGAGTATGGTTCCCACTCGCATCTCTACTCTTTCAAATTCTGACCAGCTTAAATCCATGATTATATAATTGAGTTTTAATAGAAACAAACATATCAATTTTACAACTATAGAACCAAATTATATAACTTTTTTTTGAAAGTACATTCTAATTTTACACCAGAATAATTACTCTTTTAAATTTAAAACATGGAAAATATTCAGCTCAAACCCAGCGAGTTCATAAAAGAACCTAATGATTCTCTTTTTGTCCTTAACACCGATAAATATATTGAAACGGCTCCGAATGTAAAGCTTTATCTTAAAGACTATGGAGAAGGCAAACCTGTTATTTTGATTCATGGCTGGCCGCTTTCAAATGAAATGTGGGAATATCAAATAGCCACATTAGTCGAAAATAATTTTAGGGTTATTGCTTATGACCGTCGTGGCTTTGGTAAATCGTCACAACCTTGGGACAGTTATAATTATGATACATTGACAGATGATTTACAGTCAATAATTGAACAATTGGAATTGAAAGAAGTTTCACTGGTAGGATTCTCCATGGGAGGAGGAGAAGTTGTTCGGTATTTTAGCCGCTACGCCGGAAAAGAAGTTGTAAAAGCAGTTTTGATTTCTTCTATAATCCCGTTTTTATTACAAACAAAAGACAATCCCGAAGGCAATCCAAAAGAAAAAAACGAAGCTACTGCAACGAAAATAAAAGACGACAGAATTGGTTTTATTGATAATTTCGGTAAAATGTTTTTTGGAGTCAACATTCCGACCAAACCAATTGACATTGCAAACAAGCCAATAGATACTCCATTACTTGAATATTATAGAATGTTATGTTCGTTTGCCTCTCCACGTGCCACCTTGGAATGTGCAAAATCTTTTTCGACAACAGATTTTAGAGACGAACTACATACCGTAAATGTGCCCACGCTAATCATACATGGAAGCGCAGACGAAATTGTTCCAATCGAAATATCTTCAGATAAAACATCGAAACTAATAAAAGACAACAAATATCTGATCTATGAAGATGCTCCACACGGATTATTTTACACAGCAAAAGAGAAATTAAATAAAGATCTGGTTGCCTTTTTAAAATCATAGTATTAATACAAAGAAATAATTGATTTAAATTAAAAAAACCCAAAACGGTATCGTTTTGGGTTTCCTATTTATTACTAATAATTTCTGAATATTATTTTACATCCATCAATTCTACGTCAAAAATCAAAGTCGCATTTGGCGGAATAACGCCTCCTGCTCCTGCTGGTCCATATCCTAAATCAGATGGGATCACAAAACGGGCTTTATCTCCCACTTGCAACAAAGCAATACCTTCGTCCCAACCTTCGATTACCTGGCCTTGTCCCAATCTGAATTCGATTGGTTTTTTTCTTGGGTAAGAAGAATCAAATACTTTTCCGTTTTCCAATGAACCTTCATAGTGAACAGCAACCGTTTTACCACTTTCTGCTTTTTTACCAGAACCTCTTTGGATAAATTGGTAACGCAAACCGCTTTCTGTTTTTTCAAAACCAGCCGCCAGTTTTTCCATTTTCGCTTCAGATTCTGCTTTCAAGGCTGCTTGTTTTTTCAAACGAGCTCCTTTCAAACCAACAAAAGCTTCAATAGCATTCCATTTTTGAGCTTCTTCACCAACTCTGATGATTTTAACAGATTCCAAAGCATCTCCTTGAGCAATAGTATCTACAACATCTTGTCCTTCTACTACATTTCCAAAAACCGTATGTTTGTCATCTAACCAAGGTGTTGCAATATGTGTGATAAAAAACTGAGACCCATTAGAACCTGGACCTGAATTTGCCATTGACAAAACACCAGGTGCATCGTGACGCAAATCTTGATGAAACTCATCGTCAAATTTGTATCCTGGATCTCCTGTTCCTGTTCCTAGTGGACATCCTCCCTGAATCATAAAATCAGGAATCACTCTGTGAAAATTTAAGCCATCATAGAATTTTTGTCCTTGAGGTTTAATTTTATTTTCCATGTTTCCCTCGGCAAGGGCAACAAAGTTCCCAACTGTTCCAGGAGTCAAATCGTGTGTTAGTTTTACCAAAATCGCGCCTTTTGCGGTATTGAATTTAGCGTATATTCCGTTTTCCATTGTGTTTGTTTTTTATTGAGGTGCAAATTTACGAATAAATTTAGAGAATGAGAAAATTTGAGGATTTGAATACAATATAATAGAATCCAGATTTGTTTTATCCCATTTTCCAAATCGCTTTGGCCTATCCTATTTTAGTTCATTTGCTTTTAAAACCCTTAAAAAATTACCGCCCAAAATTTTATTCAAATCTTGTTTACTATATCCTTTTTCCAATAATGCTTTTGTAATGAGAGGGTATTTTGTCACATCATCCATTTCTAAAGGAGGTGACTCAATACCGTCAAAATCCGATCCTATGCCAACATAATCAACACCAACCAACTTTATAATGTACTCAATATTATCTATTAGTACCGAAAAAGGAACCCGTAACGGCTCTACCTCATTTTTATATTTATCAAACAAAAAGGCTTCTCTTATGTCTTCTGTCATACCCGTTTTTGCAAGGGAATCATTTTCGACTGCATGTTTCTCCATAAAGACATCTTTGCCTTTCATATACTTATTATCCAAAAACCCAGAATAAAAATTGACTTGAATCACTCCTCCGTTTTTGGCAATGGCTTTTATCTGTTCATCGTTTAAATTGCGCTGATGCTGACATAGAGCATAAACAGAACTGTGCGAAGCAATCACAGGTTTGGTAGTAGTTTGCATAACATCCCAAAAAGTTTGAACTCCGACATGACTGACATCGACCAACATTCCTAAATTATTCATTTTTTTTACCACCTGTTTTCCAAAATCAGTCAGCCCTTTATGTGTCAACTCGGTGTTGAAAGTCTCATCATAAGCACTTGTCGCCCATGGCGTAGAATTATTCCAAGTAAGCGTCATGTATCTGGCACCACGTTGGTAGAAATAACTCAATTTATCCAAATCATTTTCGATCATGTGGCCACCTTCTACACCAAACATCGCCGCTATTTTATGTTGCTTTATGGCGTTATACAACTCTTTACTATTGGCGACTTTTACAATTTTATCCGGATTGCGTTTCAGGACTGCATCCAAAGAATCCATTTGGCGATTGGCAAAGGCATAAGGCTCTTTTTTATCCCCATCACAAAACACCGAAAAAAGTTGCACGTCAACGCCTCCTAGCTTCAATCGTGCCAAGTCACTGTGGGTTTTTCCAGTCAAATCGGTGTCGAAAACATACCCATAATCTGTTGTTTTCGAAAGAAAATCATTGTGTGTATCTACCATAATGGCATCGAAATGGATTTTCTCATAAGACTGTGCCACGAGTTGCTGTACTAATAAAATGCCAATTATTGTAGTTTTGATTTGCATTGTGATTATTTTAATTATTACATTTTAAAACGAAGCGATTATGATGAAATAAATTATCAAACTTCTGATTTTAAAAGCGAATACAAATTCAGGTCGATGAATCTGTCATACAGCAATTCGCCTTGTCGGATCACGCCTTCTTTGGTAAAGTTTAACTTTTCGGGAATGGCTTTACTCTTGAAATTTTCTGTACCGCATTTAATTTCGATTCTATTCAATTCTAATTCTGAAAAACAAAAATCGATTAGGGCTTGACACGATTTGGTAACGATTCCTTTGCCTTGAAAACCTTCAATAATCCAATACCCAATTTCTCCAATTTTGTTTTGACCATCGATTTTATACACGCCTATTCGACCAATTACTGTCGAGTTTTCGACAATAACAAAGGCATATTCATTTCCGTCACTATTGCGGTGCATACAGCCCTTTACAAAATTTTCAGCAAATTCAACGGTTTGCATTCGATCTACGAAAGGCAACCACGGTCGCAAATGAGTTCTATTAGCATCGACCATATCAAAAATAGGTTGGGCATGATTCTCGGTAATTAATTCTAGTTTAAGCGCATGATTTATAATAATTGTCATAAGTTTTTAAGTATTCATTTTATTTATTGGTGTTTTTACAATACCTAAACTGAAAAAAATAGATAATTTTGAGTTATTAGTTAAACCGATCTAGACCATCTATAGTTCTAAATGGTTTTTCAAAAAAATCATAAATCGTTTTATTGAATTGATCTTTATAAAAAATAGGTGTTGAATGTCCTGAGTTTGGAATTATCCATAAATATGATTTTGGAATGGATTGAGCAATCAACAAGGTGTGTATAGGAAGAATCACATCATGATCACCCCCGATAACAAGAGTCGGACATTTAATTGTATTTAATTGCTCCAATGAAATATGTGGTTCATTAATTAATAGATTCATTAATTTCTTTGCGTGTTTAGTCTCAGCTGTTGGACTTAATTTGGACAAAGAATCTTGTTGTTTTACAACATAATCTATGACTTTGGAGTCTACAGCCGACGCATCTGGCCATAAATTGGCTCCAGTAATAGCCAGTTTTTTTACTTTCTCAGGATGCCTAATCGCTAAAAGCAAACCATTTATTCCTCCATCGCTCCACCCAATGACATCACAAGAATTTATATGAAGCGAATCCAGTAATGCATTTAGGTCATCTGCCATCATCTCATAGCTTAAGGAATCACCTGTGTCAATTGATTTTCCTTGCGCTCTACTATCAGCGACAATTACTTTATAATGTTTTGCAAAATAGGGAATCTGGTATATAAAATTATTAATCGAACCTCCATTTCCATGAATAATAAGCAAAGGTTCTCCTTCTCCATACGTTTCATAATACATATTGAACCCATTGATTTTGGCATAATGCCCAGCTTTGGGATTTCTACCGTATATACTCTTTGCAAAATCATCTGCTGATTGCGAATAAGACAAACCTACAATTAGCATTAATACAATTGAAATAAACAATCTCTTTGTCATTTTGTTTTAGTTTAAGAATTTAATTGAATGAGGATTTAAACTTTTGCTTATAATTGAAGTTCGGCCTAAGTTAAAAAACTTCAAATTGAACTTTTCTCATAATCGGAAAGTAAATATAATGGATTTTTACTACACTAGAAATAATACATCAAAAAAACCTATTGCTTGTAGCGTACAAAAATATGCTCCGAACAAATCTATTTGATTGTAATTGCGCTTTGAGTAGACCAAAGACTTTACTATTTCTGTAGAATGATATATAAACAATCTTTCGTAGTGAAAAGCACTGCAAAGGTGACTAGTAGTTTTTTTGACAAAAAGCAACCTCGTTTAAACGAATTTAAACGAGGTTACTTTTATTTGTAGTATAATTTCAAAGAATCATTAATTGCTTTTTAAACCCTAAGCAATCCACGAAATCCTCTTACCGCATAGTACGAAGATGCACCGTTGTGGTAAATGAACACATTGTTATAACGGAAATCAGCAAAGATTGCGCCACCGAGTTTCCGAATCTCGGGAGGTGTTTTCAGCCAGCTCGATGTTTTGGTATCAAAATTTCCAAATTGCTGCAATTCCCGATATTGTTCTTCAGTCAGAAGTTCAACACCCATGGCAGTTGCCATATCAATGGCATTATTTTCTGGCTTAAACTCTTTTCTCGAATCTAGCGCTTCACGATCATAACAAAGGCTTCTGCGGCCTTTTGGCGTTTCTGCCGAACAATCATAAAAAAAGTATTCACCTGTCTTTTCATCAAGGGTAAAAACATCAGGTTCACCACCGGTTCTTTCCATTTCATAGAGCGACCACAGCTTTTCGGGATGTGCTTGCAGTTTTGTTTGCACTTTTTCCCATTCGAGGTTTTTATGACGATTTTTATCTTTTTCAAAACGTGTTTTTAATACGCCAATTAATTCGTCATGTTGTTCTGGTGACAACTCTTTTTTAGTTTTCATTGCCATAATGTGTTATTTTTTTAAAAAGGTAATACAATAAAACAAATATTTAAAATTAAGACAATTTTTTAAAAAACAACAGTAGCTATTTTATGTATAAAGCAAACCCAATAAATATTGATTTCAATTCTGAAGTTTATTTTTAAAAACAACTCCATTTTTTACAATCAACAATAAAGAATTATCATAATCTTCCAATATTTTCAAATCTTTAAGAGGATTTCCATCCACTACCAATACATCTGCATAAGCGCCTTCTTCAATCACACCCAATTTATTCGGGTAAGGATTTCGGGGGCCGCTCATAGCAAGTAATTCGGCATTCGTTGCAGTTGCCATTTTTAAAATTTCATAAGGTGTGTACCATTTTAATAATTTTACCAGGTCAGCCGCTCTTGAGGCTGAATGTTTTGGTTGAAATAAACAATCGGTACCAAATGCCGTTTTGATATTGTATTTTTTTGCAAAATTGTAAGCTATATCTGTTCCGCTCATCATTGTTTGTTGTTTTATACGATTGGGTGAACCTTCGGCATAAATGCTTTGGCCATCATCAACAAAAGGTTGCAAACTTAGCCATACTTTTTTGTCTGCAACCATTTTGGCAGTTGCCTCATCAATAAGTTGCGCATGGTCAATACAACGGACACCTGCCCGCAATGCGGTTTGAATCGCTCTGGGTGTATATGCATGTACCGTTACGTAAGTGCCCCAATTTTCGGCTGCATCTACTGCGGCTTTCATTTCGGCTTCTGTAAACTCTGTTACATCCAAAGGATCATAAGTAGAAGAAACACCGCCGCCTGCAGCAAGTTTTATTTGAGTTGCACCAAGACGCAGTTGCTCTCTTGTACGTTTCAACACTTCGTCGGGACCGTCAGCTAAAATGCCAAAATTAAATCGTTCTGTAAAATCCAGACTTGCTAAAGCGTCTCTTGGAACGGCGTTTACAGAAAGAAAATCGCCGTGTCCACCCGTTTGAGAAATCATTGCTCCAGAGGGATAAATCCTTGGACCAATAATTAATCCCTTATCGATTGCTTTTTGCAGACCAAAAGAAGGTCCTGAAAGATCCCTGAAAGTGGTAAAACCCTGCATAAGATCTTTCTCGGCAGACACAACAGCGTTTACGGTAATGTATTCAATATCATTATTCATAAGCTCCATGATATTCAAAGACTCCATCATGATATGGGTGTGGGCATCGATCAAGCCAGGCATCAGGAATTTTCCTTTACCATCAATTATTTTTGTTTCGCCACTTTTATTAGTTGGAATTGGGCTTGACGAAATTTTGCTGATGAGATTGTCAACAATAAGAACATTGCCAAGCATTGTCTTTTCGTTTTTCCCATTAAAAATTTGAACATTATTTATAAGAATAGTCTTTTGCCCCAAGGCAAAAAAAGTACTTATTAAAAATAACTTTGTAAAAATTGATTTCATAATTTTTAAAATTTTATTAGACCTCCATTTTCGGCTTTCGGCATCCCCGTTACTTGTAACAAAATTGAGTCGCTTTTATTAGCTATGCTGATCATTATTGCATCCGACCTCTGTAAATATATTAAAATTTCCCTTACATAACTTTAAAAAAACATGTTTAGCGCTTTTTAATTCCTCAAAAGCCTAACCTTAATTGTCTACTTGCATTGGAATGATTAATTTCATGAATTAAATAATCTTTTTTTTTATAAATAATTGATTTTTAGTACTTTTGATTGAATTGATTTAAAATAAAGAGATATTAATATATTCAATATAAATATGAGAGACCAAATAAAAAGCGCAATTGGCAATGTACTGATAACTCTTTTTCCTAAAAAAGCTGAGAGTCTAGAGAAAAGAGGCTTGACTATGATTGATCAAAAGTTTAGCTTTATGGAACGCCAAATGCGTAATGCTATCTTAAATAAAGCTGAGGCAAAAAACAATTTTGATAAACTATCGAAAATACACAATAGTTATTGGGTAAATCAGGGAAAAGATGTTTTTGAATGGAATAATAGTTTTAAAAATAATTTTTTACCTCACTGCACTTTTATTTATAAAATTGTTAAAGAAAAGTTTTTTAAAGATGAAATACAATTTACCACCCTTGTCGAAATCGGAACTGGCAATGGTGATGTACTCAATTATTTAGAATCCAATTTTCCTGAAATTGATAAATTCATCGGTATTGACCTGAGTTCGGAGCAAATCAAAATAAACAAAGAAAAATACAAAGAAAATTTACGGCTGGAATTTATAGCTGCAGATGTTATAGAATGGGTAAAAAAAGAAGGCCATAAAAATACAATTTTTGCGACCTCAAACGGTGTATTTGAATATTTTACGGAACACCAACTACGAGAATTTATTAAATATACACACAGCTTGGGCAAAGTGCTTTTTATTATTATTGAACCTACTGTAATAAATCACAATTTTGACCTCAATCCGAATTCGATTGTGTATGGTATTGAAAAATCTTTTTCGCATAATTATTGCAAAATTTTTCACGATTTTGGATTTAAAATTTTTCACCATTCCAAAAAACAAATTTTAGGTATTGGTAGTAATTGTGAAATGAATTACATTTTGGCGGGAAATTAAAATGGTTATATTTATTTATTAAATTTTGATTACAAATCTCAAATTTCACTGCAGCCAATCTTCCGCTATTCCGCCTTTATAGGCATTTTTTTCTTCGCCTTACAAAAATATAAAAACCAAAAGCTGGCAATTGAACCTACCAATTACTCAAGTTATTCTTCTCGGCAATACTATGTCACCATATATTGTTTCCAATGGTTATATTTGTTAATCACTTTAAACAAAAAACATGAGTTCGATATATGACAAAGCAGATAATGAGACTATGATTGCCAGAATTAATTCACTTACGCCAGACAGCAAAGCGCTGTGGGGCAAGATGACGGTTGACCAAATGTGCAAGCATTGTAACGCCGCCATACAAGTTGCTTTTGGTAAACAGGATCTTAAAATCAGTTTCCCGATGCGACTTTTGGGCAGAATGCTAAAAAACAAGGCTTTTAATACTGACTTTGGAAAAAACAGTCCAACTGCAAAAGAATTTAAATTTGACGAATCGTATGATTTTGAAGCCAGCCGAAAAGAATTTGCCGAAAGTATTGCTCAATTTGCGCAGGGAACTCAAGTTATCAAAGTTATGGATCATCCCTTTTGGGGCAAAATGACATATGAAGATTGGAACAAATTGATGTGGAGGCATACAGATCATCATTTGAGACAGTTTGGCGTTTAGTTTACAAACCTTAGAAAAACAAATTCGTCTATGACTATAATTAGACATAAACATTTTTTTCTTTCGTATTCCGAAGAACACGAACAAGCAGAATGGACTGCCTATTATTTGACTGCTCAGAATCAAAATCAGCATCATTTTGAAAGACCATATTTTTCGCAAGATCCTTTGATTGATACAGATTCGGCGCATTGGAACAACTACAAAGACACTGGTTACGACAAAGGACATTTGGTGCCTGCCGCTGATATGAAATTCTCTGAAGAAGCCTACAACGAAACCTTTTTTACTTCGAATGTTGCACCTCAAAACAGGGCTTTCAACGCTGGCATCTGGAATCGTTTGGAGCAAAAAATTAGGTATTGGGCTGATAAATACACGGCTCTTTTTATAGTGACGGGAAGTATTTTGCATGATAATTTGGTCACTATTGGTACAGAAGAAGTTTCGGTTCCCGATTATTTTTTTAAAATTGTGGTTCGGGTTCAAGACAACGGTTTGGTTATGATTCCGTTTTTGGTTCCTAATGAAAAATCGGATGCGCCACTTTACACTTTTGCCACGACCATTGATGCCATTGAACAAATTACCGGAATTGATTTCAACGAAAAGCTATCTGAAAAAATAGCCGAAAAAATTGAAAAAGAGTTGAGTTATAAGGAATGGAGTTTTGGTTAGAAAAATTAACCGCAAAGTCCGCAAAGAATACCGCAATGTTCGCTAAGCTTTGCGGTATTCTTTGCGGACTTTGCGGTTAAAAAATTTGTACCTTTGCAGTTCCTAAAAAAGCAACATGAGAATTGATATTATCACCGTATTACCTGAATTATTAAGAAGTCCGTTTGAAGCTTCGATTATGAAACGCGCCATAGACAAAGGATTGGTAGAAGTTCATTTTCATAATTTACGGGATTATACGACCAACAAACAAAAAAGCGTTGACGATTATCCTTTTGGAGGTGGTGCCGGAATGGTGATGACCGTTCAACCTATAGATGCCTGCATCACTCACCTGAAAAGCGAAAGAACCTACGACGAAATCATCTATATGTCTCCTGATGGTGAAACGTTAAACCAGAAAATGGCCAACACAATGTCTATGTATCAAAACATTATCATTTTATGTGGACATTATAAAGGTGTTGATCAACGTGTTCGCGATCATTTTATCACCAAAGAAATTTCGATAGGAGATTATGTTTTATCGGGAGGAGAATTGGGTGCTTTGGTTTTATCCGACGCTTTAATTCGATTAATCCCAGGCGTATTGAGTGACGAAACCTCGGCATTGACAGATAGCTTTCAAGATGGATTACTTTCAGGTCCAATTTACACAAGACCTGCCGACTATAAAGGATGGAAAGTTCCCGATGTTTTATTGAGTGGCCATTTTGCCAAAATTGACAAATGGAGAGAAGACACGGCTTATGAACATACTAAGAATAGAAGACCGGATTTACTAAACGAATAGTTTAATGTGGTTTAAATTGTTTAAGGCTCAAATAACTTTAAACAATTTAAATATTTTTAAACATTTTTAAACATTTTTTTTTACATTTGCACCCAAATTTAGACCAACCTCTGGCGAAGTCCGCGAATGTTGCTCTTTTTAAAACCATAATAAAAAAACATCATGGCAGATTTAATGAAATTCGTTCAAGACGAATTTGTAACAAGAAAAGATTTCCCTGTATTCGGAGCTGGAGACACAATCACAGTTTACTACGAAATTAGAGAGGGTGAAAAAACAAGAACACAGTTTTTTAAAGGTGTTGTTATTCAAAGAAGAGGTTCTGCAAACACAGAAACTTTTACTATTCGTAAAATGTCAGGAGCAATTGGAGTTGAGCGTATCTTCCCAGTAAACTTGCCAGCTTTGCAAAAAATTGAAATCAACAAGAAAGGTGCTGTACGTAGAGCTAGAATTTTCTACTTCAGAGAACTTACTGGTAAAAAAGCTAAAATTAGAGATAAAAGAAGATAGTTTACTCTATTTCTTACTAATAAAAATGTCCCAACCGATGAAAATCGAGATTGGGATTTTTTTTTGATATTTTTTTAGGGCTAAAAATCATAATTTAGAAATCAAATGGCACTTAAAATATCAAATTATAAATATCACAGAATATGTATTTAAATTTATTTTTTTATATCCAAATAAAACCGCTATTACAACTTCATTTCATATCTTTGCCCGCCTTAACTCAAACGATGTAATTCTACAAAAGGCCTTAAATAAATTGTGATTTAGATTAAAAAAAATAAAAAAAATGACAACAAAAGCTAAAATTTTTTACACACTTACAGACGAGGCTCCTTTATTGGCAACCTACTCTTTTTTACCAATTGTCCAGGCATTTACTGCTACTTCGGATATCGAAATAGAAACCAGAGACATTTCGCTTGCCGGTAGAATCATTGCAAATTTTACTGAATTTTTAAAAGAAGATCAAAAAACAAAAAATGCTTTATTGGAATTAGGTCAATTGGCTACTACTCCTGAAGCAAACATCATAAAATTACCAAATGTATCAGCTTCAATTCCACAATTGAAAGCTGCCATTGCCGAATTGCAATCACACGGTTATGCTTTGCCTGATTTCCCGGAAGATCCACAAAGCGAAGAAGAAAAAGCTGTTAAAGCTAAATATTCTAAAATTTTAGGATCGGCAGTAAATCCAGTTTTACGCGAAGGAAACTCAGACCGTAGAGCTCCAAAAGCGGTAAAAAATTACGCTAAAGCCAATCCACACTCAATGGGTGCTTGGTCTGCTGATTCAAAAACTCATGTTGCATCTATGGAAAGTGGTGACTTTTACGGAAGTGAAAAATCAATCACATTGACAGATGCTACCGATGTAAAAATCGAATTCGTTGCCAAAGATGGTACTGCTACCATTCTTAAAGCAAGTACTCCTTTAAAATCTGGAGAAATCATTGACAGTTCTGTTTTACATCTCAATGCTTTAAAATCTTTTGTTGCCAAAACAATCAAAGAAGCCAAAGAACAAAACATTTTGCTTTCTGTTCACTTGAAAGCTACGATGATGAAAGTTTCTGACCCGCTTATTTTTGGCGCTATTGTAGAAGTATATTTTGCAGATGTATTCAAAAAATACGCTGCTTTATTTACAGAATTAAACATCAACACCAGTAATGGTTTGGGTGATGTTTATGCAAAAATCGCAGGGAACCCAATGCAAGCCGAAGTAGAAGCAGCAATTGCGCAAGCTATCGAGAACGGACCTGCTTTGGCCATGGTAAATTCAGATAAAGGAATTACCAATCTTCACGTCCCTTCAGATGTGATTGTAGATGCTTCAATGCCTGCAATGATCCGTACTTCTGGACAAATGTTCAACAAAGACGGAAAACAACAAGATACTGTAGCTATTATTCCAGACAGATGTTATGCTGGAGTTTATACCGCTACAATCGATTTTTGTAAAAAAAACGGTGCTTTTGTCCCTACTACTATGGGAAGTGTTCCAAACGTAGGATTGATGGCACAACAAGCAGAAGAATATGGTTCTCACGATAAAACATTCCAATTGAAAGCAGATGGTGTTGTTCGTGTAGTCGATACAAACGGAAACGTTTTGATGGAGCAAGATGTAGAAGCAAATGATATTTTCAGAATGTGTCAGGCGAAAGACGCTCCTATCCAAGACTGGGTAAAACTAGCGGTAAACAGAGCCCGTTTGTCTAACACTCCTGCCGTTTTTTGGTTGGATAACAACAGAGCACACGACAGAGAAATCATCGTAAAAGTTCAGAAATACTTAAAAGATTATGATACAACAGGTTTAGACATTCAAATCTTGAATCCTATTGAAGCTACCAACTTTACTTTGGAGCGCATCATCAAAGGATTGGATACCATCTCGGTAACCGGAAATGTATTGCGTGATTATTTGACTGATTTATTTCCAATTCTGGAAGTAGGAACTTCGGCCAAAATGCTTTCTATTGTTCCGTTGATGAATGGTGGAGGTTTATTCGAAACTGGTGCTGGTGGATCGGCACCAAAACACGTAGAGCAATTCATTCAAGAAGGATACTTGCGTTGGGATTCATTGGGAGAGTTTTTGGCTCTTGGAGCTTCATTAGAACATTTAGGACAAACTTTACGCAATTCAAAAGCAATTGTTTTGGCTGAAACTTTAGATACTGCTACAGAGAAATTCTTGGCTACTGATAAATCGCCTTCTCGTAAAGTGGGTGGAATTGACAACCGTGGATCTCATTTTTATTTGGCAATGTATTGGGCAGAGGCTTTGGCAGCTCAAGACAAAGACAGTGAATTGAAAGCTATCTTCACTCCTATCGCTGCTGATTTTTTCGCAAATGAATCTAAAATCAATGGCGAGTTAATTGGTTCGCAAGGTAAACATCAAAACATTGGCGGATATTACCAACCAAATCCAACGTTGACAGAAAAAGCAATGCGTCCAAGCGAAACTTTCAACAGTATTTTGGCTAAAATAGCATAATACAAATAGTTTACTCTATTTTATATATTCAAAGGACAACTGGAAACGGTTGTCTTTTTTTTATAACACCATTTAGATTTAAAAAGTAGCTTGATTAATTTTAATTTATTTTTTAAATCTAAATAGCATAAACTGGTAAAAAAGAAAGCGAAACAATAAGGAGAAGAGCTATATGTTGCTCAGGAAATATAACTACAAAAATCCTATTTGTAAATTAAACCATTTGCAAATAGGATTATCTAATGGCTAACTACAAAAAACCTAGCTTATGAAAACTACTTTACCACTACTTTTAGTTCTAACCACACTTTTTTTTATCTCTTGTTCACAAAACGATTCCGAACCAACAACTCCTCCTTATGTCGATGATGATTTAGCAGGTCCTATTTCGAGACCACAAAGCGGCTATGGCTCAGACGGAACGTATACCGTAGCCAAAATAGCATTCCCAAGCCCATTATATAGCGGAAAAAATGTTGAAATATTTTATCCAAAAGGGATAACCTCACCAAGACCTACTATTTTTTATTCCCATCCATTTGGCGGAGAAGATAGTGCTTACAATATTGGCCTATATGAATTTATTGCCAAAAAAGGGTATGTGGTTGTTTTTGCGCCCTATCCAACAATTGGAGTTACTGTAGACGAAAGATACAGTACTTTGTGGGAAAGTTTCAAGAAAGCAGTTGCCGATTATCCGAATATCATTGATACAAAAAAAGTGGGTTTTATGGGACATTCTTTTGGTGGCGGAGCTTCATTTGCATTGGCTCACAAAGGATTTATTGACGAAGGATGGGGTCAGGATGGCCGTTTTATTTTTGCTATGGCACAATGGTATACACACCAGATTACTCCAGAAAATTTGCAAAGCTTCCCTGCCAACACAAAACTGATTACCCAAGTCTATGACGATGATGTAACCAATGACCATCGATTGGCGATAGATATTTTTAAAAATATTAATATTGTGAACTCAGAGAAAGACTTCATCTTAATCAAAAAAAGTGTTCTTCCAACGTACACTTATACTGCCGAACACACTTTACCCAATACCCAAACAGCCTATGATGCTTATGATTATTATGGTGTTTACCGGCTTTTGGACGCTTTGATTGATTATAGTTTTAATGGAAGCGCTGCAGGCAAAAACGTAGCATTGGGAAATGGCTCAGCAGATCAAATTACAATGCCAAGTTATAACGGACAAGCATTGTCACCATTGGAAGTAACCGATAATCCTACACCAGCTTACCCGCAAAGCAAATACCAGTTTCAGTGCAGTTCGGTTAACAATCCGAGAATTATAAATTGTAATTAAAAATTAATCCGACCAAGCAAAACAATAGCCATTCTACTGAAAATAAAAAATCCAGCTGAATGGCTTTATGTTTTTCTGAAGTAATCCAACAAGCGTTATCCAATTACCCAAATCCGTTGTAGCAACTGTTAGCCATAGTATTTTCGAAATATTAATCAATCAAAATATTACCATTTGAGTCATACAAAAATACCCAACTTGCCTCATTAGTTGAAATTAACATATCATTAAGGTAATATATTTCAGTGTATTTTCTGAAATTATTTTTTGAGATTGAACGATAGAAATCGTCATCTATTAAATATAATCTTTTCCAAGGATTTATAGAGTTATCATAATCTCCAAATATTCGAACAATTTTTTCACCTTTATTTATCCCATATTCTTGCTGAAAAGATTCTGTTCTAGCTAAATTACCATTAGAATCATAATAAAATTTTTCTATAAAGCTTAAAAATTCATTTGGACCTGTTGCACCGTAAGCATTATCTGGAAGAGTAGTTTTTATCTCTACAAGTTTATTATTGGAATATTTGTAAAAGAGCGTTTTACAATAATGGTTATTGGTGATATACGTTATTTCTTTTTTCTCAATTTGCATTGAGTTATTTAAAGTAATATAAATAGTATTTTTAGGAATCGTAAATAAATTGGAGTCAGTGAAGTTTTCGATAGTAACTCTATTATTATCATATACTAATGAAGTATATATGTCAGAGAAAAAACGCAACCCTTTTGGGGGAACTTCCACAAACTCTCCTGTTCTTTTAATTAATCGTTTACTATTATCATATTCAAAATAAGTGTATGATTCCGTCGGTAATCCTAGCTGAAAACCCTGACTCATTTTAGTTATCAAAGGGTCATTATCTTGATTGTTTTCACTTTCTTCTTCATTGTTAGAACAAGAAAAAAGTAAAATTCCTAGAGTTAAAAATGTTAAAATGTGTTTCATTAGTTTCATTAGTTTCTGGTTAGTATTACGGCTAACATTCTGGCGCTTGGCATGGTTGGGGAATAAAGATGCGAGATTTTTTGGTTAAACACAAATTTTGATTTAGTTTATATTCGTTGTCATAGTTTTCAATTCTCTGAATGAATTGTTTATTTTCAAATTCATATTTGAAAATTGCATAATCAGTTTTACTTCTTCTATAATGTTCTATTTCAAAACCTGTAACTTTTCCAATTCTATTTATTCCATTTTTATTTAATTCTCCTTCTAAATAATTTTCCCTTTTTATACTTATTCCAATTATGATAATAATACTTATGACTACCATCGACATATAAATACTTTTTCAATTTTGAATTTTCAGCAATATTTAACCAAAGCATTGGAAAAAGGCTTATAGAAATCATCATCATTACATTTCCAATTGTATCATTATTTGATTTATAACTAAATGATTTACAAATCGCTAAATAATACCCAACAAATATCAGAATTGTTGCGATTATTGACACTATAATCTTATTCCTTATTGAAATTTTTATTAAACTCATAATTTAATTTTAAACGAACAAATTAATCAATTTCAGAATCAATGACACTATTCCAAGAATTACTAAAATTTTCCACCACTTTTTTACATTTTGGTAGTTTGCGTTTTCAGTTTTTTTTATGAATATTCCAAAACCAATCAATATTATTGGCGCTAATAAACTTTTTACAATTTCAAATTTCATATTCTTTATTTTTTGATTTTTTTTCGGGCAAAATTACTGCCAACGTTCCCGCGCTACAAGTAGTTTGGGACTAAATTAAGCCCTATTTTCGGATTTGCCAAATCTTCCCAAATACAAACCAATTTTTCCATTAAGCCAAATCCCCAAATTGCTTGTAGCGTGTGTTGGTGGCAGTTTTTATTTTTTAACGGGATATTTCCCAACTGATTTAATTCCATTTTCTGTAAACTTCAATATTTCTGTTGTTATTGGATATCCGGAATTTTTATATTCTTCAACAACAACTTCTCCAATTCTATTTGAGAAAAATTCAAAATCTTTTTCAGAGAAAATATAACAAAAATCTCGAACTGGAATTACAGCATAAAATGGAAAACCAAAATCTTTGTTTAATTTTTCTTTCATTTTAGGTGCAAATAGAAGTGAACCTTTTAGAGATGTTCTTTCAACTTCTATTACGCCTAACTTTCTATTTTCTATTATTTCAAAGTTTATTTTTGTTTCCGCTAAAAGTTTATCAGCATTAATATTTGCTTGTTTTGTTAATTCACTTTCTGATATTTTCCATCCTTTTATATCTTCTTTTGAAATCCAAGATAACTTTTCATTCTCGCTTACTACATAAACTTTACTAAATTCATCTGTTACTTTTTCATTTATAAAGTTTTTAAATTCAATGTCGTTTGGGAATAATTGAATATAAACTTTATTTTTAGAAATTTCCCAATTTGGAATTCTAGACCAATATGAAGTTATTAGATTAACTAAATCAGTAATATGACTTTCATCAGAATCTCTTTCGTAATTCCGTCGTACATTTTCTAAACTTATTTTCAAGTCATTACCGTCAATATTAATATGAACAAAATCCTCTTTGTCGATTGAATCAATTTTCAAACCACTTTTTCCAAGTTCAGTTTTAAATTTTTCAAAAACAAAATCTTTTTTTTGACCGTTACATCCAAAAAGTCCAAACATAAATATCAGAAGTATTATTATTTCAATTTTTCTCATTTTTTCAGGTAAAATTGCCACCAACTAGTATATATGCGCTATAAACCTTCGTGTATACACTGTTTTTTGGGGTGATAGGCGAAGGTTTACTTCGCTTTATTTTTTTTCAAATATAGAGAATAATAGTCACAACCCTACAAATTATACTTTTTGTAACGATTAAAATATTTCTATACTCTGCTCAGCAAAATAACACATCCTAATAACAACAATTAGTTGGCTCGCCTTCATTCCTGTTAGCCGAACCTAGCATAAAGCTACGCTACCAACGCATAAGGGTACGCTGCCTTAGCATAAAGCTATGTGAGCGTAGCATAAAGACAAGCACGCTTAGCATAAAGACAAGTAGACTTAGCATTAAGACAAGCAGACTTAGCATAAAGACAAGCAGGCTTAGTATAAAGACAAGAAGGCTTAGCATAAAGCTACGTGAGCGTAGCATAAAGACAAGTAAACTTAGCATAAAGACAAGTAGGCTTAGCATAAAGACAAGCTCTCTTAGCATAAAGCTAAGATATCATATGCACAATTAAGGATTGCTACTCAAAAAACAAGGCAAATTCTTTCAAATTATAATTTAATTGCTATTTTTGAAAAGAGAAGAGGACTATCATTTATACGCAACAACAAATTTTACTTTTTTTACAACAACTATAAAAACATAGGGTATGAAATCAATGGCGAAAAAATATCAAACTCAGGGTGCTGTTTCGTATCCGCATATTGGTCAGTTTTTAAGGCAGTATTTTGCCAACAATAACATCAACAGGGCCGATGTTTCGCGGCAATTGGGTGTTGCCGATAGTACCTCAACCCGCTATCTGGTGCAGGAATCACTGCAATTTGGGATCCTCTGGAAAATTTCGGTGGCCGTAAACCACAATCTCCTTGCCGACCTCGCTTCGCGATTGCCAATCGTCTTTGTGTCGCCGAGAGAAAAAGAGCTGGAAACCCAGTTGAAAGCAGCGCAGGAAGAACTAAACACGCTGAAGCTGGAGAACAAACTATACAAAGGCCTACTGCAGAAACAATAAAATACTGCCTAAAACATTGGCAATAGCAAGAAAGCCTTTTATTCTAACTTTCTTAACGATACATTAACATTTGTTATGTATGAATTGAACCTCAATTTAGGACATTTGTATTTTAAACCCAAAACTGATGATTTCGAAGAAAATTATTTGCCTTTTTATACTGTTTTCCTCCCTATATTCCGTTGCCCAAGATGCGGTTAGTAGCGAAAGTACCAAACAAAAATTTACGATTAGCGGTATTATTTCAGATACCAACAGCAATGAGACTTTGATTGGGGTCAATGTGTTGATTCCCGAATCAAAAACGGGGGTTATTACCAATGAGTACGGATTTTATTCGATCACGTTGCCCAAGGGTGTTTATAAAATCGAGATCACTTCGTTGGGTTTTCAGACTATTGAAGAGACCGTCGACTTAAACAAAAATATCAAAAAGAATTTTAAGCTTTCGGGTTCCGAAAATGTGCTGCAGGAGGTTATCATCAATTCCAACGACAGCAAAACCGAAAACCGAAAACCCGAAATGAGTGTCAACAAGCTTTCGGTATCCACCATCAAAAAAATGCCCGTTGTTCTTGGCGAAGTTGATATCATCAAATCAATATTGTTGCTGCCTGGGGTTACCAATGCTGGTGAAGCGGCTTCAGGATTCAATGTTCGAGGTGGTGGAGCAGATCAGAATTTGATTTTAATGGACGAAGCTTCTATCTTCAACTCCTCTCACGTTTTTGGTTTTTTTTCGATTTTTAATCCCGATGCCATCAAGGATTTAAAACTCTACAAAGGCGGTATTCCTGCCCGATATGGAGGAAGGGCTTCGTCGGTTTTGGATATATATCAAAAAGACGGAAACAGTAATGGCTTTCACATGAATGGAGGAATTGGTTTAATTACCAGCCGTCTTTTGGCCGAAGGGCCGATTGTAAAAGACAAAGGTTCGTTTCTTATAGCTGGGCGAGCATCTTATGCCCATTTATTCCTAAAACTATCCAAAGACCAAAAAGACAATGCAGCCTATTTTTATGATTTGAATGCCAAATTGAGTTACAAATTAGACCAGAACAACAGCTTATACATGTCTGGTTATTTTGGTAGAGATGTTTTTGTACTGAACAAAAGTTTTACCAATATTTACGGAAACACAACATTCAACACCCGTTGGAATCATTTATTTTCCGATAAATTATTCTCCAATTTATCGCTAATTTACAGTGATTACTATTATGGATTAGATCTTGATTTTGTAGGCTTTGAATGGGGTTCTGGCATTAAAAACTACAATATAAAATACGATTTCAAAAGCTACCTTTCTGATAAATTAAAATTAAATTATGGAGTGAATGGCATTTATTACGAGTTCAATCCCGGAACAATAAAACCTTCCCAACCCGATTCGGGCATTAATTACGATCAACTCGAGCGAAAATATGCGTTTGAGCCCGCCATTTATATCAATGCAGAGCAAAAAATATCGGACAGAATAGACATTAATTACGGATTGCGATACAGTTTGTTTTATAATGTAGGCGCATCGACCGTCAATTTGTATGCAAATGATAATCCTGTAGTTTTTAATTCCCAGTTTCAAATCTATGAAAAAGGAGTTCCGATAGGAACTAAATATTACAGCAAAAACGAAGTGATCAAAAGCTTTGATTACCTGGAACCCAGATTAAGTGTCAATTACCAACTCAACGAAAATCAGTCTTTCCAGGCGAGTTACAACCGCATGGTGCAATATTTACAATTAATTTCGAATACCTCGTCCCCTACACCATTGGATGTCTGGACACCGAGTGGCACTTATATCAAACCCCAAATAGCCGATCAGGTTGCGGTTGGTTATTTTAGAAAATTCAAAGAGGGAGCCTATTCTGCCGAAGTGAGCACCTACTACAAAGAAGTACAAAACAGATTGGATTATATAGACGGAGCCAATTTGATTGCAAATGACGCCATCGAACAAGTTTTACTGAACGGGCATTTGCGTTCGTATGGTTTAGAATTCATGTTCAAAAAAAATGAAGGAAACTTAACGGGCTGGATTGCATACACGCTCTCCAAATCAGAACAGCAAACTCCCGGAAGAACACCTCAGGAAACAGGAATAAATGACGGGCAATGGTACAACACGGTTTACGATAAAGTAAATAACCTGGCGGTAACAGGCTCGTATTATCTGAATCCAAAATGGACCTTTGGAGCCAATTTTATATACCAAACGGGGCAACCTACTACCTATCCGAACGGGCAATATGAATACCTTGGCATAAAAATCCCAATTTATGGTTTGCGAAATGAAAACCGACTCCCGTCATTCAATCACCTTGACATTTCGGCAACATTGACACCAAAACCCAATTACAACAAAAATTGGAGAGGCGAATGGGTTTTCAGTATTTACAATGTGTATAACCGAAAAAATGCAGCTTCTGTAAGCTTTAGAGAAAATCAGGATACCGGAGCCAACGAGGCGGTAAAGACCTCCATTTTTGGAATAGTTCCAGCAGTAAGCTATAATTTTAAATTTTAAAGAAACAGACTTGTCCATACAAGTAATTAAAACATATAAAAGATGAAAAAATTAATCACAATCCTACTTATTCTAACTTCTGTTGTATTTACTGGTTGCGAAGAGGTGATCAGTGTAGATGTCAACACAGCTCCACCCCGATTGGCTGTAGAAGCCGCTTTGAATTGGCAAAAAGGAACATCGGGAAACCAGCAAACCATAAAACTTACGACTACAACTGGATATTTTGAGAGTGTTATTCCCCCAGTTTCGGGAGCTGTAGTGTTTGTTACCAACAGTTCCAATACGGTTTTTAACTTTATAGAAAACCCAAACACCGGACTCTACATTTGTTCTAATTTTGTTCCGGTATTAAACGAAACATACAAACTCACTATAATTGTAGATGGCCAGACCTATACCGCAACCGAAACCATGTATTCAGTTGCACCCATCACCAAATTGGTCCAAAACGATCAAGGCGGTTTTACCGGAAAAGATATTGATGTAAAAGCCTATTTTAACGATCCTGCCAACGAAACAAACTATTATTTGTACCGTTATGATTATAAAGATGAAAAAAAATCAAATCTTTATGCCGATGAAGATACTTTTTTTAATGGCAATGAATTCTATAGTATTTCCCAAAATGATTCTATAAAAAAGGGTGAAAAAGTGGTGATTACCCATTACGGAATTTCAAAAAGTTATTACAATTACATCAGTATTGTAGTCAGTTTGGCAGGCCAAAGTGGTGGCGGACCATTCCAATCACCGCCATCAACCATCAGAGGAAACGTAGTCAATACAACAAATGCCGCCAACTATCCTTTGGGCTATTTTTCGGTAAGCGAAATTGATTCGAAAGAATACACTATTGAATAAGTGGTCAGAGGTCCGTTTTCAGTCGCAGTCAAAAAAACTTTATATCTTTACATGATAAATCTAAAATCTGCATTCTAAAATCCAAACTCTAAATGTCTTCACACCATATCGTACGCGATGACCAAGAACCCGCCTTAATAATTGCAAACGGCGCAGCTTGCCATCCAGAATTATTGGGCCAGCTACTCGAATGGTCTCCGTTGGTTATTGTACTGGATTCGGCAATGGAACGCGTCATGGAGTTGGACATTAAAGTCGATGTGTTATTGGGTGATTTTGACCGGGGTTTTGATCCCGAAAAATACCAGACCTTGCAATACCCACTAGAAATAATTCATACACCGGATCAAAATAAAACCGACTTAGAAAAAGCTTTTGATTATTTAATTGATCGAAAAATTCCTGCTGTAAATGTCGTTTGGGCAACAGGGCGACGTGCAGATCACACCATTACCAATCTTACCAACATTGTCCGGTACCGTAATTTAATCAAAATTGTCATTCTCGACGATCATTCCAAAATATTTTTATTACCCAATACATTCGAAAAATGGTATACTGCAGGAACTCCAATTTCGCTAATACCCATTGGAATTGTAAACGGAATCAGTTCTGAAAATCTAGTGTATCCATTAGAAAACGACACCCTAACCATGGGCTACAGGACAGGAAGCAGCAATGCTGTTGCCCATGACGGGATTGTTACCATCAATCACACCGATGGTGATTTATTGCTAATGGAATGTATCGATTAGCAAAAGCACTAACCTTCAAGGCAATAAAAACCAGATTAAATAATTTAAATTTTCAAGAAATCATCCCCCAAATTTATTGCTTTCTTAAATTCGAACCTTTTTTCTTTAATTCAAATTAGCTATTATTTTGTAAATCAAGTGTTTTGGCGTGGTTATTGTTATAAAGACAACAAAAATAGTTGCTGGCAGTTCTTGTTCCTTTACAAAAAAGGAATTACTATCTTTGCACCGAAATTTAGAAAATGAAATCAACAAAGGTTACCGAAAAAACAAATTTACATCCAAGAAATCTTCACCGATTTGGATATAACTTTGAACAATTAATAAAAAACCATCCTGATTTGGGAAATTTTGTTTTTATTAATGAACACAATATTGACTCGAGCGATAACAAACTGGCGAAGCATACAATCGATTTTAGCAATCCAGATGCTGTAAAAGCGCTCAATAAAGCATTATTAATTACCTACTACGGCATTCAAAATTGGGACATCCCAGCGGATTTTCTATGCCCCCCCATTCCGGGAAGAGCTGATTACATTCACAATTTAGCCGATTTATTGGCCTCAACAAATAACGGCACTATTCCCGAAGGTGAAACCGTACAAGGGTTAGACATTGGAGTTGGTGCCAATTGCATCTATCCGATTTTGGGAAATGCTATTTACGGATGGTCCTTTGTAGCAACTGATATTGATGAAAATGCGATTCAAAATTGCAAAAAAATAATCGAGCAAAATCCACAATTAATAGAAGCGGTAAGCCTTCAATTGCAGGTAAACCCGCGTTTTATTTTTAAAAATATTATAGAACCCGAAGACAAATTTACTTTTACGATCTGCAATCCTCCTTTTCATTCCTCTGCCGAAGAAGCAATGAAAAGTACGATTCGAAAAATAAACAATTTAGCACCCGAAAGTCTGAATGTTAAAACTGCAAAACCCGTGCTAAATTTTGGCGGTCAAAATGCAGAATTGTGGTGCGAAGGCGGCGAATTGGGTTTTATCAAACAGATGATTTACGAAAGTGCAAAGTATCCGATGCAATGTCTTTGGTTTACCACGTTAGTATCCAAACAATCCAATCTGAATACCATCTACAAAACCTTAAACAATGTAGCGGCCATCCACAAAACGATTGATATGGCTCAAGGCCAAAAAACAAGCCGTATTGTGGCCTGGACTTTTATGACCGAAGCACAACAAAAAGCATGGAAATTTAGTGAGTAAATAAATTGTCAACATCATGGATTTTTTTAAAGTAATTCGAAAAGTTATGAAAAACCATTTGCTTTTATTACTTTTAAAATCAATTCAACCCAATCGTTTACTATGCAGAAATCAGTATCACTCATTTTCCTCTTCTTGCTATTCATAAACTGCAGCACTTCCAAAGAAAAGAAAATTGACGAATACGTTTTTAAAACCAAAAAAGAAAAAACACTATATCTTACTTCCTATAACAAAGCATTGCAACTTTGGCAAGTCCCTTACAAGGAAGAAAATATTGCAACGAGCTTTGGTACTGCCCATATCATCATTAGCGGACCAAAAGACGCAAAACCAGTAGTACTGCTTCATGGCATGGATGCGAGCTCTACAATGTGGTTCCCAAACAGTGCAGCATTGTCAAAAAATCATCGCGTATATGCCATTGACTTCCTGATGGAAGCAGGCAAATCTGAACTAAAAGGAAAGTCACTCACCAGCGATGAAATCGTAAATTGGTACGAAGAAATCTTCAACTATTATAATTTAAAAAATTTTGATATCATCGGAGCCTCCAGGGGTGGATGGTTTGCCACATTACTGACCATTCAAAAAAACAAAAACATAAACAAACTGGTGTTGATAAGTCCGGCGCAAACATTTAATAATGTAGATCAAAAAGGAAAAGCATCGACGGCCATGTTCCTGAAATTTTTTCCAAACAAAAAGAAATTAAACAAAACATTGGATGCGTTTTCCTATTACCCTAACAAAATTAATTCGGTTTATAAAAACCAATTTTACTTGGCCAATAAATATTCCAAATCGAATGCCAGTTTTTTGCAGATGCGCCCTTTTTCGGATGATGAACTCAAAGGAATTACCATTCCCGTTTTGGTACTTATTGGCGGCCACGATGTAATCAATTCCGAGAAAAGCCTGTTGCGTGCCAACGAATATATAAGTAATTGCAAAACGGCAACCATTAAAAATTCGGGCCATTTCGTGAGTATGGATCAATCCAAAGAGGTTGATAAAATGATTGTTGATTTCCTCAAATAGACCAAAATCCTAATTGTTTTTTATTCAAGTCAAACCATTGTTAAAGCCAATATAAAAATTGGAAGTTCTTCTGTTCCTAAGACACTTTTGACTAAATTTGTATAAATTCATATCTTATGAGCACAATCGAATTAAAAAAAATATTGATTTCTAAAATATCTGAAATTGATGACGAAGTTTTTTTGTCTGCAATAAACACAATTTTAGACAGTAAATCAGAAAGTATTGAAAACAAAAATTTGGATTTGCAAAAAATAATAATTCTTGCTGAACAACAAAAAAAGGAAATTCAAAACTCTCAAAAAGAATATTCAGAAGGGAATTATATTGACAATGATGCTGTAAATGAAGAAATGGAAAGATGGTTGCGAGAAGAATAGTTTGGACATCATCTGCAAAACTTCAATCAAAAGCTATTATAAACACTACTCCAACACCCAAATATTGAAAAAAAAACCGATCCCTTAAATGTTCGCGGTTTATTAATTGAAAACTATTATGTTTTCTATGAAACAAATGAAAACCACATTATAATTCTATCCGTTTGGGATACAAGACAAAACCCTAAACGATTGAAAAACCAAAGCAAATGAATTTCCAAGTCATATCCGAATACCAACCCAAAGGCGATCAGCCACAAGCCATCGAAAAATTAGTACAGGGCATTGAGTCTGGCGAGCAATTCCAAACTTTGCTTGGAGTTACCGGTTCCGGAAAAACATTTACGGTGGCCAATGTCATTCAGGAAATTCAGCGCCCTACATTGGTTTTGGCACACAACAAAACCTTGGCCGCTCAGTTGTATTCCGAGTTCAAACAGTTTTTTCCCAACAATGCCGTCGAGTATTTCGTATCCTATTACGATTATTACCAACCTGAAGCTTTTATGCCCGTTACCGGAGTTTTCATCGAAAAGGATTTATCCATCAACGAAGAACTGGAAAAAATGCGATTGAGCACCACCTCATCGCTGCTTTCGGGTCGAAGAGACATTCTGGTCGTTGCCTCTGTTTCTTGCATTTATGGTATCGGAAACCCGGTAGAATTCCAAAAAAATGTTATTGCCATCGAGAAAAACCAAATGATTTCCCGAACCAAATTATTGCACAGTCTCGTTCAGAGTTTATATTCCAGAACCGAGGCCGATTTTACCCCCGGGAATTTCAGGATAAAAGGCGACACTATCGAAGTCTATCCGAGTTATGCCGATGATGCGTTTCGAATTCACTTTTTTGGTGACGAAATCGAAGAAATGGAAAGCTTCGATATAAAAACATCCAAAGTCATTGAGCGATTCGAAAAACTCACCATTTATCCCGCTAATATGTTTGTGACTTCGCCCGATGTGTTGCAAAACGCCATTTGGGAAATCCAGCAGGATCTGGTCAAGCAAGTCGATTATTTCAAAGAAATAGGCAAACACCTCGAAGCCAAACGCCTCGAAGAACGCACCAATTTTGATCTCGAAATGATCCGCGAATTGGGCTATTGTTCCGGAATCGAAAACTATTCGCGCTACCTCGACGGCAGGGAAGCCGGGTCAAGACCTTTCTGCTTACTCGATTATTTCCCAAAAGATTACCTGATGGTCGTAGACGAGAGTCACGTAACCCTTTCACAGGTACACGCCATGTACGGAGGCGATCGAAGCCGAAAAGAAAATCTGGTCGAGTATGGTTTCCGTCTGCCGGCAGCCATGGACAACCGACCGCTAAAATTCGAGGAGTTCGAGGCCATGCAAAATCAGGTTATCTATGTCTCTGCCACCCCTGCCGACTACGAATTGCAAAAATGCGACGGCGTCTATGTCGAACAGGTGATTCGACCAACAGGTTTACTGGACCCTATTATTGAAATTCGCCCGAGCCTGAACCAGATCGACGATTTGATTGAAGAAATCCAACAGCGTTGCGAACTCGACGAACGCGTTTTGGTCACCACACTCACCAAAAGAATGGCCGAAGAACTCGCCAAATACCTAACCAAAGTGTCTATTCGTTGCCGCTACATCCACTCCGATGTCGATACATTGGAGCGCATCGAAATCATGCAGGACCTTCGAAAAGGAATTTTTGATGTATTGATAGGCGTCAACCTACTGCGCGAAGGACTCGATTTGCCCGAGGTTTCATTGGTCGCAATTCTCGATGCCGACAAGGAAGGATTCCTCCGAAGCCACCGCTCGCTCACCCAGACCATCGGTCGTGCCGCCAGAAACCTAAACGGAAAAGCCATCATGTATGCCGACAAAATCACCAACAGCATGCAAAAAACCATAGACGAAACCAATTACCGACGCACCAAGCAAATCAATTTCAATACAGCCAACAATGTAGTGCCTCAGGCATTGAATAAAAAGATCGAAAGCGCCTTTACCAACAACAAATTGGTCGAATACGAATTGGGACACATCATGAATGTAGCGGCCGAACCCGAAACCGCCTACATGTCCAAACCCGATCGCGAAAAACTGATACGCGAAAAACGAAAAGCAATGGAAAAAGCAGCCAAAGACCTCGACTTTATGCAGGCTGCAAAACTCAGGGACCAGATCAAGGCATTGCAGGCAAAGGACTAAACCGCCAAAAGGCATACTGCCGTACGTACGAAAAAGTATCCACTAAAATATATGATTTTTTACCGACTTGTAATCTTTTTTTTCTTATTTTTGAGAAACCAGAAAGCAAAACAAACCTTCGTTTATCCACCTTTTGGGAGTGATTGACGAAGGTTTGTTTGTTTATACAGTATTTATATGCAATTATGAAAAGACACTTCTATTTTTTAGCAACACTACTTCTATTTTTGTCGTGTACTGATGGAAATAAAAATTTGATTACACCAGAAATTAAATCAAATACTGCTAAATCAGATCAAAAGAAAGAGGAAGTAAAACCTGTAATTGATACTATATTAAATGAAGGTAGCGTAATCATTTATGGAGATACAACTATTCAGAAAGATAAAATTAGAGAAGTTCTAGTAAAATTTGAACCATATATAACTTTTGATGATTTTAAAGTTAACATCGAAAATGTCAAAGCTAAACTTGACTTAAATTCTCACGAATTAGGAAGGCGATTCAGAACTGCAATTAGAGAAAGTTATAATGATCCTGAAAATCTTTTTGCAGGGCATTATACCTTTGCTACTTGGGGTTGTGGAAGTCCTTGTCAGATGAATGTACTAATCGATAGAAGAACTGGGAAAATATATGATGCTCCAGATTCATCAGTCGGCTCAGAATTTAAAAAAGACAGTAGAATGTTAATTATTAATCCACCTGAAGAAACAAATTATTTTTACAATAATTGCTCATACTGTAAACCAGAAATATATATTTTAAATGAAATAACAAAAACGTTTGAAAAGAAAGAACCTTATAAAAAATAACTGCATATAACAGCCGTTTGGCGAGATTCAGGTTTTTGGCTTAATTTGAAATTAGTTTTGTATTTGTGATGATATGGCAAATTCGAAAATAGGGCTTAATTTAGTCACATACCGCTGCAGTACCAGAACGATATCAGTAATACACAAAATTATGCGTAAAATCACAACCGAAATAGTAATCGTAATATTACTTTGGATATTCGTTATAAGCTCACTGATTTACAATCCTCAATTTGGAGTTCAATTTATATTTGGAATTGTAAGCCTTACATTTGCCTCAGCAGCGCTGCTATTTGGACACAAAGATTTAGGCCTTGGAATACTAACATTCGCCTTGATTCTTTCAACTTTTAATGCAATTAAATTTAGTGAAGCTTTTGAAGCACATATTGGATTTGTTATGCTAATTCCTTTAATTTTATTAATAATATTGATTTTCTCAAGATTACGTGAGTTAATAAACTTAAGAGAAAAATGGTTTGGAGCTGAGCCAGCAGAAGTTGAAAAAGCACAAGAAAACAGAGTTAATTTTTTCAGGCGTGAATTTCAAAACCTCTCTTCGGAGGAATTAGTTAGAAGAGGAAATAATGATAAATTAGTTGATGAAGCCAGAATTGCCATTGACCAAATTTTGAATGAAAGAAATGTGACACTGAATAAATAATAAGGACTGCTAGTAAAAGCTATTACAACATATTTAGAAAACTAACTAAATCCCAAACCTACTGCAATACCCTAACATTATAACCTATTAAAACAAAAAAAAATATTACCTATGAAAAAAATTACTACTACAATTATTCTAATGTTTTGCTCAATTATTTACTCCCAAAATAAAATAAATGTTTTCACTGGAGTAAATTATTCCTATTTTACAGATGGTATTGCACAACAGATTCTTGCAGAAGAATCCTTCGGTTTGCATATTGGTGCCTCTTACGAGATTCCGTTCAATGAAAAAATAGCATTTCGACCGGCAATTGTTTTTGACCAAGTAGGAGACCGTACACAGACCGACTACAATTATTACAGTAACGAAATTGATCAATTAGATTTAAAACTTACGTACCTAAACATTCCAATGAACTTTAAATTTTGGAACAAAATATACCTTATAGCCGGCCCACAAATTGGTTTTCTGATAAATAAAGAGTCGACTAATGGAAGTGCACAAATTGTTGATTCAGATATCGATTTTGGCTTTAATTTAGGAACAGGATTTACTGTAAATCGATTATTTTTCGAATTTGGAATATATCAAGGCTTTACTTCAATAGGTAAATATCAATATTCTGCAACTGGAAGCACAAAAGACCTTCACAATGGTTATGGTCAATTTACAATTGGATATAATATCAAATAAGAGAAACAGCTTCTAAGTACTACAGTAGATTTGGACAATTGGCTTAATTTAGTCTCGAACACGCTATATTACCAGAAAGTTTTAGGGCATTTTTACTGACCAGCAAAAAAACAATTAAAAAACAATGCGAGCAATTTTAATATTTACACCTTACATTTTAATACCACTTATTGTTACGCTTCTTTTTAGACGATTTACTCATTCATCGAAAAGTCTAACTTATACATTAACAGGGTTAATTATTTTCTTTTATCCTTTTGGACTATTTTGGATTGAAAACTATTTGAATCCACCATCAGGACCGAGATGCGGTAATCCTCAATTCTTTTTTTTTGTCGGACACCTAATTATACTTTTGCCGATTTCATTGTTGATTCAGTATATTTTTAATGTAATGCTATTGACTAATAAAAGCAACCCGCTCTAGTACCAGAAAGTTAACTGTTATTTTATGAAAAAACACTACGGAATATTTTTAGTTATTTTATTTTTTGCAATTAGTTGTAAAAAAAACTCGAATAAAAAAGTGGACGAAAAAAAAACTGAAACTAGAACAATCGTTTTTAATAATAGTAACCCAAAGTATTTATTAAACCCGCCCAAATCTGACACACTTTGTATCAATGATATTGAAAGAGCTAAAAGAGACATTAATAAATATCAAAAATTGTTTATTGAAACTATTTGTTTTGGATGTCGTTCAAAACCGTTCGAAACAGAAATTGAAGAAGTATTAAAGAAACGGAAAATTAAAAAAGTAATAGAAGACATTGGATGTGTTGGTTATGAAGGACAAACTCAAGGATGTTATAGTGGTTACATTAGTTTAAAAATGAAAGAACAATATGGAGAGAATTATTTTTCGGAAATTGAAAAAGAAGCTGAAAGTATTTTTATCAAAAACATCATCGAAAATAATAAAGTTGTAAGCATTTACGATTTAGAGGATAAAGAAAAACCAAAAATAATAAGTCGAGAAGTTTACATAGAAGGCGATTATTATACTAACATAAAAGTAAATTTACCTGTTAAAATTGATAGTTATAAATCTTTGTTTGCTGACATAACTTTTACAATAGAAAAAAACGGAACAATAGGTAATTTAAAAGTTAGTAATTGGGTAAATGATGCAGTAGATGAAAAATTCAAAAAAGATTTAATTACTCAAGCGATAAAAACTTTAAAAGAAAACTATAATCATTGGAATCCTGGAAAATATAAAGGTAACATAGCACGAACCCAAAACACATTGAGAGTAAACTTTGTGTAAAAAACTACCGGTAACAGGTTCACAACTGATTTGGGCAATTGCCTTAATTCCAAACGATACAAAGAACATCAAAAAAGTCGCTAAACAGCGACTTTTTTTTTAAGAAAACTTTCATTTGCGAAAAGAAAACTCGCAACTGCGGCGAGAAAAATCGCAACTTCATTTAGAAAACTCGTAACTGCGGAGAGAAAACTCGCAACTGCGACGAGAAAACTCGTAACTGCGACGAGAAAACTCGTAACTGCGGAAAGAAAACTTGTAACTGCAGGGAGAAAACTCCCAACTGCGGGAAGAAAACTCGTAACTGCGACGAGAAAACTCCCAACTGCGGAGAGAAAACTCGTAACTGCGACGAGAAAACTCGCAACTGCGGAGAGAAAACTCGCAACTGCGGGAAGAAAACTTGTAACTGCAGGGAGAAAACTCGCAACTGCGGGAAGAAAACTCGCAACTGCGGAAAGAAAACTCGTAACTGCGACGAGAAAACTCCCAACTGCGGAGAGAAAACTCGCAACTGCGGAGAGAAAACTCGCAACTGCGGGAAGAAAACTCGTAACTGCGGGGAGAAAACTCGCAACTGCGGAGAGAAAACTTGCTACTGCGGAAAGAAAACTCGTAACTGCGGGAAGAAAACTCGTAACTGCGGAAAGAAAACTCACAACTGTGTTCCAGACAATAGCACTCAACCCGCTGTTAAAGGAATAGTACTAACGTGCTGTAAACGAAACCCGCATATAACTTAATTCAGCTGCTCCTGAAAATGATTCAACAACACCTCTGCCGGAATCATGGCACTTGGAGACGCTTTCATCAATTTCAAAATACGGTTGGTAGCCCCCGGATTCAGCCCCATATTGATGGCAATTTGACGTATGGCCTCTTCCTCTTTCTGATGCAAAACACCATCAATATGCATCAACAATGCTAAACGATAAAACTGCTGTATCCTTTCAAATTCCGATTTTATAACACCAGCGGGCAATTCCTGATGAAACAAATCCTTAAATTCTTTTTTGCTGATGCCTAACTCTTGGGCAACAATCCAAACAAATTGGTATTCTCTTTCATGCAATCTCCCATCAACAACCGAGAATGCAATCATCTCCGACAATAAATTGATTTTTTTTATGTGTGTGTCCATCAAATTAGTATTTTTAGCTAAAATATTCTTTTTTTCTAAATCTAAAAATTAAATCGTCTTGAAATTAATTTACTTCATTCCGCTACTCTTATTGCTGCACAAAACCAGTGCACAGGAGAGCACGGCTTCCAAACAGGTTTCTACTTTTACCATCGAAGCCCCTCAACTGAAAACAAGCCGAAAAATTTGGTTGTACTTACCCAAAAACTACGAGACTACAACCAAAAAATACCCAGTCATTTACATGCACGACGCACAAAATTTATTTGATGCCAAAACTTCTTTTGCAGGCGAATGGAATGTAGACGAAAAATTAGACAGCCTCAATGCACAAGTAATTGTGGTAGGGATAGAAAACGGCGGCGAAAAACGATTGGAAGAGTTAACACCCTACAAAAATGAAAAATACGGTGGAGGCAACGCCGATAAGTACTTAGAATTTATCGTAAATACGTTAAAACCCGAAATCGACAAAAAATACCGAACAAAAACCAATGCCAAAAACACCACCATTATGGGAAGTTCTTTGGGCGGTTTGACTTCTTTTTATGCCGTTATAAAATATCCAAAAGTTTTTGGTAAAGCCGGCGTATTCTCCCCCGCCTTTTGGATCAATCGAAAAGACATCAACGAATATATGGCAAGCAGCAAGAAAGTAACAGCCAAAATTTACTTTCTCTGTGGCGACTCAGAAGGCGATGACGACGACATGGTAAACGACCTCAACCACATGGAAGTGTTACTGAATAAAAACCGCTGCTATTGCTTGAATCTAAACAAAAAAGTAATTGTAAAAGGCGGGCATCACAATGAAAAATTGTGGAGAGATGGTTTTGTAGATGCCATTATTTGGTTAGGGCATTAACTTTTACTAATAATTACAACCGCTATTTCACAAAAAGCCACAAGGTAAACACAAAGATTCACTAGAATAAGCTTTAAAATTCTCGGTGAATCTCTGTCTTTTTTTTCTTTGCGAATCGCTGTGAAACTTTTAGTTTTATATCAAAGCTATCTACTTTTTAGAATACTCTTTTTCCATTTGTGTGATAATGCTTTTTATCGCCTCAGAACCAATTCCTTTGGCCTTGATGACTTTGTTTCTGTCCAGAATATAAATCACTGGCGTGGTCACCACATCGTATTTATCTTTGAGATTGTTGATATGGACGCCATCATAAACATTGATCCAATCGATTTTATTGTCAATAATGTACTTTTTGTATTTGTCAAAATCATTTTGTGTGTACACCCCAAAAACTTTCACATCTTTGTTTTCTTTCAGTAAATCATGGTAAAGATCAAGGATTTTTGGCACTTCTTTTTGGCAATGGCCACAATCGACATCCCAAAAAATTAGAATCAAATAATCAGCTTTTATATTCGATAGTGTCACATAATATTTTTCGATTTCCGACTTATTGTCGTAATAGATTTTGGTGATTTCTTCGCTAGTTTTGGCGGTATCAAAACCCATTTTCGCAATTTTATCATGAGTGGGAATGTCAATCATATAAAGATCGGGAGCCGTTTTCCCGAGTTGCAATGGAGCCAGAACATTGCCGCGGTTTATAATGAGTTTGATCACGCTATCGTCATAAACTCCGTTGGCTTTTCCAGTTTTAAAATAATTATCAACCATATAGACAAACACTTTGTCCATTCCCATGATTTTCGGAATCTCATATGTAGAGGTAAAATAGGCCAACAAAAGCATATTCATCTTGGTACCTTGCTTGGTTTTGCTCATCATTCGATCAATCTCTACACAAATAGAATCCGGATGTTGCACCACAACGGTATTGAAATATTGTTTTATTTTATTGGCAAAAAACGGATTGCGCAACATAGCATCATCCTGAAAATTGACACCATCCCAAAAATGTTTTTTATAATATTTGTAGGCAAAAATACTGTCGGGTCTCCCATTAGAAACATTCGGTATATCCTTGGCTGTTTTCTCTGTCTTCAAATTGATTATTTCAGCAAGGTAATTTCCTTTGTTTTGAGCAATAGTACTCAAGTCCTTTTCCTGAATCGTGGCGTTCAGAACTTTAAATTCTTTGGTTAAAAGCGCTACGGAATCAGGCTTTTTCTGCTCTTTTATCGCCTTTTTGAAGTTGTCGAATTCTTTGTTTTTGGCACTGACAAAGCGTATATAATCGAAGAAATTCTTGTTTTGATTGGAATTGACCGCTTTTAAATTCTCCAGTAAATTGGTTTTATCCGAAGTGATTTGTTGCTTTTGGGACTGTTCGTCTACAATAAAATCAAAATAATTCCCTTTTTCCTGACTCAATAAAAAGTAAACACCTTTGTCTAAATTCTTCTTCCCTTTGAAAACAATATTTCCGTTCACCACTTTCTTGCAGGTGTCTGAAACGTACAATTTGTCAAACTGATAAAAAGCCAGATAAGCAACGGTATCTTTACAATGCTGCAAATTAATTTTGATTTCATGACCCGTTTGAGCATGCACGAACATTAAACCAAAAAAGAGAACGAAACTCAGTATAATTTTCTTCATAATTAGTAATAATCTTTGGAGCACTTTAGTCTTAAAATATTTTTTATAGAATAAATCTCATTTTATCATTCAAAAATAATTGAATTTAAATCGAATTTCAAATTTCACAGAGTGTTTTTAATGTCAGAAAAACAATAAGCAGAAATTGATTTGTTAAATGCTTATCTTTGCACTTTAAATACATAAAAATGACAAATAACGATATATTCAAAAAACTTCGGGTAGCCTTGATGTTGCGCGATGATCAAATAGTAGAAATTCTAGAATTAGTAGATTTTAGAATTACAAAATCAGAATTGGGTGCTTTTTTCCGTGATGAAAAACACGAAAACTATATGGAATGCGGCGATCAGGTATTGCGCAATTTCCTAAACGGATTGGTAATTCATTTGAGAGGAACGAAAGAAAATCCTAAAAACCCAAATGACGTTTTGGCTAAGCACAAAGCGCAGATTCCGGCAAAAGAAAGCGACTCAAAAAGAGCAGAATTCAAGCCAAAAGCAAAAGATGAAGAAAGAGCAAGAGGTGATCAAGCTCCCGGAAAATCGAATGCAGCCAAAAAACCATCAAAAAAACAATTCCCAAAAGGAAATGACAAAATACAGGTTGTAGAAAAAGTCAAATACAATTTTGGTAAAAACAAAAAATCCTAATCCATCTTGAAAACAGCTTTAATTATAGGCAGCACAGGCCTTATTGGTTCGCAATTACTGCAGCTTCTTTTGGAGAGTGACCAATATTCTCGGGTTATCACTTTCGTGAAAAGAGACTCCGGTATTCAACATCCTAAATTAAAGCAACACATTATTGATTTTGACAATCCAGAAAGTTATCGTGATTTGGTTGAAGGAGATGATTTCTTTTGCACCATCGGCACAACCATAAACAAAGCCGGAAGCAAAGAAGTTTTCAGGAAAGTAGATTTTGAATATCCTGAACAATTTGCAAAAATAGCGACCCAAAATAAAATCAAACAATTCCTTATCATTTCTTCCCTCGGTGCCGACGCTGCATCCTCTAATTTTTATTTGAAAACAAAAGGCGAAATTGAAAATTTACTCAAAACCTTAGCATTAGAACAAATAAGCATTTTGAGACCTTCCCTCCTTTTGGGCAATAGAACCGAATTTAGATTAGGAGAAAAAATAGGTGCTTTTTTTATGAAAGCATTCTCATTTATGTTTGTTGGAAATTTAAGAAAATACAAACCTATAGAAAGTGCAACGGTTGCCAAGGCTCTTTTTGCAATAGCACAACAAAACAACAAAGGATTTACAATTTATGAATCGGACTCGATTCAAGAAATTGGAAAGCAATAAACATCAAAGCCTGAATTTTCATTCAGGCTTTTCTATATTTCTAAAACTATTATTAAGAACTACAGCTTAACATAGAACATCCTACTTTGTCTCTTGCCCAATCGGGTCTTTTGGCAAACCATTTTTGGCTTTCAGGTTGTTCATCATAAGGTTTTTTGAGCAATTCAAACAGTTCATTCAGCAAAGAATAATCACCTTTATCGGCAGCATCAATACAAAGTTGCGCCATATAATTACGCAATACATATTTGGGATTTACACCATTCATAAATTGTTTTCTTTCGCCGTCCGTAATTGTCTCTTGATTGATTCGGTCAATATATTGTTGCAACCAATTATGCCAGTTATTCAAAACAGATTCACTACCATCATTTTCATTATAGAAAGCTTCTTTAATTCTATCCAAAGCAATTTCTAAAGCATCTTCTTTTTGAACATCACTTAGATTTCTAAAGAAAATAGTCATATCCGTTTCTATCAACTGAAGCAGTTCGGTAAGATTTTCGATCAAAACTGGATCTTCGTCCTTATTTATTTTGAGACCAAGTTTATTTCGCATCATATTCAAATACTTCTTTTGATAATCAGTACTAAAAGCATTTAAAATAGTCTCAAGCGGTTTGGCATCATTAATCAGGGGATACAAAGCATTGGCCAGTTGGTACAAATTCCACAAAGCAATATCGGGCTGATTGCCAAATCGGTATCTTTTATGCTGATTGTCGGTTGTATTGGGAGTCCAATCGGGATTGTAATCTTCCAGCCATCCGTAAGGACCATAATCAATAGTAATGCCGTGAATCGACATATTATCGGTATTCATAACACCGTGAACAAAACCTACTCGCTGCCAATTCACAATCATATCAAGAGTAGTCTGAGTTACCGTTTGAAAAAAGTCTAGATATTTTTCAACACCTTCACTTTTAATATCCGGAAAATGATGTTTGATGGTATAATTCGTTAATAATTGCAGTGTATCATGATCTTTTCTGGAAGCAAACAATTCAAAATTTCCAAAACGGATGAACGAAGGTGCCACTCTACTTACAATAGCTCCTTTTTCATAAGCGGGATTTCCATTATACATTACATCTCTTAATACTTTATCTCCAGAAAGTATTAGCGAAAGCGAACGTGTTGTCGGAACTCCCAAATAATGCATGGCTTCGGCACACAAATGTTCCCGTATGGATGAACGCAAAACCGCAAAACCATCGGCTGTTCGGGAATACGGCGTAGGTCCAGCGCCTTTTAATTGTAAAGTGTACGAAGCATTATTATGAAGCACTTCAGTCAAATTAATGGCACGTCCGTCACCTAATTGCCCGGCCCAATTCCCAAATTGATGCCCTGCATAAGGCATAGCATACGGTTTGGTTCCGGGATAAATGACATTACCAGAAAAAGTGTTCAAAAAATCTTCTGAATGAATATCATCTTCTGATAACCCTAAAAAACAAGCCACCTCAACCGAAGCGTGAATTAAAGACGGATTTGAAGGCTTTTTTGGTTCTACATAAGAGAAACAAGCTTCTTGTACCTGTCTCGGAATATTAATTTCACTTGGATCAGCAGGCAATTCGGCAGTAAAATTATTTTGGATATGAAGTTTCATTTTTTTACTAAATTAATATCACGTAAAGGTATTTCATATTGCAGACATAATTAGACCCTCACGATAACTTTATCTTATATCCAAAATCATTATACTTATAAAATACATTCCGAAGATAATTTTGAAGATTTCAAATTATTAATTTAGTTTTACTAGAAAAACATATGAAATCATTCGACGTAGCGATCATTGGCAGTGGTCCCGCAGGTGCTTCAGCGGCATTTGAATTATCCAAATCAGGAATTTCAGCTGTAATTATTGAAAAAGAAACCCTGCCAAGGTATAAAACTTGTGGAGGCGGTATAGTTTTTAGAGGTCTAAAAATGATGCCCTTTGATATTTCATCTGTAGTTGAAAAAAAGTTCTATTCAATAGATACTTATTTTTCAAAAAAATATCCCTGTATTACCACCAGAAGAGAAAAACCTATCGTTAGCATGGTGATGCGTGATGTTTTTGATAATTTAATCGTTGAAAAAGCCAAAGATAATGGTGTTACTTTACTGCAAAATCATAAAGTTTTGGATATTACATTTGGAGAAATTCAAACGATTCACACAACTGAAGGAGATGTTACCGCTAAATTTATTATAGCTGCAGATGGTGCTTTAAGCCCGATAGCAAAAATAGCTGGTTGGAAAGAAACGAGAACACTAATTCCAGCATTGGAATATGAAGTTGAAGTTCCAGCGGCAGATTTTGAGCGATTGTCTCAAAATGCCCGTTTTGACATTGATGCCATTCCTTACGGATATGGATGGTGTTTCCCTAAAAATAATCATCTTTCGATTGGGGTTGCAGTTGTTATAAAAACCAATAAAAAGATCAATCTTAAACAATATTATACAGACTATTTAGATACACTAGGAATTACTGAAATTCTCAATGACCAAGCTCACGGTTTCGTAATTCCAGTATCTCCAAGAACGGATTTTTTTGTTCAAAAAAATGTTTTTCTAACAGGAGACGCTGCGGGTTTGGCAGATCCATTAGTAGCCGAAGGAATTTCTAATTCCATTTTGAGTGGTGTGCAAGCTGCTGAAGCAATTATCGAAAGTAATTTAAATCCCGAAAAAGCAGCCGCTTTATATATTGAAAAATTAGAAGCGACAATTTTGCTTGAAATCGAAAAAGCAAGAGTGTTGGCAAACCATTTCTATCATAAAAAAAGCTTTAGAAATATTATTTTAAAAAAGTACGGTCAATATGCGGCCGAAGCATTGACAGACTTGTTTATGGGAGAAAGAACGTATCCTAAAGATTACCTTAAAAGTATCAGCAGAAAAATTAAAGAGGCTGTTTTTTAAAATACTCTTGACATAACTTTTGAATTAAAAATAAAAAATCCTGAACTTTAACTCAGGATTTTTAATATATGAATTTTTCGTGTCAAATTAAGAAAGCGCCGCTTTAACTTGATCAGCTGCTTCTTGGAATTCAACAGCAGATAAAATTGGCATTCCAGAATTATCAATTAATTCTTTTGCGATAGCAGCATTAGTACCTTGCAAACGAACAATAATTGGCACTTTTATAGCATCTCCCATATTTTTGTATGCATCAACAACTCCTTGTGCCACACGGTCACAACGAACGATTCCACCAAAAATATTGATTAAGATTGCTTTTACGTTTGGATCTTTCAAGATAATACGAAAAGCAGTTTCCACACGTTTTGCATCAGCAGTTCCACCTACGTCAAGGAAGTTTGCAGGTTCAAAACCAGCATACTTAATTAAATCCATAGTTGCCATTGCAAGACCTGCACCATTCACCATACATCCTACTGTACCGTCAAGATCTACATAGTTCAATCCTACTTCTTTTGCTTCAACTTCGATTGGATTTTCCTCACGAACGTCACGCATATCAGCATATTTCTTTTGTCTGTATAAAGCATTATCATCGATATTTACTTTAGCATCTACAGCTAAAATTTTATCATCCGAAGTTTTCAAAACTGGGTTGATTTCAAACATAGAAGCATCAGAACCAATATAAGCATTGTATAATGAATCGATGAATTTTACCATTTCTTTGAAAGCATTTCCTGAAAGGCCTAAGTTAAAAGCAATTCTTCTTGCTTGAAAACCTTGTAATCCAACTGATGGATCAATTTCTTCAGTAAAAATTAAGTGTGGCGTATGTTCTGCCACTTCTTCAATATCCATTCCACCTTCTGTAGAATACATAATCATGTTGCGTCCTGTTGCTCTATTCAAAAGAACAGAAACATAAAACTCAGAAGTTTCACTTTCACCAGGATAATAAACATCCTCAGCAATTAAAACTTTGTGTACTTTTTTACCTTCAGCAGAAGTTTGAGGTGTAATTAATTGCATTCCGATTATTTCTTCTGCAATTCCTTCTACTTTGTCTATTCCTTTGGCAAGCTTTACTCCACCGCCTTTTCCACGACCACCTGCGTGAATTTGAGCTTTTACAACATACCAACTTGTACCAGTTTCGGCAGTTAATTGTTTTGCAGCAGCTACAGCTTCTACTGGACTATTGGCTACAATTCCGCGTTGAATGCGAACTCCATAGCTAGCTAAAATTTCTTTTCCTTGATATTCGTGTATGTTCATAATATAGAATTTGTCTGGATTCTGAATCTATTTCAGAATAAAAGTGGCACAAAAATAGCAAAATTTAATTTAATTGAAATTTTTTTTATTTATAATAACATATAAAAGTAAAAAACAGCGAATCTTTTATCTCAATCGTTATAGTCTAATAAATTTAAAAATTCTCAGCATTTTTGTTAAAATAATTAACCACAAAAAGTATAATCATCTATTTATTACAAAAATTGATCAATTTAAAAAATATAAAAATTATTCTTTGACGATATGTCAATTCCGAAGTAAAAAATGAGCATTATTATCATTTATTCACATCTTTTTTAATTTTATAGCAAAAATATAACCTAAGCACTGGATTCATTTATTATATGTTATGAAATCTTTAATTTTGTAAAAAAAATATCAAGCATGAGAGTTAAAGAACAAGGCCTTTATTTACCCGAATTTGAACACGACAATTGTGGCGCAGGATTTATATGTAATTTGAACGGAATTAAGTCTAATGACATTATTCATAAGGCTCTAGACATCCTTATAAAGTTGGAACATCGTGGAGCAGTAAGCTCTGATGGTAGAACTGGAGATGGTGCTGGAATCTTATTTGATATCCCACATGCGTTCTTTAAGAAAGTTTGTGATTTTGAAATCCCAGAAGTTAGAGAATATGCAGTAGGAATGGTTTTTATGCCTAAAAGCCCTAATCAGGTTACCTTTTGCAAAACCACATTTGAAGCAGCCATAACAGAACAAAACCTTTCCGTGTTAGGATGGAGAGATGTTCCTGTTGATGTTTCCAATTTAGGGCAAATTGCCGCAGAAAAAGAACCAACCGTTAAACAAGTATTTGTTGGTAAAAACGGATTAGATATTACAGAACAACAATTCAACGCCAAATTATTCTTGGCTAGAAAAATTGCTGAGCATAAAATACGTAATTCAAGAACTTCGGAAAGTCATATGTTCTACTTTTCAAGTTGTTCTACTACTACTATTATATATAAAGGACTATTGATGCCGGAAGACATCAGCAGATATTATACCGATCTATTGGATGACGATTTGGTAACCCGTTTGGCTTTGGTTCACCAACGTTTCTCTACAAACACCTTTCCTTCTTGGGATTTGGCACAACCATTCAGATACATGTGTCACAATGGAGAAATCAATACTTTAAGAGGAAACGTAAGCAGAATGCGTGCTCGTGAAGAATTGATGAAAAGTGATGTTTTCGGAGAAGATCTAAAAAAATTATTCCCAATCATTTTAGAAGGAAAATCAGATTCAGCTTCGATGGATATGGTTGTTGAGTTATTATTAATGACTGGACGTTCTTTACCGGAAGTTATGATGATGGTTGTTCCTGAAGCTTGGGAAAAACACAAAACCATGTCGGATGAAAAGAAAGCATTCTACGAATATAACGCTTGCATCATGGAGCCTTGGGATGGTCCTGCCTCTATTCCATTTACTGATGGAAATGTAATTGGAGCATTATTAGACAGAAATGGATTGCGTCCTTCTCGTTATACCTTGACCAAAAGCGGATTTGTAATCATGTCATCAGAAATTGGTGTTCTTGACATCAAACCAGAAGATGTAGTACAACACGGAAGATTGGAACCAGGAAAAATGTTCCTTGTTGATATGAATGAAGGTCGTATCATTGAAGACGAAGAAATCAAACATTCTGTGGTGACGAAACGTCCTTATAGAGAATGGTTGGACAAAAACTTGTTGCAGTTGGCAAAAATTCCATATACGAATAATCCAATTCCAACCGAAAAAATTGATTTTGAAACAAGACAACGTTTGTTTGGCTACACTATAGAGGATTTAAAAACAATCATTAATCCGATGGGTGCTCAAGGCAATGAAGCATTGAGTTCTATGGGTAATGACACTCCTCTTGCAGTATTATCAGACCAACCTCAATTATTATACAACTATTTCAAACAATTATTTGCACAAGTAACCAATCCTCCATTGGATGGTATTCGTGAAGAAATAATTACAGACACCAGTTTAGCAATTGGAGGGGATTATAATATCTTTGACATTACCGATATTCACTGTAAAAAAATTAAAATTCAAAATCCTGTTATTTCTAATGAGGATTTAGATAAAATAAGAAACATTGACCATTCCGATTTTAAATCGGTTACTATTTCCACTTTATATAAAATAGAAAAAGGAGTAAATGGTTTAGAGCGTGCTTTAGAAAAATGTGTACAAGCGACTTTCAAAGCAGTTACTGAAGGATGTAATATTGTAATACTTTCAGACAGAGGTGTTAGCAAAGAATTGGCACCGATACCAATGCTATTGGCTACTTCTTATATTCACCACTCTTTGAACATTCTAAAAGTCCGTTCTAAATTTGGTATTATAATTGAGTCTGCAGAGCCACGCGAACCGCACCATTTTGCTTTATTATTTGGATACGGAGCAAGTGCCATCAACCCTTACATGGTAAATGAAATCATTCACAACCAAGTAAACGAAGGATTTATTACTGGTGTAAAAGCAGATTATGCAATTACCAACTATAATAAAGCGATTGCAAAAGGGATTCTAAAAATCATGAACAAAATTGGTATCTCTACTTTACATTCGTACAGAGCGGCACAAATTTTTGAAATTTTAGGTTTAAACAAAGTGTTCACTTCAAAATATTTCCCATATACCCCATCAAGAATTGAAGGTATTGGACTAATGGAAATTGAAAGAGAAGTTAAGAAAAGATACCAAAATGCATTTCCAAAATCAGAAATTGCAAACTTACTGCCTTTAGAAATTGGAGGAATTTACAGATGGAGAAGAAACGGTGAAAAACACATGTTTAACCCAACTACTATTTCAAAATTACAACAAGCTGTTCGATTGAATAGTCCAGAGAGTTATAAAGAATACTCCAAAATGGTCAATGATCAAAGTGAAAACTTGATGACTATTAGAGGTTTATTCGAATTTAACAATCTTGATCCAATTTCAATTGACGAAGTAGAACCATGGACCGAAATTGTAAAAAAATTCAAAACCGGTGCGATGTCTTACGGATCAATCAGTCAAGAAGCACATGAGAATCTAGCGATTGCCATGAACAGAATTGGCGGAAAAAGTAATTCTGGCGAAGGAGGAGAAGACGCAAAACGTTTTCAAAAAGACTTGAATGGAGATTCTAGAAATAGTGCTATCAAACAAGTAGCGTCAGGTAGATTTGGGGTTTCGATAAACTATTTGACAAATGCCAAAGAGATTCAGATAAAAATGGCTCAAGGTGCAAAACCTGGAGAAGGTGGACAATTACCAGGTGAAAAAGTAGTGCCTTGGATTGCCGAAACAAGAAATTCAACGCCTTATGTTGGTCTTATTTCTCCTCCGCCACACCACGATATTTACTCAATCGAAGATTTATCTCAATTGATATTCGATTTAAAAAATGCCAATCGTGATGCAAGAATCAACGTCAAGTTGGTTGCCGAAGTTGGTGTTGGAACAATTGCTGCCGGTGTTGCCAAAGCAAAAGCTGACGTTATCCTGATTTCAGGATATGATGGAGGAACTGGTGCTGCACCATTAACATCCTTACAACATACTGGCATTCCATGGGAATTGGGTCTTGCCGAAGCTCAACAAACTTTAATATTAAATGACCTAAGAAGTCGCGTGGTTTTAGAATGTGACGGTCAATTGAAAACAGGTCGTGATGTTGCTATTGCTGCATTACTGGGAGCTGAAGAATTTGGATTTGCAACTGCTCCTCTTGTAGCTTCTGGTTGTATCATGATGAGAGCTTGTCACTTGAATACTTGCCCTGTAGGTATTGCAACACAAGATCCTGAATTGAGAAAAAATTTCAAAGGAACACCAGAACACGTTATCAACTTCATGTACTTTATTGCCGAAGAGTTAAGAGAAATCATGGCTCAACTTGGTTTTAGAACATTGAAAGAAATGGTGGGGCAATCGCAAAAATTAAATGTCAACAAAGCGATTAAACATTATAAAGCAAATGGATTGGATTTATCTACCATTCTTTATAAACCAGAAAAAGCAAAAACAGTTCCAAATCACAATACTTCAAATCAAGACCACGCATTAGAACATGTACTTGATTTTGACATTATAAAAGCAGCTATTCCTTCTATTTATAGAAAAGAAAGAACCAGAGTTACTTTTGACATCAAAAACACAGACCGTTCTGTTGGTGCGATTTTGAGTAATGAGATTTCAAAAATATATGGTGCTCAAGGATTACCAGAAGACACTATTCTTGTTGACTTTACAGGATCTGCCGGACAAAGCTTTGGAGCATTTGCCACTAACGGTTTATCATTCAAAATACACGGAAACTGTAATGACTATTTAGGAAAAGGACTTTCTGGAGGAAAATTAATTATTAAAGTCCCTCCTACTGCTACTTTTAGTCCAGAAGACAACATTATCATTGGTAATGTGGCTCTTTATGGTGCGATTACTGGAGAAGCCTACATCAATGGTATGGCTGGAGAGCGTTTTGCTGTTAGAAATTCTGGAGCGACTGCTGTTGTTGAAGGAATTGGAGACCATGGTTGTGAGTACATGACTGGAGGAACTGTAGTTGTCCTTGGAAAAACAGGTAGAAACTTCGCAGCAGGTATGAGCGGTGGTATTGCTTATGTATATGACGCCAAAAAGAAATTTGAAGATGGATTGTGCAATATGGAAATGGTTGCCCTAGAAACATTGGAAGAAGAAGATTTAGCCAAATTAAGACGCTTAATCAGAAATCATTCGATGTACACCAATAGCCCTTTGGCAAAACGCCTTTTAGGAGATTGGGAAAACGAAAGCAAACATTTCATTAAAGTGATGCCAACTGATTACAAAAAAGCATTACAAAGATTGGCAGAAGAAAAGCAAATTGAAGAATTAATAGCACAATAGTCATGGGTAAAATAGGTGGATTTAAAGAATATAATAGAGCCGACGAAAGTAACGTTGCTGTTCTAGAAAGAGTATCTAATTATAATGAGTTTACGATTCCGTTAACAAAAGATAAAATCAAAGAACAAGGTTCTCGATGTATGGATTGCGGAATTCCTTTTTGCCATAGTTCCTGTCCATTAGGAAATTTAATTCCTGATTTTAATGACATGGTACACCAGGAAGAATGGGAAAGTGCTTTGAAGATTTTACAATCTACAAATAATTTTCCTGAATTTACAGGTCGTTTGTGCCCTGCTCCATGTGAGAAATCATGTGTACTAGGAATAATCAGCGAACCGGTTGCTATTGAAAATATTGAAAAAAATATAATCGAAAGAGGTTTTGCAGAAGGTTGGATTAAACCTCAAACACCTGAAGTAAGAACTGGAAAAACGGTTGCTGTTATTGGATCTGGCCCTGCTGGATTAGCGGCGGCTCAACAATTAAATCGCGCGGGACATACCGTTACCGTTTTTGAAAGAGACAATGCAATTGGTGGTTTATTACGTTATGGGATTCCAAATTTCAAACTGGAAAAGGGAATTATCGATAGACGTGTTAAAGTATTAGAAGCTGAAGGAATTACTTTTAAAACCAACGTTAACGTAGGAGTTAACTACAGTGTAGAAGAATTAAAAGCTTTCGATTCTATCGTATTATGCGGTGGAGCAACTGAAAGAAGAGGATTGCCTACAAAAGGTGCCGATAGTAAAGGTGTTGTTCAGGCAATGGATTTCTTGACCCAACAAACCAAAGTGTTGTACGGAGAAAAAATTGAAAACCAAGTAATGGCTACTGGAAAAGATGTAATCGTTATTGGTGGTGGAGATACGGGATCGGATTGTGTGGGAACTTCAAACAGACACGGAGCAAAATCAGTGACTAATTTTGAAATCATGCCAAAACCTCCAGTTGGAAGAAGCGAAACTACTCCATGGCCTTTTTGGCCGTTGCAATTAAAAACATCTTCATCACATGAAGAAGGTTGCAACAGAAACTGGTTGATTAATACCAAAGAATTCCTTGCAAACGAAAAAGGAGAACTAGTCGGATTAAAAACCGTTGAAGTAGCATGGAAAATGGTTCCTGGACAAAGACCCGAACTTATTGAAAAAGAAGGTTCTGAGAAAATTTGGCCTTGTGACTTGGCATTATTAGCTCTTGGATTTACAGGTCCTGAAAAAACATTAGCTGAGCAATTAGGTCTGGAAATTGATATGAGAACCAATTATAAAGCGACTAATTATCAAACGAATGTACCACACATTTTTACAGCCGGCGATATGCGAAGAGGCCAATCTTTAATTGTTTGGGCCATCTCAGAAGGTCGTGAAGCCGCCAGAGAAGTTGATTTATACTTAATGGGTTATACCAATTTACCAACAAAAGGTAATGGTGATTTACCCGCTTTATAGCATTTGAAATAAAAAATAAAATCCCTTGATACCATTTTATCAAGGGATTTGTTTTTTGAAGCCATCAGATTTTAAAATTCGTTAATAATATAATTATTCAACAAAAATTTTGTTAACGATGTAAATGTTTATCGCACTAAATTGACCACCCATTAGATTTATATCACAAAATTTAAATTATAAGCAAAGTTATAAAAAACAACAAACGACAACTATTTGTTACAATTAAAACAATTTGTTACAATTTGTTAAATAATAGTAAATTGTTTGGTCGTATTACTAAAGAATAATAAATTTGTAAAAAATAATAAGCAAAATCAAGATGCAAGCAAACGATTTACTACACTTAGCAGAACAATTTGGAAGTCCACTTTATGTGTATGATGCCGAAAAAATACAATCCCAGTATAATCGATTAACGAAGGCTTTTTCAAAAGTGCCAAATTTACGCATCAATTATGCAATGAAAGCATTGTCCAATATAGCAATACTTCAATTATTGAGAGATATGGGATCTGGATTGGATACTGTTTCTATTCAAGAAGTACAACTAGGATTACATGCTGGTTATGCACCCGAAAAAATATTTTATACTCCAAACGGGGTTTCATTAGAAGAAATTGAAGAAGTTCATGCCTTGGGAGTTCAAATTAATATAGACAACTTGTCTATTTTAGAACAATTTGGCGCCAAACACCCTCATGTTCCAGTTTGTATTCGTATCAATCCACACGTAATGGCGGGTGGAAATGCCAATATTTCGGTTGGACATATCGACAGTAAATTTGGAATTTCAGTACATCAATTACCTCATTTGGTTCGAATTGTCGAAAATACCAATATGAATATTGTTGGAATTCACATGCACACAGGTTCTGATATTTTAGATATTGAAGTATTTTTGTATGCTGCCGAAATATTATTCGACGCCGCCAGAAACTTTAAGAATTTAGAATTTTTAGACTTTGGAAGCGGATTTAAAGTGCCTTATAAAAAAGACGATATAGAAACGGACATCGATGAATTGGGGAGAAAACTGTCCAAAAGATTCAACGCTTTCTGTACAGAATATGGTAAAGATTTGACTTTAATTTTTGAACCAGGTAAATTCTTGGTAAGTGAAGCTGGATTCTTTTTGGCCAAAGTAAATGTCGTAAAACAAACAACTTCAACAGTATTTGCAGGTATTGACAGTGGATTCAATCACTTGATCCGACCAATGCTTTATGGTTCACAACATTTTATCGAAAACATATCTAATCCAAAAGGAAAAGAGCGTTTTTACTCTGTTGTTGGATACATTTGCGAAACAGATACATTTGCCACCAACAGAAGAATTTCTGAAATAAAAGAAGGAGACATTTTGTGTTTCCGAAATGCGGGAGCCTATTGTTTCTCGATGTCTTCCAATTACAATTCAAGATACAAACCAGCAGAAGTTTTATGGATGAATGGACAAGGTTATCTAATCCGGGCTCATGAAAAATTTGAAGACTTACTTCAAAATCAAATTCCGTTGCCAATAGAATCAGCTGCAATAGTTTAATTAACAAAAATAATCCCGAAACTTTCATATTTTGGGATTTTTAATTTTAAATTAGAACATATAACTCTATGGGTTCACGAACTTCTCAACACTATTATGAATTGGCTTAACCGTTTTCAAATATGCATAAATTGCTTTCAAATCTTGTTCTTTCATCCCACCGTACATTGTCCAAGGCATAACCGTATTAAAAAGTCCTTTTGAAATTTTATTAGGAACATAAGTGCTGTCTGTATACGTTTTAAAACGTTTAACAAAATCATTTTCAGACCACTTACCAATACCTGTAATTTTATCTTGTGTAATATTAGCTGATCTAACTATTCCTCCCGTCACCATTGGAAACTCAAACCCTCCAGCTAATTCCATTCCTTCAATAGGTTTTCCATTTTCTTGTTTTGAATGACATTCTGAACAAGAAGCCGCATTAAATAAATAACCTCCATAGGCGACCACTTCGGTTTCATTTGGTTTATCCGAAAAATGAGGCTCTTTCGGAATTGTATTAATAATAAAACTCATTGGAAAATCAGCTTTGGATCCTGGAACAACATTTTCAATGGGTTCTAATGTTCGCAAATACACAATTATAGATTCTAAATCCTCTTTATCCATTTGTCCAAAATGAGGATGTGGCATAACTGGAAACAACGCATTGCCGTTTTTAGAAACACCACTTGCAATCGCTCTCATAACCTCGGCATCTGTCCAATCTCCGATACCGGAAGGTGTAATATTTTTTGAATAAAAACTACCTGGAAAACCAAACCTTTGATCAAAAACTTCACCTCCTTTACCAATAGTTCCTTCAACCAAAGGTCCAGAAAACTCGCTCCAATTTCGAGTTGAATGGCAATCAACACAAACACAAACATGATTAGCCAAATACTTACCGCGTTCCAATTTACTTACTGTGGGCTTAATGCTTAGATATTCCATTTTTCCAACATTTGGCAATGCCAACTTTACATACAATAAAAGCACAACTATACCTATTACAAGAAACAACAAAACTCCTTTGACAATTTTCTTCATAGTTAAAATCAACAAATTAATTAAACATTTCAAATTTAACCGTGTTTAATTCAAAAACACTATTTCAAAAATAAGAAAAAAAGTAATAAAAATAAAAAAATCCCATTTGCCTCAACAAATGGGATTTTGTTTCCGTAAAAAAAATTTATTTTTTTACAAACAATTCTTCCAAAACTTCACCCTCAGTGCCATTTGGTGTAGTAATTTTTAGCATTTTAGAAAGTGTCGGAGCTATTTCTGTAATATATTCTTTTTTATTAGATTCTCCTTTTGGAACATGCCAACCATAAAAAAGCAAAGGCACATTGGTATCATAACTATTTGGCGTTCCATGTGTAGTTCCAGTTTCTATGCTTTCCAAATACCCAGCACCTTGAAGAATAACAAGATCGCCACTTTGTTTAGGATCATATCCTTTAAAAATAAAATTCAAATAATAATCTTGGCCAGTAGCTCCCAAAATTTCTTCTTGGGTATATACTCTTTTTACAAACTCTTGTGTCATCAAAAAGTCTTTGAAGCTTTGTGCAACTTTATTCAGTTCCAAACCTTTTTCCTTTATAAGATCTCTGTTCAGGTAAACATTAAAATTAGAATAATTCAAAACCAAATTAACTCCATAAGTATCCATCGAAAATTTATTCATCGAATTAAAAGTTTCCTTTGAAGGTACGTTGGTTACATTGTATTTATGATCTTTCAAATAAATCGGGTTTTCGGCAACAGCATGATCTGCTGTCAAGAAAACCAAGTAATTATCCTTGCCGATAGTTTTATCCAAATACTCCAAAAATGTTGCAATGGTAAGATCCAAACGCAAATAGGTATCCTGAATTTCCATTGATCTAGGACCAAAAGTATGCCCCACATAATCAGTTGACGAAAAACTTACCGCCAAGAAATCAGTAACATTATCTTTTCCTAATTCTTCTTTATCGATCGCTCTCATGGCCAATTCTGCCAAGAAATCATTTCCGAAAGGAGTCGATTTTAAAACTTCCATTCCGGTTTCTTTATAAATTTTTACCAAATCATAAGGAAATACTGGCGGTAACGATTTATCTAATCTTCCTTCATACGGGTTATTATCAGGCAAACTTTCGTTATACGTTTCAATAGGTTTCAACAAACCCCATCCTTTATTTAAGTATTTCATGTAATTCTTTTCGTCATTGAATTGAGTTACCCAATCCGGCATTTTTTCGCCATAAAAACTGCTCGAAATAAACGCACCCGATTTGGTACACCAAAAAGCCCAGTTGGCAAAATGTCCCGCTGGCAAAATAGCACCGCGGTCCTTAATGCTCAAGCCAATCACTTTTCCTTGAAAGTTTGTTGCCATTCGCAATTCATCCGTAATTGTAGTACTCAAAAGATTTTTTGGAGACATTGCCCCCTCTTTTTCAGTACCTTCCACAAGCGTTTTTACACTGGCATCATCTGTACAATACATACTTTTTCCGATAGATCGAATGTACCAATCATTGCCAATAATCCCATGAGTTGAAGGAGTTGTACCTGAATAAATAGAAGCATGCCCCGGAGCAGTAAATGTAGGTACGTAATTATAATTCATATTATAAAAAGTAAAACCCTTATTCATTAATCGCTTAAAACCTTTGTCTGAAAAATCATCTGAAAATCGGTACAAATACTCCATTTTCATTTGATCGACAACAATACCAACAACCAATTTAGGACGCTGTTGTGCTTGACTTTGAATAGCAAAAACACATACTAAAAACAAAATAATTTTTTTCATACTATATTTTAAAAAGTATACAAAAATACACTTTATCCTTTACATAAATTAAAATGCACAACAACTAAAGCAATAAATTAATCAATACTTAACCTAAAATTATTAAATATTGAAATCTTTCAAGTATTACCATACAAGAAAAAGCAACCAAATTTATTTTACTCATATTCGTCTTCTAAGCACTAATTTAATTCAGAATCCTAATTACAAAGAACATTATATTTTAGTCCCATATTTTGAACCGATTTTCAGAAACCACCTTTTTTTATCAAATACAGAACTTGCTAAACAAAAAATCCATCAAGAAATTAAAGCTTAATTTCTTGATGGACAAAAAAATTATAAATTGAATTAATATTTTGAATGAGGCATTATAAAAAAAATACTTTAATCTAAATTGACTATGTTATAAGCCAGCACCCTGTCCTCATATTTTACATAAAGTTGCTTTCTATTGTCTTGATTTTTTCTGGTTATAAAAGAAAGGGTACAATCTTCTCCGCTATTGTCTTTACAAACAAAAGAATAAACAATATCAGTATTGTTTTCTTCGGCAGGAAGGTATTCAACTATTTCAAACAGCTGAATTACTTCTGAATAAATAACAATTCTATTTTTCTTGGTATCCAAATTAATAATTATATTAACCGGAACTAATTCAGACCATTTCCCAAATTTATCCTTCTCTTTTTGAGAAATACTCAATCCTGTTGTTTTGAATTTATAGGCTTGACTAAACCCTTGATTCAAACCAAAAAATAGAAATAATAATAAAAAACATATTTTTAACTTATTCATTGTTTATAGAATTAGTGCAATAACAAATGTAAGAAATTTAAAAATCAAATAATACTACTTCGCTTTTTGCTTTTTCAAAATCGGTAATCATCTCGTTAATAATATCTTTAACTGGCAATATTTGCTTTATTAATCCAGCAATTTGACCTATTTCCAATTCTCCTTCAATCAAATCTCCTTCAAACATTCCGCGCTTGGCCCTTGCTCTGCCTAATAATGCTATTAATTCTTCTTTTGTCGGGCACGTTTCATATAATTGCTGTATGTCTTGGTAAAACTTATTTTTGATTAATCGAACTGGTGCCAGTTCTTTTAAAGTCAGTTGGGTCCCCCCTTCTTGAAGATCAACAATCAATTGTTTGAAATTTTGATGACAAGATGACTCCAACGAAGCCGCAAAACGACTCCCAACCTGAACACCATCGGCCCCAAGAACCATTGCTGCAAGCATTCCACGACCGGTTGCAATTCCCCCAGCGGCAATCAGAGGAATCGAAATTTTATCTTTCACCATCGGAATCAAAGTAAGCGTTGTGGTTTCCTCTCTTCCATTGTGTCCACCCGCTTCAAAACCTTCAGCTACAACCGCATCTACTCCTGCATCTTGCGCCTTTAATGCAAATACAGAACTACTTACTACATGCACAACCGTTATACCATTTTCTTTCAAAAAAGGAGTCCACGTTTTAGGATTTCCTGCCGATGTGAAAACTATTTTTACTCCTTCATCAACAATAATTTTCATTATTTCGTCAATATTAGGATACAACATCGGAACGTTTACTCCAAAAGGCTTGCTCGTTACTTTTTTACACTTTTGAATGTGTTCTCTCAATACATCCGGATACATAGAACCCGCACCAATCAAACCTAACCCTCCTGCATTACTCACGGCACTTGCTAGTTTGTAACCACTATTCCAAATCATTCCTCCTTGAATTATTGGGTATTTAATATTGAAAAGGCTTGTAATTTTGTTCATATAAAAAAACGGCTTTATTGTTTGATAATTTTTCCTGTTTTCAAGGTTCCATTCAAATTCAACCGATAGAAATAAATTCCTGTATCTATAGATTTTAAAGAAATAGACTTAGTATTCTTGTCGATTGTTTGGTCTAAAATAGTTTTTCCTAAAATATTAAAAACACAAATCCTCCCGGTATCACTATCAGAAGAAAGAGTAATACTTACAACATCAGTTGTTGGATTGGGATATATAATAATGTCTGTTTGTGAGTAATCATTTACTCCTAATCCATTGGACAAAGCCGAACTAAAATCAGGAATTCCATACCCATAATGATTATTTGGACTAGAATATGTATCGGCAGATTTTACAATTAAATCTTTAATTTCTTGATTGGTTTTATCGGGAAACGCTTGCCATAAACAAGCCACCATTCCCGCCATAATTGGACTCGAAAAAGACGTTCCATCTTTCGTTATAATATTTCCAGAAGGATTAGACAAAACAGCTGCTTGCCCTTGTGCCATAACATCCGGTTTTACTCTTCCATCAAACGAAGGACCAATCGAGCTAAAACTCGTTTTCGTTTTCGTGGCATTTACTGCTCCAACCGTAAGCACCGAAATTCCATCTGCTGGAACTGCTATATGCGGATTTACGGCCGTTCCTTCATTCCCCGCAGATGCTACCACAATCATTCCACGAGAAAAAGCGATTTCGGCTCCTCGCGTCATAAAAGCAGTCTTGCCATCCATTTCATTATAGGTATGATTGTAAGTTGTATTATCAAACTCAAAATAGCCCAATGAAGTATTGATAACATCTACTCCCAAACTATCTGCTTTCTCAGCTGCTTCGACCCAATACGATTCTTCGACAGGGTTTTCAGCATTATTATCTTCTGTAATAAACAAATAATATGAGGCGTCTGGAGCTGTCCCTACAAGCGCATTATCTTTATAGCCGCCCATACAAGATAACACCATAGCTCCATGTGAATCTCCTGAATAAAAATTAGTGTTTCTATTCACAAAATCATAACCACCCAAAATTTGATTATTGTCTCTTAATCGTTGAAAAGGCTGAGCAGTATCTACACCGGGAAAACCCGCATCCATAACCGCAATTATTTTTTCCGAACCCGTATAATTTTGTTGGTGTAATAAATCTCCTTTAAGCATCTGAATTTGATTGGCAGAGCTACCATAAGCGTAATCAATCTTAGTTTCCAGTACTTTATTGACGGCTTTCATTTTGGCAGAAAGTACTTTTTTCCCAGTTGAATTGAGCGCTTTATTGGCAAAATCGACCTTTTCAACAAAAGAAAAAGATTTTAAAGAATTAATTTGTGCTTGTGTTCCTCGAATATGCAAAGCATTCAACCATTTGGATTTTGCCATGACGGTAATTCCCGAAACTGCTTTAATTTTACTAATAAAACTGAGGTCGATAGGAATATCTTTAGAATCCAAAGGAATATTTTGTTTGGTTCTTCGATCTAAAGCTCTTTGCGAAAGCATTCCCAAAGGATTGTCATAATACATTTGAGCATTATTTTTAACATTAAAATAGACCCAGGCATCTTCTTGGGAAAACCCAGAGAAACAAGAAAATAACAAAATAAAAAACAAAATTTTTTTCATGCTTTGTTACATTAATAATTTGATTTAAGAAATAACTCCAGAACCTATTAACTCATCATCCATATACCATGCAGCAAACTGCCCTTCGGTAATTGCAGATTGTGGTTCTTCAAATGAGATATACATACCACTTTCAAATTGATGCAAAGTCGCTTTTTGTAAAGGTTGTCTGTATCGGATTCGGGCCATAATATTCATCGTTTCGCCATTGGTCAAAGCCAAATCTTTCCTAATCCAATGCACTTCAGATTTTTCTATAAACAAAGCGCTTTTAAATAATCCCGGATGCATACTCGACAAACCAGTATAAATAGTATTTGTTTCAACATCTGTAGCTATAACAAACAAAGGATCTGTAGTTCCTCCTACATTCAGTCCTTTACGTTGTCCAACCGTAAAATAATGTGCTCCTTGATGTTTCCCCATTAGCTTTCCCATTTTTGGTGCGTAAGGCAATTTTCTGGAAGCAAAAAGCAATTGTTCCTCTACAGTCAATTCATTCTGCATTTCATATGAATAGATAGGGTCATTTTTGAAGATTTGAATAATTTCTCCTTCTTTGGGTTGCAATTTTTGTTGCAAAAATTCGGGTAAACGTACTTTTCCAATAAAACAAAGCCCCTGAGAATCTTTCTTTTCGGCAGTAACCAATTCCATTTGAGCAGCAATTTCGCGTACTTCTGGTTTGGTCAATTCTCCAATTGGAAATAAAGATTTCGCCAATTGCTCTTGGGATAATTGACATAAAAAATAAGATTGATCCTTATTCGTATCGACACCGGCAAGAAGTTGGTACACTTTTTCTCCATTCACTTCAATTTCACCTTTACGACAATAATGACCTGTAGCCACATAATCGGCACCAAGACTCAAAGCGATTTTCATAAAAACGTCAAATTTTATTTCGCGGTTACAAAGCACATCAGGATTTGGAGTTCTTCCTTTTTCGTATTCGCTAAACATATAATCAACTATTTTTTCTTGATATTGTTCACTTAAATCGACCGTTTGAAAAGGAATCCCTAATTTTTCTGCAACCAACAAAGCATCGTTACTGTCTTCCAACCATGGGCATTCATTAGAAATTGTCACCGAATCATCGTGCCAGTTTTTCATAAAAAGACCTATTACTTCATATCCTTGCTGTTGCAACAAATAAGCAGCAACACTCGAATCTACCCCACCTGAAAGACCTACAACTACACGCTTCATCCTTATTAATTTGAAAATTTTAAAACTTAATCTTTTGCAAAAGTACAAATAATATGACTAGTTATGGGCAATTGAAATTGATGAAAACAATAACGCGATAATCCAAACTAATGCTTTTTTATTTACCTTTAATACATTATAAAAACCAAAATGAAAAAATTAATCCTCCTTTTATTTGTAACTTTCTACAGCATTGCGGCACTTGGGCAAAATTATGTGGCGACCATACCTACTTATGAAGTCTATAAATCTTTGAAAGGAAAACCTTTATCCGATAAATTCTCCAACATAGAATCAGTAAAAATAGTATACGACATCAAAAATGAGAAATTATATTATTTCAACAGTTCCTTAATTTCACACCACTTTCAATTTGTAACCGAATATTTAGGTTATGATAAAGAATTAGAACAATTTAACTCTGCCAATTACAGCAATAAAGAAGCAGGTCGCGAATACTTATTGGGGAATCTAAATCATGTCAAAGGAACAGATAAATGGATTTTTGAATTGGCAGTTTCCGATCACATGCCGGTTTATTTCATCGAAAAATTTTTTAAACTTATTCAGCAGACTACCTTTATAAATCAATCCTTAAAATTTTACTTGAATGATCGAGAAAAAGTGGATTTTTACAATCAAGGTCAATTTAAAATTCCTTGCATTACCTCCGAATATATTTTCAACGAATTACAATATCAGGAAGTGGCAAATGGAAATTGTGTCGGTTTCTTAAAGAAATATAAAATCGAAGATTTAAATACTGTCAAACCCAAAGACAATGAAATCGTTATTCTGGACGGAACACCCGAAATTTTACCCAATGTAAAAGGAATTATTGTAACCGAATTGCAGACGCCTTTAAGTCATTTGGTCATTCTTGGCAAAAACAGAAAAATACCTATAATGGCATATACTTTGGCAATAACCGATCCTAAAATAAAATCACTACTCAACAAAAAAGTAGAATTAAAAATTGCTGTCGATACCTTTTTCATAGAAGAAACCAATAAAAAAATAAAAGATAACTCAAGCTTAAAAAAAAGAATTTTAGTGGCAGACACAACCGTTACCGGAATTGTTGACTTATCAAAAATAAACAAAAAAGGAGTTGAATTCATAGGTTCAAAAGCTCAAAATTTATCTTATTTGATTGCTATTGCAAAAGACTCAACATTCAAAGTTCCGGAAAATGCCTATGCCATCCCGTTCTATTATTACAACAGACACATTCATGATAAGTCTGTTATGCCTTTGATTACAGAACTTTTGAATAATCCGCATAAAGATTCTGTTCAATGGGTTAACATTCAATTGGAAAAAATCAGGAAAGCTATCAAGAAAGAAACGGTTGATCCCAATTTGATTGCATTATTAAATCAAAAATTAGGAACCCAAAAAAAATTCAAAAATTTTAGATTCCGTTCTTCTACCAATGCAGAAGATATTGAAGGATTTAATGGTGCCGGTTTATACGAATCTAAAACTGGGATACTCGGAGATTCCATAAAATCTTTCGAAAAAGCTATCAAGCAAGTTTGGACCAGTGTGTGGAATGAAAGTTCGTATTGGGAACGAGAAATTTTCGGAATAGATCAAAAAAACATTGCTATGGGCGTTTTAGTTCATCGCTCCTTTCCAGATGAATTGGCAAATGGCGTCGTCATTACTAAAAATTTATTTCGAAAAGATTTTAGTGGTATAACGGTCAATATTCAAAAAGGAGAAAACTCGGTTGTAAAACCCAACAAAGGAGAAGTCTGCGAACAATTTACGGCTTACGATTTGGATTTATTCGGAACCAAAAACAACAATTTGGATGTAGATTACATTTCTAACTCTTCCTTAAATGAAAACAAACCATTATTAACCACAACCGAAATTAATAATCTGTACCATACCAGTAAAAAAATTGAAACAAAAATGAATCAATATTGGAATAAATTCAATAAAAAACCAGTCGATCTCGAGTTTAAAATTGTCGGGAAAAAAAGAGAACTTTATGTAAAGCAGGTTCGGGTTTTCAACGATTAGATTCAATAAAAAATCAATATTTCAACCTCGTTTGAAAGCATGTCTATTGAAATTATCTCATAATCGAAAGAATTAAACGGAAGGCATTTTTCAATTTTCAGCCTCCTGTTTACATCGTCAAGAATATAGAAATCATCGTATTTTAAAATAAGTTTACAGCTTTTATTGAATTTATCTGCATTATTAAAAAGCATAAAATAGCTCAAAATATAAAAAGCAATAATTACAATCTGGAAAAAAACCAGCACTTCATATTTTTCAACCGGATACATTATATCCAAAATTGAAAGGGTAATTATGGCAAAAAGAAAAATAATAGCATTGAGTGAAAAAGTTTGAGCCCGGAATCGTAATATCGAAAAAATAGCGAAAAGTCCAAACCCAATTCCGATGCCGATTTCAACTTTTGTAAACAAATAACACAAAGAAAAAGTACAAAATCCAACAACAATAATAAGAGGATTTATCGTTTCTTTATTCTTTCTATTGGAAAAAAAATACAATAAAAGAACCGAAAAAGTAAGAAGAAGAAAACGTGCTATTAGTTCGGATAGATTCATAAAATTTGAATAGTTTTCAATAATTGTTACAGTTTAATCTATTTTTACTCTGTCACTTTTAAGTAACGGTTTTTTGGGTTTATCCATATTCTCTTCACTTGTCAATTTTCCATTTATAAAAAATTGCCACTTCCCAACTTTTTGTCCATTTTTGAAAAGCCCTTTTGCAATGACCAAATCATTCGGATCTTTATAAATAGCCTGACCATCATACTCCCCATTTTTAAAAAATGTGCTTTCTAAAACAATTCCTTTTTCAGAATATTTTTTGTAAGCTCCTTCTTTTATACCATTTTTATAAATAGTTTCATCAACGATTTTCCCACTGGGATAATAAACAGTTCGAGTTCCTTCGAGTTTTCCGTTTTTATAATTTTCTAATGTCATAATCGCTTTTGAAGCTTTGTGATAGTATTTCCATTGTCCTTCACGCAACTTATTGACTTCTTTGCCTTCGCTGACTACATTCTTCTTTTGATCATAAAAAATAGTATAACACGAATTATCTTTTGAGCTGAACGTTCTCGTTGCGATTATTGATTTTGCTTGTGTATCATCAAAAAAGTTAAAAACTCCAACTTCTTTTCCATGTTCAAAAGTACCTTCATACCGCGGTCTGCCAGATTCTTCATAGACTCCAGACCAAACACCATGCTTTCTACCTTTATCATCAACAGGGTTAGTGTCTGATTGACAAAAAACAGTTTGACAACATAAAAAAAAGATTAAAACCCTAAAAATATAAAACATACAATTCCAATTAAATTATCATAAGCCAATAGTATAACCTTAAAAAGTAGTTATTATTATAAGGCAACATTATTTTATAAAAGTACATAAAACTTAATTATTCAAAATGATAAAAACTATATAATTGATTGTATCATATTCTAAAATACTTAAAAAAAACTTCATAAATTTAAAAAATTAAACATTATATTTTGTTTAACTTATTAAAATATATTTTAATCAAAAAAAATAATTTTACCTAAAAAAAATGCAAATAAATATTGTACGATTAATCGAAAAACATAGAATAAATTCAATATTAAAGCATTAAACAAATTTAAAAAAAATTATAAATTTTATTTATTTGTTTAAATTTTTTAATTATATATTAAACAAAATAAAAATTTATCATTAGCTTTGTTAAGGATCAAACCATTAATATTCAACACTTAACAATTTATAATTATGAAAAATCTATTAAAAATCAAAAAAGTATTGACTTTATCGCTATTAATAATAATTGGCACTTCATGCAATAATGATGACGACACACCAGTAACTCCAGTAGTGGACAATACAATTACTGGTATTGCTTCAAGTAATCCTGATTTCAGTATTCTAGTCGAAGCATTGACAAAAGCAGATTTGGCAACAACGCTAAAAGGAGCAGGTCCTTATACAGTATTTGCACCAACAAATGCCGCTTTTACAGCATTTTTAAAAACAACACCTTATGCCACAATTAAGGATGTACCAACAACCGCTCTAACTCAAATTTTATTGAATCATGTTGTAAGCGGAAGTGTAAAATCAACCGATTTAACAACTGGATACATTAAAACACTGGCAAAAGGAACTGCATCATCTACAAACACTTTAAGTATGTTTGTCAATACTGCGTCTGGGGTAAAATTAAACGGAATTTCGACCGTTACTAAAGCCGATATTATGGCTTCAAACGGTGTAATACATATTGTAGACGCAGTGATAGGACTGCCAACGATTGTAGATCATGCCGCAGCAAATCCTAACTTCACCACTTTGGTAGCCGCCTTAACATACAATCCTGCTTCTGGATTTGCTGGAATATTATCTGGAACAGCAAGCTCTCCTTTTACAGTTTTCGCTCCAACAAATGATGCATTTGGAGCTTTCTTAACAGAAACAGGCTATTCTGGATTGTCAGCAATTCCAGCCAATGTTTTAGAAAAAACATTAAAATACCATGTTGTTGCCGGCGCCAATGTACAATCAAGTCAATTGACAAATGATCAAGTTGTAACCACTTTTTCCGGGCAAAATGTTACCGTAAAATTTACACCTACTCGATTACTGGATGTAAGCGGAAGAAATTGCAATATCATTGCAGTAGACGTTCAATGCTCTAATGGAATCATACACGTACTAGATAAAGTACTACTCCCTACTTTTTAATGAATATAATTAATTGGTTGTTAATGTAATTTGTTAAAAACGAAAAAGCTCCTGTTTTACCAGGAGCTTTTCAATTTATATTTAATTTTATTTCTTTTTGTCTTTTGCTTTTTGAGCTTCGGCTTGTTCCATCGCTTGTTGCAATTTTTGTTGAAATTTACCTGGTTTTTTAGGTTCTTTCAACTTATTCTCTTGTATTTGAGCATGAATCTTATCTGGGTCTACAATGTGATTTTTGATCACAAACATAATACCAATAGTGATTAAATTCGACATAAAGTTATACAAACTCAATCCTGCACCATAGCTATTGAAGAAAATCAACATCATAAGTGGCGAAATATAAATCATGTATTTCATCATCTTAGCCATATCCGGCATTCCTTCTTGTTGCGGAGCTGCCATTTGCTGGTCACCAGATGTCATTTTCATATAAAAGAAAATTGCAATTGCTGCCATCAAAGGAAATAACCCAATATGATCTCCGTATAATGGAATGTGGAACGGTAATTTGTAAATAGAGTCAAATGAAGACAAATCATCTGCCCAAAGGAAACTTTTCTGCCTCAACTCAAAAGCGGATGGGAAAAATTGAAATGATGCATACATAAATGGAATCTGAATCAAAGCCGGAATGCAACCCGCCATTGGATTTACACCCGCTTTATTGTACAATTTCATCGTTTCCTGCTGTTTTTTCATTGGGTCTTTTTTGAATTTCTCACCCAATTCTGTAATCTCTGGTCGCAATACTTTCATTTTGGCCTGAGACAAGAATGACTTATAAGTAACTGGAGACATTGCAATTTTTATGATTATTGTAAAAACAATAATGGCAATACCATAAGAAATATAACTACTTAAAAATCCAAACAAAGGAATAAATATAAACATATTAATCCAACCAAATATACCCCATCCTAATGGAATAATTTTCTCAATATGCTTGTCATACGATTTCAATAATTTGTAATCTGCCGGTCCAAAATACCAATTCATTTTATAATCTACTTCTCCATTTGAAAATGCCAATGGCACATTTGCATTAAATTGCTTAACAAAAGTTGTATCTTTTTTTTCATCCAAAACCAAATTATTCGATTTCAAACTTGATTTCTCAAAAGGAGTATTAGTCAATAATATTGAAGTAAAAAAGTGCTGCTTAAAAGCTACGAATGCTACTTTTTCGGGGGTATCTTCTTTAACTTCTTTTCCGTTCCCAGAAACACTGCTGAATTTTTCATTCTCATACTCATAATTCAAAAGTGTAAAACGATTTTCGTATGAAATACTTTTCTCTGTTCTGAACGTTTTTAAATTCCATTGCAGATCCAGTGGTTTAGCTGTATTCAAAATTTTGTTCAAACCTTGAGAACGAATATCAAAACCAACCATATAATCGTTTGGTTTCAAAATGTATTTGTATTCTAAATATTCATTGGCTCCAGCTTTCAATTTCATCGAAAGAACTTGATCAGCACCCACTTTAGTTAATGTAGGTTCAAAATACAAATCTTTTGTATTCAAAACTCTATTATCACTTGTTTGCAATTGAATATTCAAATCGGAATTGTTGTTCTTGATCAAAGAAACCAATTGCCCTGAATTTTTCTTGAATTTTTCAAAATTCTTTAAAGTAGCTTCTACAATGTAACCTCCTTTGTTGGCAATTTTCAATACTACAAAATCATTTTCGATTGTTGTAACATCATTTTTTGCTGAGGGTAAAGTTGCAGAATAAGCAAAACCTCCTAATGTTTTTTGCAACGCGGCCAATTGAGTAGAATCACCTGCTACTATTGCCGTTGGGGCAACAACTGTATTTACAACTGCTGCTTTCGCTTGCGCTTCTTTGGCAACCAATTCTTTTTTAGCCTTTTCTGCAGCAAGAGTTGCCTCCGAAGGTTTGTTTTGGTACATCATCCAAAGAAAAATACCAATAATTAACACAATACCTATAACCGAGTTAAGGTCTAATTTTTTTTCTTCCATTTTATTTATTGTTATTTCGTCTTTTTAATTTAGACAAACTAGAAACCGATGGTGTTAGTTATCAAAACATATTTAATGTTACATTTTAACAGCAATCAATTCTAGAAAATTCAAATTATAAATTTTATTTCTTTTTAGCTTTAACGGCAGCAGCAACAAAACTCACAAAAATTGGATGCGGGTTTGCTACTGTACTCTTATATTCCGGGTGGTATTGAACACCGATAAAGAAAGGATGATCTGTTAATTCAACAATCTCTACAAGACCTGTGTCAGGATTTACACCAGAAGAAATCAATCCCGCTTTTTGCAATTGATCAACATATTTACTGTTGTATTCGTAACGGTGACGGTGACGTTCTGAAATAGATGTTTTTCCGTAAATTTTATAAGCTAATGAATCTGGAGTGATATCACATTTCCAAGCTCCAAGACGCATGGTTCCTCCTTTATCTGTCACAGTTTTTTGATCTTCCATCAAATTAACAACTGGATTCGTAGTTTTATCATTCATTTCGGTTGAATTTGCATCAGCCAATCCTAATATATTTCTTGAATATTCGATAATCGCCATTTGCATTCCCAAACAAATTCCGAAAAACGGAACTTTATTTTCACGTGCATAACGAATCGCTTCAATTTTTCCTTCTATTCCTCTTTCTCCAAAACCTGGAGCCACTAGAATAGCATCCAAACCGGATAATTTTTCTTTAATATTCTCTGTGTCGATGAACTCAGAATGTATCGAAATCACATTTACTTTGGTTTCATTCGCAGCACCTGCATGAATAAAAGCTTCCAAAATCGATTTGTAACAATCCTGCATTTCTACATATTTCCCAATCAAACCGATGTTTACGGTATGTTTTGGAAATTTTAATCTGCGTAAAAACGTGTTCCAGTTTTTCAAATCGGGAGCTGCCTTTTTGGGTAAATCCAATTTTTTCAAAGCCACTACATCCAATCCTTCTTCCAACATTAAATTAGGCACTTCATAAATAGTGGAAGCATCGATAGATTGAATAACCGCTTCTCTTTTTACATTACAAAACAGGGCCAATTTATTACGAATTTCATCTGAAATTTCATGTTCTGTTCTACAAACTAGGATATCTGCTTTTATTCCGCTTTCCATCAAAGTTTTTACGGAGTGTTGTGTTGGTTTGGTTTTTAATTCGCCAGCAGCAGCCAAATAAGGCACCAAAGTTAAATGAATAACAATTGCATTGTGCTCGCCTAAATCCCAAACCAATTGTCGAACTGACTCAATATACGGTAACGATTCTATATCCCCAACAGTACCACCGATTTCGGTAATAACAATATCATAATCGCCTGATTTACCAAGCAATTGCATTCTTTCCTTAATTTCATTTGTGATATGAGGAACAACCTGAACTGTTTTTCCTAGGAATTCTCCTCTACGTTCTTTTTCTATTACCGAAAGATATATTCTGCCTGTAGTTACATTGTTGGCTTGAGAAGTTGGCACATTCAAGAAACGTTCGTAATGCCCTAAATCCAAATCTGTTTCTGCACCATCGTCGGTTACATAACATTCCCCGTGCTCATAAGGGTTTAAAGTTCCTGGATCGACATTGATATAAGGATCAAATTTTTGAATAGTCGTTCTGTATCCTCTTGCTTGTAACAATTTTGCCAAAGATGCCGCTATAATTCCTTTTCCTAGAGAAGAAGTCACACCGCCAGTAACAAAAATATATTTCGTTTGATTCATTCTGTTGTTGTTTGTATTGTAGTTGTGTAAAAAACGTGGCAAAAGTACAAATTTAATTGGATAATATAGAATATTAGACTTCTTAGATTTATAGATTTTTAGACTTCTTACTTTTTAATTAACTCTTTTAACAACTCTTTGTAAAAAATGAAAATTTTATAGAATTTTAAACAAAAAAAATGTAACTAATACTCTAAAAATCCAATAATCTAAAAATCTATTTTATTGGTTTTGGATACTTCTTTTTTATGTTTCGAATTAATTCTTCGAGTCCGTTAAGTTTTAACTCATAAATTAATTTCAATTGTTCGCCTAGTTCTCCTTTTGGAAAACCTTTATTACTGTACCAAACAATATAATATTCGGGAATATCAATAAGAAACCAGCCTTCATATTTACCAAAGGGCATTTTGGTATGGGCCAGTTTTATAAGTTGCTTTTGGTTTTGATCCAAAGTATGAGTTTTGGGTTATGATTTATTAAAAAACCAATTACTGCTTTCTATTTCCAATTAAAAGTAATTCGCTTTTCAATTTCTGTATTCAAACTCAAGAAAACAGGGCAAGTCATCGCCGCTCTTTCCAGAATGGTTTTGTCTTTTTGTTCGAAAACTCCAGTCATTTCAAAAACAATTTCGATAGCACCAATGCGTCTTGGTTCGGCATTCATGATCTTGGTAACTGCGGCTGTCGAACCTTTAAAATCAACATTCAAATCTCTCGCTTTTATCCCCATAATCGTCATCATACAGGTAGCCAAAGCATTTGCAACTGAATCCGTCGGAGAAAAAGCTTCTCCTTTTCCATTATTATCAACTGGAGCATCTGATATGATCTCAGTTCCCGATTGTATGTGTACCGAAGACGTTCTTAAATCTCCTAAATAAGTTACTTTTGAAGTCATTGTATTGAATTATGAGTTGTAAATTATGAGTTATGAGTTTTGGGTTATCAGTAATTTGTTTTCTGATTACTAAACATCAAACTGAATACTGATACTAAAAACTGCTACTCTACTTTGCCTCTTTAATCGTAAGATCGGTATCATAATACAGAATATAAGTTCCTTTATTGGCGTACCCACCATCCTCTTTTTTATAATATTCGAATTTATTTTCTATTTGTTCGGTGATCATGGTTTCGGCAGTTTCCTGATAAGTCTTATCTTGCGACAAGCGCATCATGGTATCAAAAGTGATATCAAAACCGCGAATAGCAAAAGTACTTGGATTGACTTTATTCTTTTTTCTATAATTCTGAACAAAAATTTGAGCTTCAGGCGAATCGTTTACCCTTGTTGTCGAAGGATACATTAAATGTAATTTAGTAAGATCCTCAAAACTTATTTCGTCAGTATCCAAGGTTTCATTAGGTTCCAAAATAACCAATTGTACTTGATAGGTGTTCATTACACTTAGCATTGCATTCATGGTATACTTTATCATTCCGGTATTGCTCGTTTCCAAAATAACATAATTCATTTTGTCTTTTACCATCATTTTCTTGAAACCATCTACATTAAGGCCTCCCGTTTCTGTCAATGGAGGAATCTTGATTTCTTTCTGATTTTCTGAAATATATTTTCTGATGGTTTCTTTTTTCTTGTCAATTACTGCAATTACGTTCCCCTGTTTTGCATTCAAAAAATCAAACATTGCCGTTTTCTGAACTGTAGTTGAAACAATGGATTGATACAAATTATCAAAAGGATTTCCTCCATCTTTAGACAAAGGCGAAATAACGGGAACATTATTTTGCGCAAATAAGTTTGCTGTCTTTTCTACATTACTTTGATAAAATGGCCCGACAACAGCATCTGCATTTTCGAGATTATTATCCTTAAAAATTGATGCCACATTTGAAGTGTTTTTTGTTTCATTCGAATCAAAAATCTTTACATCCAACGAAATTCCAACTTGCTTGGCAGAGTCTATAGCCATTAAAGCTCCTGAATAAAAATCCAAAGTCATATTTAGAAATTTATCATTCTTAATTCTATTTGTAGTAGAATTGATAGTATCGTTTGAATTTTTGGCGATATTAAATGGCAACAACAACACCAAAGTTTTTTTGTCATCACTACTTTTTTGAGTTAAAACAACTTTTTGTTTTACGCTATTCGAAGCAATCTGATTGGATTTGGAAGGCACTTTCAGCATCATACCTTCTTCAACACCGCCAGATAATGCAGGATTAAGCTCTATTAATTGCTGTTGGGTAAGTCCAAACATTTTCGACAGGCTATAAAAAGTCTCTTTCGCTTTAACCTGATATTCAACATAGACAATTTCTTTTGAAGCTTTTATTGTAATTGGTTTAACAACATCTGCTTTTTTCTCAATATTACTTTCCTTCGCAATAGGTTTCGGGCCATTTCCTTTTATTAATAATTGATAACCAATTGGCAAATTGGCAACAATCTCGGGGTTTCTTTTTTCCAATTCTTCAATAGTCATATCGTACTGTTTTGCAATGGAATATTTTGTTTCCTTAGCAAGAACGGTATGATATATCACTACATTTTTGGCAACAACTGTGGTTTTTGAGCTACTTTTAGAAGGAATATTTAAAATTTGACCAATTTGTAAACCTTCTTTCTCCAAAAAAGGATTTGCTTTTTTTAAAGCTTCATCAGTTACATCGTACTTATTTTCGATCCCAAATAAAGTTTCCTTGGCGAGAACCACATGGGTTCTAGCCTGCGCTTTTGGTTTATTATTAGAAACTGCTACATTTTTTGAATTGCTTTTTGGAATTAACAACACCGTATTTGGCTTTAACCCATTTTGTGCATCGGGATTGAGTTTGTAGATATCCAAAGGAGTAATCTTGAATTTTTGTGCAATCTGATTTATCGTTTCTCCTTTACTTACAACATACTTATCCAACTTGTCCTGAGCTTGACTTGAAACGGCAACAAATAATACTGAAAAGAATAATACTGAAAAATATTTCATATTTGGGGTATGCTTTTGTGTTTTTAAAATTCAGTAAAAATACTGTGTTTAAACCAAAAAACTCTTTCTACTTTGTTAATTTATTTTACATTGATTTCACTCACTACATTTACCACGAACATTTTTTCATAAAGTGGTTTTCCTTGATTTTGAATATATTCATAAATGGCTTGATCCTTATTTAAGAACATTTTGGAGTACACATAGTATGACAATATATTCATATTATAAAAGAAATTGGCATCCAATAACCCATTATCAGTCAATTTTCTGAAGAAAACATCTCTTTCTTTTGCGTCTTGAAATTCACCCAAAACAATGTAATAGCCCTCATTGACGTCTTTTAAATTATCTAAGGTTATTATTTTGACCGCTTTTACTTTTTCGGGTTGTTTGGCCAATTGCTTTTTAATTTGTTCTAAAGTTGGTGATGACACAGCTACTCCCGCTTTTGATTTCGTTTTGGCTTCATAAGCCTTATTTTGATAACTTTTGTTTTTTACTTTCGCTAAATTATCATCCATGGACCTTGCTTGCTTGCTGTAAAACGAAGCCTTTCCAATATGAAGATTTAATTCGGCTTTGCTTTCAATATTTAATGAATCTAATTTTGTAATTAACCTCATATTTTTTAAATCCCGCAAACGTTGCTCACTCTCCATGTTTTTCAAGTCAACTGGTGTAAGTACTACCGTTTTGTTTTCATTTGGTTTTATTTTGCTGTTTTCTCTTATGCTTTTCTTATATTCTTGATTTTCTTCTACAGCAATTCGTTCTGCTTTATCCATCAATCCAGAATATACTTTTCTGTTATCTGCCAATTGTTTTTTCAGTTGATGTGATAACTCGTTGGTTTTACTGATATTTTCGTTGGATATTTTTTGCAAACGTATGGATTCGTCCAAATCAACCAATTCCGTTTTTTTTAATTGATTCAAATCTTTATTCATAGTATTAACCAACGAATCAAGTTTTGACAACAGAACTTCCTGTATTTTTTTATTGGCTTCTAATACTAACTTAAGCTTTTCGGCAGAACCTTCCTGAGTATTGTCAATCTCTTTTAGACTCACTAATAATCCGTTGACATTGACAATATTTTTATTAATTTCATCTTGCAACGCCAATTTTTCTTTTAGACTTTTAATTTCTTCTGTGCTGGCTTTGGATTTTTCTACAACGACTTGTTTCTCTGCCAAAGCAAGCATTAGTTCCTCATTTTCATTGGTTGGTTTTACTTCCCTAACATTGATTGCCAATTTATTTCCTTCGGTCAATCCATTTACAATTTCTGGATTTTGAGATTCTAATTGCTCTACTGTAATTCCAAATTGTTTGGCAATAGAATATTTAGTTTCCTTAGGTTTAACGATATAAAAAATAGTTTCGGCATTGATTACTCTCACGCGACCGTCTAATGTTTTCTTTTTATTTGGAATAGTTATTACTTGCCCTTCCTGCAAACCTATTTTCATAAGTTCAGCATTTGCTTTATCTAGATCTTCTACGGATACATTGTAAAGTCTAGCAATACTAAATAGTGATTCTTTGGGTTGTACTAAGTGGGTGCTTTTTGTGGTAGCAATTTCTGTTTTTGGCTCTTGTGGAATAACTAATTCCTGACCAACTTGCAATCCGTTGGCAAGAACTGCAGCATTAGCATTTTGAATAACTTCAACTTTTACATTGTATTTTGTAGCCAAGCCAAAAAGGGTTTCTTTTGGGGCAACAATATGTGTAATCGTATTTTTAGTTTGTGGAAGTAATTCTGGAATGACAAGAATTTGGTTTTCGGCAATTCCGTTTTGGGCTTCTGGATTTAATTTATAAATTTCAGAAGGAGTGGTTTTGTATGCTTGAGCGATTTGGGTTATGGTTTCGCCTTTTAAAACCGTATGTTTTGTTGCAGATTGTTGTCCAAAAGTGACATTCGAAACAAAAATAATAAACAATAAAACTCTTAAAAATTCTTTCATAAATATAATTTTAAAAATTAAGTCGTTACAAATGTAACGACTTAATGTTAAAAAACTAATATTATTCCCACTCAATTGTTGCTGGTGGTTTTGAACTTATATCGTAAACTACACGATTAACACCTTTTACTTTATTGATAATATCATTAGATACTTTCATCAAGAAATCATAAGGCAAATGCACCCAGTCTGCAGTCATACCGTCAGTAGATTCAACGGCTCTCAATGCTACAACCTTCTCATACGTACGCTCATCACCCATAACTCCAACACTGTTTACTGGCAATAAAATGGCACCCGCTTGCCAAACTTTATCGTACAATCCCCAAGATTTCAATCCGTCAATAAAGACTTTATCAACGTCTTGCAAAATTTGAACTTTCTCTAAAGTAATGTCTCCTAAAATTCTAATCGACAATCCAGGTCCAGGAAAAGGATGTCTACCCAATAATTCTGGATCTATTCCCAATGTTGCTCCTACTCTACGTACTTCATCTTTAAAAAGCATACGCAAAGGTTCAACAATTTTAAGCTTCATATAATCTGGCAAACCACCCACATTATGATGCGATTTTATGGTTGCAGATGGTCCTTTTACCGAAACCGATTCAATTACATCTGGATAAATTGTTCCTTGAGCCAACCATTTTACATCTTCAATTCGATGTGATTCAACATCAAAAACTTCGATAAAAGCATTTCCAATAGCTTTTCTTTTTAATTCTGGATCTACAACTCCAGCCAAGGCATCATAAAAACGTTGAGAAGCATCAACTCCTTTCACATTCAATCCCATTCCTTCGTATTGATCTAAAACACTTTGAAATTCATTTTTTCTCAGCAATCCGTTATTTACAAAAATACAATACAAGTTTTTGCCAATCGCTTTATGTAATAAAACTGCAGCTACTGTTGAATCTACACCTCCCGAAAGTCCCAAAACAACTTTGTCGTTTCCGATTTTCTCTTTCATTTCAGCTACAATTTCTTCAACGAAAGCACCTGGCGTAAAATTTTGAGGAACGTGGGCTATTTTTACCAAGAAATTTTCCAGCATTTTTGATCCGTCTGTAGAGTGAAAAACTTCAGGATGGTATTGAATCGCATACGTAGTTTCGCCTTCAATTTTGTAAGCGGCAAATTCTACATCATGAGTACTGGCCAATTTTACTCCATTAGTTGGTAATACTTTAATACTATCACTATGGCTCATCCAAACTTGACTGTTTTCAGAAACCCCCTCAAAGAAAATTTCGTCTTCTTTTATATAAGATAAATTGGCTCTACCATATTCTCTAGTATTTGAAGCCGCTACTTCACCACCACTAAAATGTGATAAATATTGCGCTCCGTAACATACGGCTAACATTGGCAGTTTACCTCTAATTTGTGATAAATCTGGATGCGGTGCATCTTCTCCTCTAACAGAAAAAGGGCTTCCACCAAGAATTACGGCTTTATAACTTGATAAATCACTCGGAAAATGATTGTAAGGAAAAATTTCGCAGAATATATTTAATTCGCGAACTCTACGCGCAATAAGCTGTGTATATTGCGATCCGAAATCTAAAATAAGTACGTTGTGTTGCATGCGCAAAAATACTTTATATATTCGGAATTGAAAAATTGTATTTTGAAAAATTTTTATTTTATTTTTATCGAATAACTTTCTGCTATTTTGGCTAAAAGGATTAAATAAATTCAATAATATCAAGAAAAAAGCAGCGATTATATAGTTTATTCCTATTTTACAAAAATCAAAAAAACGCATTAATTAAATTCAAATTGAGACACTATGGCAAAAAAAATCTACTATTTTGGTATAATAGGAATCATATTCTTTGAGATTGCAAATGTTTATTTTATAATGCCAATGCCAGGAAGCCAAGAAATGAACAGTATTGATTTGGCTTATTTTTTATATACTTGGAGATGGATTTTTCGATTGGTTTTCATTCTAATGATCTTTTTTGGATTCAAAGCTTCTTTTCAAAAATCTAAAATTTTATCTCTTTTAGCGTCAGTTTTAGCAATAGGAATTGGTTACGCTACAAATGCAGTTATGGCCGCAGATTCCATGTTCTTGCAAACCAAAAATCTAAAAATGAGTGATGCTTCCCATAGCAAAATAGACACCAGTCGAATCGTTATTGGTGTCACTTACAAAGGGCAGTCCAGAGCTTATCCTATACAGTTTTTAGGATATCATCATCAAGTATTTGATACTATTGCTCAAAAACCCATACTTGTTACCTATTGTACTGTTTGCAGATCGGGACGCATTTTTGAGCCGATGGTAAATGGCAAAAAAGAAAGTTTTAGATTAGTAGGAATGGATCATTTTAACGCGATGTTTGAAGATAAAACCACCAAAAGTTGGTGGAGACAAGCCACTGGAGAAGCTATTGCCGGAAAATTAAAAGGACAAACTTTGCCGGAATTAGAGAGCAATCAAATGTCGTTGAAACAATGGCTTACTTTAAATCCCAAAAGTTTGATTATGCAGCAAGATAAAGATTTTAAAACCGAATATGATAGTTTGAGCAATTATGAATCCGGACGAAGAAAAGGAAACTTAACCCGAAGAGATACCCTTTCGTGGAAAGAAAAATCATGGATAGTTGGTATTACTATTGACAAGCAAAGCAAAGCTTATGATTGGAATGATTTAGTCAAAAAAAGGATTATTTATGATGTAATTCAAAACAAACCTATTGTTTTGATTTTAGCCAATGACAACAAAAGCTTTGTAGCACTAGAAAGAAATAGTGCGTCCCAAAAATTTACTTTGACAAACAACGCTTTATACGACGGAAAAAATAGCTATACATTTCTAGGCAAATCAACAAATCCTCTAATCAAGAAACTTCAACCTATAAAAGCCTATCAGGAATATTGGCATAGCTGGAAAACATTTCATCCCTTAACACAGAAATAATTTTTATGGCACCGTTTCCGTCACAAAATCGTTAAATGATACGTTTTTACCTGTTGAATAGACTACATTCGCAGAAATTCAAAATCTACAATCAGAAAAAAATGAAAATAAAATCAGTTTTACTTATAACAATTGTATCCTTATTTATAGCTTCTTGTAATGAAGTAGATAAATTATTAACCTTTACAATTTCCAATCAAACCTCTTTTACAATCAATAGCGGATTGCCTATTACCACTCCTTTTGAAGTAGCAACTCCAGATGTAACTAGCAATTCTACTACAGAATTTAAAAATAACAATACTAGAACTGATTTGGTTAAAGATGTAAAATTGCAGGAATTAAAACTAAGCATAACAAATCCAGCTGATAAAACATTTAGTTTTCTAAAATCGGTTCACATGTATATTTCTACAACTGCCGATGATGAAATAGAATTGGCTTTTCAGGATAACATCAACGTTAGTTCCAATAGTATTGATTTGACTTGTACTTCTCAAAAATTGGATAAATACATTAAAGCTTCTAGTTATAAAATACGAACTACGGTTACTACAAAAGAAACTTTAACTCAAGAGACAACTGTTAAAGCGGAAATGAAATTTAAAGTTACTGCAGATCCTTTCTAAAAAAATATAGTGGAAGAGTAGTTTTAGGACTACTCTTTTACAATGATAATAGTTGCTTTAAATCCAGTACCCAAATTCCATTCACTAGCCGAAACAAGAGTTTCTTTGTCATCATAGACCCTAAATTCTGCTGTATTTGGACCAGAATCACCTTGATTTAATGCTTCAAAATCAATTTTATTAAATCCTTTTTCCAGAACGATTTCAAACCCTTTGAAACTAACTTCCAAATAGACTTGCTCTTGAATAACTTTTCCATTTAAGTACACACGTATTAAATCCCCATCAACAAATTGAGCATCTCTATACATCACTTTTGCAGAAATCGATTTGGTTTTATAAGTACCTAAACTTTGATTACGCCGATAGGCAATTCCTTCCTGACGATCTGTTTTTTTATTTAATTTATCCCTTATCTCATCACCCGGGTTGATAAACTCGTTACTGGGTAGCATAGAGATTTCGCTCTTAACCTTTGGTCTATATTCGGTAACAGAGTTGGGTGGAGATTGTATATTCGGGTTTTTATAAACATTGGGAGGAATAATCACTGACGTGTCTATCGGTTTTGGAGGCAAGACTTTCTTTTCCTTTGGTTTTATATTCACTGGCGGAATCCCTTTGAACTTGGTGTTAAATTCTACTTGAGCATACGTACAAGTTGCGAACCCCATCATGAAAATAAATAAAATTTGTTTCATAGTATTAAAAAAGTAGGTTTCAATCTTAAAACATTTTGACCAAAAATAAAAAAAGACATATTATAAAATCACAAAACTAACATAATTTATTCTTTGCTACTTGTTAAGAAATTCTAAATTTAATTTCTAACATTAATTAATTCAAGTTGCCTGCTAATTGAATTAATTATTTAACAAAGCAGTTTATCCCAGTAAATATTAGGAGAATGGTTAGAAGTCAAAAGAGAATGAAACATTTTATTCACCAGTTTTATTATTAGGTGCATCAACAGGTTTTGATTGTGGGGAACCTATTTGGCGTAAATAAATAGAAAGAACGACAATGGCAAACACCGACAAAAACTCGCTTTGCCAGTTTTCAAAGGATTCAAACCAAAACCTTGAATTTGTAATATAGCTTCCAGCCGTTTCAATAGGTTCATTTTTTAACAGAAGTGATTCATTCTCATTTTCTAAACTACCGTAAAAATGCATAGCAAAACTAAAAATTAACAATACAAATAGCGCTATGGAAAGGGAGTGTTTGTATATGATCAATATAAAACCTCCTTTTTTAACAGCCCATGGAGCATCTTTAACCGATACTGGTCCTTGATCGACCTCTTCTTTTTTATCAAAATCTTTAGACTCTGACGAACCTTTTTGTTGCAAAAAAATAGTAAAAACCACAAAAAGAAACATTTGCAAAAATTCACTTTCCCAATTCTCAAATGTCGATTCCATAAAGTGTCCGGAACTCAAATAATCAATATAACCAATGCTTGCAGCTCCATTTTCAATTAGAAATTTATTGTATTCCTTAAGTCCAAAAACTATTTGCAATAGCAGTGAAATTATAAACAAACCAAGAAAGGAAAGTGATAGCCCATTATTTTTTAAAAACTTTTTCATAGCGATTGATTTATTTTTTTCATTTCCAAGGCATTTAAAATACCAGCTGAACTTGCAGTATTATTAAAATAAACGAATGCAGTCTGTCCCTTTTTGCTTTGAACAATTGTATTATTTATATTGCTTAATTCTTCGGTAGAATAATCAGAATAGAACATTTTGGGGCGTCCATGAAGTCGTATGTAAATGACTGGAAACTCAGTAAAAATCGTTTTGGGCAATTTCGGATGACTCACACTGCAAAACGTAATATTGTTTTTATACAGTTCATCCCATACTTCCGATATCCACCAACTCTGATGACGAAATTCGATGACATTATAAAACTTCAAATCCAGTTGACTGATAATGAAAAGCAGTTTTTCATAAGAATAATGGAAACTGGGTGGAAATTGGAACAAAACACATCCTAATTTATCTTTCAAACCGTTGCTACAAATTGCATAAAAATCTTTGATTAGACTTTCGCAGTCAACAAACATCTTGGTATGCGTGATTTCTTTTGGTGCTTTTACAGAAAACAAAAAATCGTCAGGTGCTTTTTGGCGCCAATTTTCCATAGTTTTCAATGTTGGGGACTTATAGAAAGTTCCATTCATTTCGTAGGTTTTAAAATGAGTGCAATAATATTCAAACCATTTAGAAGCAGGAATACCCTCTGGATAAAAGATCTTTTTCCAATATGAATTATAGAAACTGGAACAACCAATGTATAGATTCTTTTTCATACAATCAATATTTAAATTTTGGAAATTATACCCATTTCATAAGTATATTTTTTTGATAATTAGTATTTGGACATTCCTAAAAAAACCGCCTATAAAGGCGGTTTTACTCCCATAGAAATGATTTTATGGACTTATGGAAACCATTAAGAAAAGCGAACCATAAGAGTTAAAATCAAAAAGAATCTCTTTGTTTTCTTTCACTATAATCTATGTCTTTTTCTTGAAAATCTCCTTCTTCCTCAAAATCTTCTTTATTAAAATCATCGCCCTCTTCATCTTCTTCATCTTCTTCATCTTCCTCATCTTCTTCCTCAAGTGAGTTAACAGCATTAGAATTTAATGAATTTCGATTTTGGTCAGGGTAAAGATGAGAATCTGTATTGTCTAAATCGCCATTTTCCTCATCCGAATTGTCATCTGAATTATCTTTTGAATTTCGATTTTGGTCAGGATAAAGATGAGACTCCGTATTGTTTAAATCACCATTTTCCTCCTCTGGATTGTAATTTGGATTTTGGTAATCTCGTATAAACGACGGATTCTCTACATTATGGCTGTCTTGCTCATAACTTGTGCTTTTTTGATTTTCCATGATCATTCTGTTTTTTTGCTGCTTTTAGAAGCTGGTTTAGAACTTTTCTCAGCCGTTTTTGAAGTGTTTTTTTCACTTTCTGGCTTTTTGACAACTTTTTTTGTGGAGTCTTTTGAAGTTGCTGAAGATGTTTTGTCATCTTTCTTTTTTGTGTCTTTTGAATTAAGTGTGCTCATAACTTTACATTTAAGTTTGTTAATAATGTTTGTTGATTATGTCAAAAGTAGATCAAAGAGCAAGCTCTACTCTTATAAAATTCAAGCGCATTATTACTTAATTTACAGACAATTAGGTTTAAATTCTAATAAAATAGCACGACAGAGAAATGAAAAAATCAATATTTATGAATTACCATATCAGGAAATGGTAGTCTGCCACATCATGCTTTTTTCTTTGATAAAAAAGAAAACATTTAGGAAGGAGGTGACATTACAGTAAAATGTCGTTTTAATTCAACTTTAAAGTAACTATTGGTATGCCCAAATTCCAACCATATAAAGAACTAGACATACATACGACAGACATTCCGTAAGATTTCTTTTGTCCCAAGCTGGCTAATTCAGCAGTCAAACCTTTGAATATTATAACATTGCAAATAAATTGTATAAGTCCTTATGATTCGTTTCTATCTAATTTTGGAAAATAACTAAAAAAAGATATTATGAATAATTCAGACAAACAAAAAGATGTAATTAGTATGCCAAAAAGCAATACTTCAAAAAAAGATGAAAAGAAAGTAGCTAGCAAAAAATCTGCCGCCGATGGTTTAAGAGAACTATTTGTGGATTCATTAAAGGACATTTACTGGGCTGAAAAAGCGTTAACAAAAGCCCTGCCAAAAATGGCAAAAAACGCAACTGCACAAAACTTGATAGATGCCATTAACAACCACCTTGCGGTTACAGAAAAACAAGTAACACGTTTAGAACAAGTTTTCGAAATAGTGGGTGAAAAGGTGGCAGCCAAAAAATGTGATGCTATGGAAGGACTTATCAAAGAAGGTGAAGGTATTGTAGAAGAAACAGAAAGTGGACCGGTGCGAGATGCCGGTATCATTGCTGCTTCCCAAAAAATCGAACATTATGAAATTGCAACTTATGGCACACTTGCGGCTTTTGCAAAGACACTTGGTGAAGATGAAGCCGCTGAATTACTTCTTCAAACATTAGCTGAAGAAAAAGAAGCTGACGTCACTTTAACTGAAGCTGCATACAACACCATTAATTTTGATGCCGCTGAAGCAGAATAAAACAAAAATTAAGAATCTGCAGTGTTTATTTACTGCAGATTTCTTTATTACACCTATATCAATCACTGATACTTTCTTATAAATCCAATCGAATTCATCTGAAGAGTAAAAATATAAAGACATGAAAAAACCTAACACAGAAACAGAAGAAAATGCAAAACAGGAGGATTTGACTCTTAACAAATCCACAGCTGAAGATCAATTTCTCACCACTAATCAGGGCGTCAAAATTAATGATAACAATAATTCATTAAAAGCCGGAGAACGAGGTCCATCATTATTGGAAGATTTTATTCTTAGGGAAAAAATTACGCATTTCGACCATGAACGCATTCCAGAAAGAATAGTTCATGCCAGAGGATCTGCCGCCCATGGTTACTTTGAACTTTATAAATCTTTGGATAAATACACCAAGGCGGGATTTTTAAATGACAGCAGTATAAAAACCCCTGTATTTGTTCGCTTCTCTACCGTTGCTGGTTCGCGTGGATCAACAGATCTTGCTCGCGATGTACGCGGATTTTCGGTTAAATTTTATACTCGAGAAGGAAACTATGATCTGGTAGGAAATAATATGCCCGTGTTTTTCATCCAAGATGCAATGAAATTTCCAGATTTAGTCCATGCCGTCAAACCTGAACCACATAACGAAATGCCACAGGCAGCATCCGCTCACGATACTTTTTGGGATTTCATTTCTCTTATGCCGGAGTCGATGCACATGATTATGTGGGTTATGAGTGATAGGGCAATTCCAAGAAGTTTAAGAATGATGGAAGGTTTTGGAGTCCACACTTTCCGATTTATCAATAAACAGAATGAATCTCATTTTGTAAAATTTCATTGGAAACCCAAATTAGGAATTCATTCTGTTCTATGGGATGAGGCTCAAAAAATTTCAGGTAAAAACTCCGACTTTCACAGGCAAGATTTATGGGAAGCCATTGAATCAGGAAATTTTCCAGAATGGGAATTGGGGGTCCAAATAATCCCTGAAAGCGATGAACACAAATATGATTTTGATTTACTCGATCCAACAAAACTAGTTCCCGAAGAATTAGTTCCTGTAACGATTATAGGTAAAATAGTTTTAAATAAAAATCCTGATAACTTTTTTGCAGAAACAGAGCAAGTTGCTTTTCATCCCGGACATATCGTGCCTGGGATAGATATTACAAATGATCCGTTATTACAAGGAAGATTATTTTCATATACCGATACACAATTGTCGAGATTAGGGAGCCCAAATTTCCATGAAATTCCAATTAATCGCACCGTTGCTCCAATGCACAATAATCAACGTGATGGCCATATGCGACAAGAAATTGCTACCGGTCGAGTAAGTTATCACCCAAACTCGTTAGGAAATGGATGCCCATTTCAAGCCAAAATTGATGAAGGAGGTTTCAGCAGTTTTAATGAACGCATAGATGCCCAAAAAGTACGTGATCGAAGTGCCAGCTTTTCGGATCATTTTGGTCAGGCAACACTTTTTTATCAAAGTCAGACAGTCATAGAACAAGAGCATATAATCAATGCGCTCCGTTTTGAATTAGGAAAAGTCGAAATACTGGCAATCAGAGAAAGAATGCTTGGACTATTGTCGAAAATTGATAAAATATTGGCGAATAGAGTAGCCAAAGGACTTGGAATGAATGTCCCTCAGGTACTTGAAAAACCAATTAATCACGGAGTGGGTGCTGATGCAGATAGTAAAAAATATGAACCGACCGCCTTAGAAACAGCGATTCACACATCCGATGCATTAAGCATACTGAAAAACAAAAGAGGAACAGACACCATAGCAACAAGACAAATTGCCTTTTTGTGTGCAGATGGCGTTAATGCGGCATCTGTAAAAAACATGAAACACGCATTGAAAAATGCCGGAGCTGTTGTGAAGATCATAGCTCCGCATTTGGGCACTATAGTCTCAGAAGAAGGTAATGAAATTTTGGTTGACCAAAGTTATCTTATCGCGGCTTCAGTTCTTTTTGATGGTGTGTTTATTCCCAGCGGAAAAGGAATTCTGGACCTTAAAACTATCAAAGAAGTCAAAGATTTTTTGAACGACTCATACACCCATTGTAAATTTATTGCAGCTGAGGGCGAAGGAACCGAAGTCCTTCCTTTTACCGACAAGAATGAGAATAAACCAAACACTGATGCAGGAATATTTACAAGTCAAAAAACAGGAGATGGTAATTTGGCTGATTCTTTCATCAAAGGACTAAAAAAACATCGCTTTTGGGACAGAGAGTCACAGCTGTAGAAATGACTGAAAAGATGTAATTGTTGATTATAACTTCTTTATTCAAAAAAATGAAAAACAATAACAAAGTATTGAATATTTTTGAAAAATTTTCAATGAAGGCCTCAAAGGCAGTGGGCAGTAGTATGGCTTTTAGTTTTGCATTTCTGATTGTGTTGGTATGGGCCATTTGCGGTCCTGTTTTTGACTATTCGGAGACTTGGCAACTTGTGATTAATACCAGCACCACCATAATCACTTTTCTGATGGTTTTTTTAATCCAAAAAGCACAAAACAAAGATTCGCTAGCTATTCAATTAAAATTAAATGAACTGGTTGCGTCGAACGAAAATTCAAGCAACCGTTTAGTGGATATTGAAAGTATGACAGAAGAAGAGATGATAGTTGTCCAAAAGTATTATCATAAATTGAGTGAGCTTTCTAAAGTGGAAAACATAAAATCATCTCATTCGATTGAAGAAGCACAAGAGCACCATAACATCAAAAATCAGCATCGAAATAAAAATTCCAAGAAAAAAATTGCTCCCACAAAAAAAATAAATCTAAGCCAACAAAAGAATAAAAAATAACTTTATGACCTTTAGGTGTCTAGCAATTTCAGTCTAATTTAAATAAACTTTATTATGAAAAAAATAAATTCCCCCGTAATAGTCACACTACTTTTTACCTCATTTTTATGTAGTTCTTGTGAACTGGTAAAAGGAATTTTTGAGGCAGGAATGAGCTTTGGTATCTTTATTGTGATTGCAGTAATTGTTCTTATTGTAGCTATCATCTTCAAATTAGGAAATCGCAATTAAGCACAATTTTACTAAATATCTAGAATCTTCTTTTAAGCCTTCCCTGATTAATAGTTTATCCATATCGTTACTTAACCTATCTCTTACTTTATCTCCCGAATTAATAAACTCGTTACTGGGAGACATAGAGATTTCATTCTTAACCTTTGGTCTGTAATGGGTAAGAGGGTTGAGAGGAGACTGTGTATTTGAATTTTTACAAACATTGTGAGGAATAATCCCTGATGTATCTATTTTAGTCGGAGACACCTTCTTTTCCTTCGGTTTTATATTCACTGGGGAAATACCTTTGAAGTTTGCATTCGACTCAAATTGAGCATATGTACAAGTCATAAAACGTATCAGGAAAATAAATAAAATTTGCTTCCTAGTATTAAAAAAGTAGGTTTTCAATCTTAAAACATTTTTCAAAAAAAATAAAAAAAGACACATTATAAAATCACAAAACTAACATGATTTATTTTTTGATAGTTGTTAACTTATTCTAAAATTTTAAAGTTCAGAAAATCAGAAAATAAAATATCTTGACTATTTTGTTATAAAAGATGAAATTCGGCACAAACAGGTCATCTGTCTGGAATGAGGCATCTATTTTAAATCTAATTTGTATAAATTGCGAACTTTAATAAAACCATATAATTGGAACCAACAAATCAAAAATAACTAAATAATGAAAAGAGAAAACATACTAACAGGATCACCTTGGGAAGACAAAATGGGCTATTGTCGCGCAGTCCGTATTGGAAACATAATTGAAGTATCGGGAACTGTAGCTCTAATCGATGGAGAAAAAGTTAAAGCCGATGACGCCTATGCTCAAACCTTGAATATTCTAGAAAGAGTAGAAAAAGTTCTTGAAGACCTTAATGTTGGAATGAAAGACGTGATTCGTACTCGAATTTTTACTACTGATGTTTCTACTTTTGAAGCCGTTGCAAAAGCACATGCTACTTTTTTTAAAGACATCAAACCTACTACAGGATTCTACGGCATCAACCAATTGGTGGCTCCTGAATACTTGGTAGAAATCGAATTTACTGCAATTGCATCAGAATAATTCAAAAAAATAGTGTGGATTGTAATACTTTAGCATAAAATTTGGATTTAAAAAAGTATAGCAGTTAATGAATTTTCAAAAAACAAAACAAATAATGCTTGTCACGCTCAAATGGTTTTTCATTTGTTGTTTGATAGGCATTTTTTCTGGATCTGCATCTGCCTTTTTCTTAGTTGCATTAGAACATGTTACCCAATATAGAAACCATAACAATTGGATTATTTGGTTCTTGCCTATTGGTGGTTTGGCAATAGGTTATCTGTATTATTTGTATGGTTCTAAAGTAGTAAAGGGAAACAATCTACTGCTGGAAGAATACGAAAATCCTCAAAAAAAGATTCCTTTTATCATGGCTCCTTTAGTCCTTTTAGGGACATTAATTACGCATCTTTTTGGAGGTTCTGCCGGCAGAGAAGGAACTGCAGTGCAAATGGGTGGAGCCATCGCCGATTTATGTACTTCGATTTTTAAATTGGATAATTCTGAAAGAAGGACATTAATTATTTTAGGAATTAGTGCTGGTTTTGCTTCAGTTTTCGGAACTCCACTCGCGGGAGCACTATTTGCTTTAGAAGTTATTTTCTTTAGCAGCATAAATTTTAGAAGTATTTCGTTATCATTTCTAGTTGCCTATATAGCTTATTTTACGGTTGAATTCTGGCAAGTAAAACACACACTTTACAGTATTCCTCAAGTGCCGGAAATGAGTTTTACTACACTCTTTTGGATTGTAGTAACAAGTATTTTATTTGGATTGGCAGCACTTCTATTTTCCAGAAGTACACACTTTTGGGGGAAATTATTTTCAAGAAACATAAAATACCCACCGCTTCGTCCATTTGTAGGCGGAGTTATTCTGGCTTTGGCAATATACTTTATTGGCACGACAAAATATATCGGTTTGGGAATTCCAGAGATTGTAAATGCCTTTTCTGTTCACAACGCACCGTATGATTTTCTGTTGAAAATTTTATTTACCGGTTTTACACTAGGAGCAGGATTTAAAGGTGGCGAAGTGACCCCCCTATTTTTTGTGGGTGCAACTCTCGGAAGTGCCTTGTCTGTTGTGGTTCCGCTGCCGATTGCTTTATTGGCCGGAATGGGATTTGTGGCTGTTTTTTCGGGGGCAACCCACACTCCTATCGCTTGCACCGTTATGGGCATAGAACTTTTTGGGATGCAAAGTGGCGTTTACATTGGAATCGCCTGTATTATTGCTTATTTTTTTTCGGGCTCAGTTGGGATTTACAAATCGCAAATTGTAAAAGGTCCAAAATCAATTTTGTATCAAAGTTTTAGAAGAAAAGGGCTCAAATATTTCTAAAACTATAAAATTTGTTAATTTCTTAAATGATTTCAACTTTTAGTTAAAAAACAGTAATTTCGCAACCTATGAATACACAAGACATACAAGCGATACAGTTGCTATTATCAACTCCAAAAAAAATTGCCATAATTCCGCATAGAGGTCCAGATGGAGATGCCATGGGCTCTACTTTAGCATTATATCATTTTTTACTAAAAAATAATCATCATCCGGTGGTAATTTCTCCAAATGATTTTCCCGAATTTCTAGCTTGGATGCCAGGCTCTGAAACCGTTAAAATTTATGAAAAGGACAAGGAAAATTGCACCAAAATCCTTGAGGAATCAGAACTTATTTTCACTTTAGATTTTAATGCTCTTCATCGAGTAGGCGAAATGGAACAGGTTTTAGAAAAACTGACCGCTCCTTTTATTATGATTGATCATCATCAAAAACCCGATGATTATGCCACATATACCTATTCCGATGTTGCATTTGGTTCTACCTGCGAAATGGTCTATAACTTCATTTGTCTTTTAGACAAAAAACAAGACATTGACAAAACTATTGCTACTTGCATTTATACAGGAATCCTGACTGATTCAGGTTCTTTTCGTTTTCCAAAAACGACTGGAACGACCCATAGAATCATTGCCGAATTGATTGACCTTGGAGTAGAAAACACTGTGATTCCCACTTTGCTTTTTGATAATAGTTCCTACAGTCGTTTGCAATTACTAGGAAGAGCTTTGCAAAACATGAAAGTGATGATGGATCACAAAACATCATATACCTCATTAACACAAGAAGAATTAAACTCTTTTGATTATATAAAAGGAGATACAGAAGGTATTGTCAATTATGGTTTAAGTATAAAAGGAGTTGTTTTTTCAGCTATTTTTATAGAAAATAAAGAAGAAGGAATAATCAAGATTTCTTTCCGTTCACAAGGTGATTTTGATGTCAATCAGTTTGCCAGAGACCACTTTCAAGGAGGTGGACACAGTAATGCTGCAGGAGGCAAATCAGAAGTTTCGATGGAAGAAACCCTGCAAAAATTTGAAAGTTTAGTACAAACATTAAAAATATAGCCCATGAATCATTTCAAAATAGTACTATGTGTATTTTTTGCAACCGTTTTATTTTCGAGTTGCAAACAGCATCAGGAAGCACGAAGACCCGTTTCACAATCTTCGGGTAGCTTTATGAAACAATCAATAGCGAGAAATAAAAAATTAAATGCTACCGAAAAAGACCAAATTGACTCGATTATAAAAAGCAATCCTTCTATTAAATACATTGCTTCCAAAAAAGGGTATTGGTACTCCTACGAGTCACGAAATCTAACCGACAGCCTTACTCCCAAAAAAGGTGATATCGCATTATTTGATTATGAAATTAAAGATTTAAAAGGAAACATTATATATTCTGAAGTTGAATTACAAACACAAGTATATAAAGTCGATAAGCAAGATATCATGATGGGATTGAGAGATGGTATAAAATTAATGCGCAAAAATGAAAAAGTAAATTTCCTTTTTACATCATTTATGGGATATGGATTTCATGGAGACAATAACAAAATAGGCACAAACGAACCTTTATTTTGCACCGTTACTCTTCACGATTTTATGCCAGAAGCCACTTATAACGCACAAATTCAATCCAATACAGTTGGAAAAGTAAACACTCCTATAAAAGCCAAATCAATAATCAAAGACACTTTAACAAACTAAAAGAAAAAGCAGAATGAAAAAAAATATTTTATTTGTACTACTACTGATTACAACTTTAATTTCCTGTAATAAAGAACACAATAATTTGCCAGATGGTTTATATGCAGAAATTGAAACCAATAAAGGAAGTATTTTACTTGAATTGGATTACAAGAAAGCACCTGTTACTGTTGCTAATTTTATTACTCTTGCAGAAGGAAATAATGAGTTTATTATGAATGATACCCTAAAAGGAAAACCTTTTTATAATGGATTAAAATTTCATCGAGTTATCAAAGATTTCATGATTCAAGGTGGAGATCCCCTAGGAACAGGGTCTGGGGATACCGGATATAAATTCAAAGACGAATTTTCTGATCTAAAATTTGATAAAGGAGGAATTTTGGCAATGGCTAATAATGGACCTGGAACCAATAGCAGCCAATTTTTTATCACGCATCTTGAAACGCCTTGGCTAGATGGAAAACACACCATTTTTGGTCATGTTGTTGATAACAATCTTGAAATCGTCAACAAAATAGAGCAAGACGATTATATGAAAAGTGTTACTATAATAAGAAATGGTGAAGAGGCAAAGAAATTTGATGCAATAAAAATTTTTCATGATTATTTCAAAACAGAATCTGAAGCCCAAAAACAAAAAGTTGCCGCCGAAGCTCAAGCAAAAAAAGAATACGATGCCAAATATAAAGCGGTTTGTGAACAAAAAGCAGCATCTTTTACAGCATTAAAAAGTAAAGCAACCAAGACATCTACTGGACTTCAATATATTATCACCAAAAAATCAGGTGGCAAAAAACCAGCAAACGGAGCAACCGTTTATATTCATTACGCAGGTTTTCTGGAGAACGGAACATTGTTTGATTCCAGTATTGAAGAGGTGTCCAAAACTTTCGGAAAATTTGATCCTGCAAGGGCTGCGGCCAATCAATACACACCAATTCCTTTTCAGGCTGGACGTAAAGATGGTTTAATTCCGGGCTTCATAGAAGGAATCGAAAAAATGTCTTTTGGAGACAAAGCCATACTTTTTATACCATCACATTTAGCGTATGGGGAAGCAGGAGCAGGAGATGTTATTCTGCCAAATACCAACATTATTTTTGAAATTGAACTATTGGAAACAATGCCTAAATAATTAAAAAAAACTGAAATTAAATTTTTAAGAAAATGAAATCAAAAATCGTATTATTATTCTTTTTAGGGCTTATTAATTTACAAGCACAAACCACCAAAAAACCAGTTGCAACAAAAAAACAGGCTGCAACCGTAAAAGCTCCAGTAGCACAAGAAGGTATTTTTGCAACAATCGCAACCAATAAAGGAAATATAACTGTACAATTATTCTACAAAGAAGCACCAGTAACAGTTGCCAATTTCATTACACTGGCTGAAGGTACAAATCCATATGTCACTGTCAATAACCTAAAAGGAAAACCTTTTTTTGATGGTTTAAAATTTCATAGAGTAATTAACGATTTTATGATTCAAGGCGGCGACCCTTTAGGAAATGGATCCGGTGATCCTGGTTATGCGTTCAAAGATGAATTTACTTCTTTAAAATTTGACAAAGCAGGAGTTCTGGCAATGGCAAATTCTGGACCGGGTACAAACGGAAGCCAATTTTTTATCACACATAAAGAAACGCCATGGTTAAATGGGAAACACACCATTTATGGCCAGGTTACCCAAGGAATGTCTGTAGTCAATGCCATTGTTCAAGATGATATCATTACAAAAATTACTATTACTAGAAAAGGAGATGCAGCAAAGAAATTTGATGCTGTAAAGGTATTGGCAGATTATTACGCAAATAAAGGGGTCGAAGAAAAAACAAAATTAGAAAAAGAAGAAAAGGAAAGAGCCGCTGCCAATGAAATTGCATTAAAAGAATTTGCCAATGGTCAAACAACCGCAAGCGGATTAAAATACATTGTTTTAAAAGAAGGAACAGGATCTACACCTACAATAACCAGTAATGTAAAAGTACATTATACCGGGAGTTTCAATAATGGAAAAGTATTTGACAGTAGTGTTCAACGTGGAGAACCAATAGATTTTAATTTAAATCAGGTCATTAAAGGCTGGACAGAAGGACTTCAATTGATGAAAGAAGGTGCCAAATATAAATTTTATATCCCTTATACTTTAGCTTATGGAGAAAGAGGCTATCCAGGTGCTATTCCTCCAAAAAGTGATTTAATATTTGAAGTAGAATTGATTAAAATAAATCAATAAAAAACTAAATCCATAAATAAAACCCGATAGCTTTTTAAATCTGTCGGGTTTCTTCATTTATAGAACTAACTCTGTTACTTTTTAAACTTCCAATCAAATTCGTCTTTTGCATTAATTATAGCGCCAATTTCAAATTTTACAACTTCCTCAAATTCGGTTTGGAGAATAATCCAATTCTCTTCATTAAAATAATTTTCGAAAGTATCAAACTCCTCCTGAGTAAATTTTACAATCCCTTTTTGTGCTAAATCTTTTTTAACATCCGTAATCTTTCTATTGATTATTTTATTGCCAAACAATTCTAAATCCTGACTTGAAGCCACTAAATATCCTAATTTTAGTTCTTCATCTTTATAAAAAGTCAATCGGATTTTTAAAGAATTATAGGAGAAAATTACATTGTCATCTTCGTCCTTGTAATTTCTGTTGGGTTTACCATAAATGGCTATAACATCATTTTGCTTCATTCCGAAAATGAGCTTGTCAATTCCGATTTTAGGGTTTATTTTCATTGTAGCTTGATTATATTTTTTCTAATTTGCTTCATACAAAGGTATTCTTTTTAATTTAAATCTGATTTTTTTTGATTTTTAAACAAAAATATCAAATTGATAATTTATAAGTATTTTATTGGTAATAATTAATTTTAACGTATTTAAACTATATAATTATACGTTTTGACACACTTTTTGCTTTAAGTACTTTAAGATATATCTATATTTGTCTAAACAATATTTAAAAACACTTATTTCTTAAAAAGAAAATCATCCAAAAAAGGTTAAAACAATCAATTGCTGCTTATTATGAACCATTTAATTAAAATATTGATTTCTATTTACAGCATTTTAATTATTGGTAATTCTCTGTATGGACAAAACAATATGCAGTCAACTGAAATATTAAAATCAAGCTTACAAAAAGCTACTATAGATACTCTTAAAACAAACATTCTTAATCTTAACGAAATTGCCAATACCTATTTTAAACAAAATAATAATTCAAAAGCACTAGAATACTACAACAAATCACTTGCCCTGAATTCAAAAATAAAGGACTCGGATGGTTATGCATATTGCCTTTCAAACATCGCGATAATTTATTCAAAAGAAAGGCAATACCCAAAAGCTGTAAATTATTTTACAAAAGCCCTAGACAATTATGACAAATCCCAAATTGATAAAATTGACAATACTCTTAAGCAATTAAGTAAAACCTATCTATTGTTAGCAGGAGTTGAACCGAAAAACAGAAAAAAATACATCTATCTCTCTACCCAAACTTTAGAGCGAATCTCTAGCAAACAAAAACAATATTCACAATCTGTAGAAGCACTAAAAGAACAGCTTCAAAAAACAACTGTAGATACCACAAAAATTAGCCTCCTGAATAGGTTATCCAGTAGTTATTTTTACATCAACCCAAAAGAAGGAATTCGATATGGTGAAGCTGCATTAAAACTGGCAACAAAAATAAAATGGCTAAAAGGAATCGCACTAGCAAATGACAATCTTGGCGTGTGCCAATGGGTTTTAACAGACTATATCAAAGCGCTTAACTATTTCTACAAATCATTATCCACTTATAAAAAATTAAAAGATTTAAACGGGATTTCTTCTACTTATAACAATTTAGGATTAATCAATGTTGAGATAAAAAAATACGCTCAAGCCTTTATATTTTTCAATCAAGCCTTTGAGATAAATAAAAAAACCGGCAATAAAATATTGATGGTTTATAATCTGAATAATATTGCTATGGCATATTACAATCAAAAAAAATATGCCAAAGCCCTTGAATATTATTCTAAGTCAAAAGTATTAAACGAATCCATGAATGATTTAAATGGTCTTGCCTATTGTTACGCCAAAATTGGAACAATTTATTCTGATCAGAATGATTACGCAAAAGGTCTTGACTATTATAAAAAAGCATTACGCTATCTTGATAAAGGTCAATCTTACAACATAGGAAATACCTATCTGGAAATGGGAATCACATTTCACAAAATGGCTTTGGTAAATCCCAACAATACAGCTCAATTATTGACAAAATCAGTGATTTTTTTGAACAAATCTCTTAAATTGTTTATAGAATTAGGCGTATTAGACAAACAGAATAGCTGTTATTTTGAACTATATAAAATTTTAAAAGAACAAGGCAACTATAGTGATGCATTAACCTATTTTGACAAATACACTTCACTAAAAGATTCAATTAACTTAAATGAAAATGAGAATAAAATTGCCAATATTCTATCTACTCGTAAAATTGAATTAAAAGACAAAAAAATTGAGATTCAAAATCTTAAAATAAAAAATGCTTTTAGAAAAGTATATTTATTAGTAACTATAACTGGAATAGTTGCCATACTACTTATTGTGTTTTTTTGGTTGTACATAACCAAACGAAATGTCAATTACCAACTTGTAGTAAAAAACAAAATAATATCAAACATTAATAATCAAAAAGACAAGTTCTTCTCTATAATAGCAAATGATTTACGAGGACCTTTCAATGGTTTTCTAGGATTAACAGAATTATTAGCTGAAGATCTTGATAGTATGAACAATGATGAAATAAAACTTGCCGCAGTGACAATGAAAAACTCGGCAACAAATTTAAATCGATTATTGGAAAACTTGCTAGAATGGTCCAGAATGGAACAAGGACTAATACCTTTTGCTCCTCAAGAAATTAAATTAAAAGCAGTCGTATCAGAGTGTATAGCTACTTTTGAAGATGCGGCCAAAACAAAAGAAATAACAATAAATACTGAAATATCAACAAACACAATGGTTTTTGCAGATAATAATATTCTACATGCCATAATTAGAAATATCTTATCAAATGCTGTAAAATTCACGCCACATGGTGGCAAAATAGTTGTTCATGGCGAAGAAGATGAAAATAAAACGACGATTTCTATAACCGATTCGGGAATTGGAATGAATACTATAATACTAGAAAACTTATTTCGCTTGAATGTGCAAACCAACAGAAAAAGCACCAATGAAGAGCCAAGTACCGGTTTAGGATTAATTCTTTGTAAAGAGTTTGTAGAAAAACATGGAGGAAAAATTTGGGCAAAAAGCGAGGAGAAAAAAGGAACTACTTTTTTTATTAATTTACCAAAACACTAAAATTTATTTATCTTTATATATCCAAAAAAAAATATAATGAAAAAAATAATTATACTTTTTTTAATTTTCACAAACCATCTCATCTTTTCTCAAAAAAGTAAGGATCAAATAATTGATTCCCTAAATATAGAATTAAATCATACAAAAGAAGACACTGTAAAAGTCAAAATACTAAATCAACTATCTGCTTTAAATTCATTCAAAAATGCTGACCTAGGCTTAAATTATGCAAAAAAAGCGCTAATACTTTCCAATGCACTAAACTATAATAAAGGAATAGCCTATTCTTATAATAATTTTAGCATATATTATTGGTTAAAGACTGATTTCCCCAGAGCATTAAATTATGCTTATAAAGCATTGAAAATTCATGAAGAAGAAAATGACAAAAAAGGAATTGCAAGTGCAAACAATAGCCTTGGTATAATATATATAGAATACAAAAATTACAAACTGGCTCTTAAATTCTATACAAAAGCATTAAAAGTTAGTAAAGAAATAAATGATACAAAATCTACTGCTACCTATTTAAACAATATTGGCGATGTCTATTTAAGACAAAAAAACTATTCAAAAGCATTATATTATTTTGAGCAGGCAATCAAAACAAATACGTTTCGCAAAGATAGTTTTGAATCCGGATTGAATTACACCAATATTGGTATTACATACAATTTTTTAAAACAGTATAAAAAATCTATTGAAGCCATTAATAAATCGGTATTAATTTACAAAAATGATTCTAGTTTATACAATGGTTTCAACAAACTTGAATTTGGAAAATCATACTACTATCTGGCATTAAACGAAAAAAACCAGGCTAAAAAAGACCAGTTGTTACAAAAATCACTCGATTATGTAAATGAATCCATGCATATTTTCAAAAGGGAAAAATCGTTAATCGATATCAAAGATGCCTATCTCTATTTATCAAAAATAAAGAAAGAACAAGGCAAACATCATGAAGCCTTAGACTATTTTGAAAAAAGTACCCACTTAAATGATTCTATTTTCTCAAGTGAAAATAGTACACAAATAAATCTCTTGGAATCACAAAGAGAAATAGAATTGCGAGACAAAAAAATAGAGATACAAAATCTGAAAATAAAAAATGATTCCCGAAAAGTTTATTTGTTGGTTACGATAACAATAGCTGTGGGCGTTCTGCTGGGATTATTCTTTTGGTTGTATCTATCCAAAAGGAGAACAAATGTGCAACTAGAAGAAAAAAACAAAACCATATCCAACATCAACAAACAAAAAGACAAATTTTTCTCAATTATTGCTCATGATTTAAGAGGCCCTTTTAATGGATTCTTAGGTTTAACAGAGTTATTGGCAGAAGACCTTAATACCATGACATCCGAAGAAATACAATTTGCGGCAGCAAGTATGAAAAACTCTGCAGCCAATTTAAATCGATTACTGGAGAACTTACTCGAATGGTCTAGAATGGAACAAGGATTAATACCGTTTGCTCCACAGCAAAACAAATTAAAATCTGTAGTTGACGAATGTATCATAACCCTCAAAGATGCTGCCGATAAAAAAGAAATAAAAATCAATGAAAATATTGACAATAAAACCATTGTTTTTGCAGACAACAATATTCTTCATGCTGTAATTCGAAATATTTTGTCGAATGCTATAAAGTTTACTCCAAAAGGAGGAACAATAGCGATTCAAGGAAAAGAAGACAACAAAAAAACTACAATTTCAATAACAGATTCTGGCATAGGAATGAATTCAAAAATGGTTGATAATTTATTCCGCCTCGATGTGCAAACCAATAGAAAAGGAACTAACGATGAACCTAGTACGGGTTTAGGGCTTATACTTTGCAGAGAATTTATAGAAAAGCATAGTGGTAAAATTTGGGTTGAAAGTGAAGAAGGAAAAGGAACAACGTTTTATTTTAGTTTTCCTAAAGCGTTACAATAATTTAATGTATTTTTGAGAAAAAATCTTTAATGGTCAGGAAAATTACTCTTTTACTATTTCTATTTTCATTAGTTTTTACAATCCGGATTCAAGCTCAAAATGCAGTATCCAAAACTATTGATTCATTAAAAATAGAATTGAATAAAACAACCGAAGACTCAACCAAAGCATCTCTTTTAAACAAACTTTCAGGTTATTCTGGGTATATTAATTCTGATGAAGCCATAAGTTATGCTAAACAAGCACTAAAATATGCAAAAAAAACAAATGACATAAGGAGAATTGGTGATTCCTATGGAAGTTTGGGAGTAGCTTATGAGGTAAAATCAGATTATGTAAATTCGTTAGACTATCTTTATAAAGCACTTACAATTTATGAAGATTTAGAATACAGAAGAGGCTTAACTATCGTATATAACAATCTTGGATTAATCTATATTGACCTCAAAAATTACAAACAAGGCCTCAAATATTACAATAAAGCTTTACAATTAAGTTTAAAATCAAATAAAGACAGAAATGCTTCTTTGCTTTTGAATAATATTGGAGATGTTTACCTTCAAGAAAAAGATTATAAAAAAGCGCTAGTCAACTTTTACAAAGCTCTTATAATAAACAAAAAGCTTAACGACAAAGAAGCTATTGGACTGAACTTAACCAATATAGGCATTTGTTATATTAATTTAAAAAACTACCCAAAAGGAATTGAAATCATAAACAAATCTATCGATACTTACGAAGATTATTTGAGTTTGTACAATACCTATAATATTTATGAACTTGGAAGGGTTAATTATCTATTATCGCTGAATGAATTAAATAAGAATACAAAAAAACAACTATTAGACAATTCCATTGCATTTTTTGATAAGGCATTAGCCAATTTTCAAAAATATGAATCTCTTAAAGACATTCAAGAAACCTATTACTATTTATCTAAAACCAATAAAGCCATAGGTAATTTCGAAATTGCACTAGACTATTATGAAAAATATACCGAAATTAAAAATTCGGTATTTTCTGAAGATAGTGAAAAAAAACTGACTTACCTTGAATCTAAAAGAGAAATAGATTTAAGAGATAAACAAATTGAAATTCAGAAACTAAAGATAAAAAACGATTCGCGAAAAGTATATTTGTTAATTACCATAACAATTGCAGTCGCCATTCTCTTGGGTTTGTTTTTTTTATTATATATCTCCAAAAGAAAAACCAACAAGATAATTTCCGAAATAAACAACCAAAAAGATAAATTTTTCTCCATCATTGCACATGATTTAAGAGGCCCATTCAACGGATTTCTGGGACTAACCGAATTAATGGCAGAAGACATAGATATCATGACTACGGAAGAAGTCAAATTTGCTGCCGTAAACATGAGAAGCTCAGCCAAAAATCTTTTTACACTCCTGGAGAATCTATTAAATTGGTCTCGCATGGAACAGCATTTGATTCCTTTTGATCCCAAAGAATATCTCCTAAAACCTATCATTGTAGACAGTATTCTTACTTTACAGGACACTGCCAATAACAAAGCAATCACTATTGATACTACTATTTCCCAAGACATAAAAGTTTTCGCCGACATCAATATGCTTCAGGCAGTCATTCGAAATATAGCATTGAATGCCATAAAATTCACTCCAAAAAATGGATTTATACTCATTAAAGCAACGGAAGACAACAAAAAAACAATCATTTCTGTCACTGATTCTGGAATTGGCATGAATGAGAAAATAATTGAAAACTTATTCAAATTAGACGTTCAAAACAACCGAATAGGAACAGACGAAGAGCCAAGTACTGGGCTAGGATTAATCTTGTGCAAAGAATTTATCGAAAAACACAGCGGTAAAATCTGGGTAGAAAGCGAAGAAGGAAAAGGAAGTACCTTTTATTTTAGTTTACCAAAATAGAAATTAAACAAAAAAAGCTTCAAATAATAAAGCTTTTTTCTGAATTAGTAAGCAGGAAAAATTAATTTGCAGTAGCTACATTTTGATTTGCCATTTTCAAATCTGCTTTGTAAACTTCGGCAAGCGATTTTCTTGACAAGGTAGAAACTTCGTTTTTTATAACAATTTCATGAGTTACTTTTTTTGAATTGGTTTCTACTTCTAAAAAGTAAATACCATCAGGAAATTCTTCAAGGCTGTACGTTTTTAATATTCCGCCTTTTCCAGTTGCCACTTCCGAATAGATTAAATTATGATCTTTGTCATAAATGGTTACGCTTGCTTTTTGAATCTCATTTACAGAAAAACTAATTTCTTTTCCATTCCCTTTTTTTACATTTAGTAAAAAATCACCATCAATTGCATAAGTACTCATTGTAGTCATTGCTGCCAATACTGCTAACCTAAGTTTTAATATCGTTTTCATAATAATGGGGTTTTAAATTAATAGTTAAATTTCTATTGCTAAAGTATTTGAATACTGCAAAACAAAGCACAGCTGTATTTTCTGAAATATGTATTATTTTATCTTTACGAAAACGATGTATGTTAAATTGTGGTAAAATAGTATTTATTTGTGGTAAATTTGGGTAGTTTCAAATATGGAAATAATGAAAAAAATAAATCCTACACTAGAAATTATTGCCCCAACTTTTGGTAGTTCTTTCTCTTTTTCCCGCTATGTCGAAAATGCCAATTGCAAATCAGACCTCTGGCATTATCATCCCGAAATAGAATTGGTCTTTGTAAATGGTGGTTCTGGAAAAAGACAAATAGGAAGTCATATATCCTATTATTCAGATGGTGATTTGGTCCTTATCGGGAGCAATTTACCTCATTGCGGATTTACAAATGAGCAAACCGGAAATAAAAATGAAACTGTAATCCAGATGCGTCCTGACTTTTTGGGAAGTTATTTTTTTGAAATTCCCGAGATCAAGAACATTCAGTACCTATTAAGTAAGGCAAAAGGCGGAATTGCTTTTGGACCAACGACCAAAAAATTAATTGCAGGCAAAATCGAACTTATGGAACATCAGTCCCCTTTTGATCGATTACTGAGCATGATCGGTATTTTGAACACTCTGGAGACCAATAATGAATATACAATATTGAATGCCGATGGTTTTTCGCTAGAATTACAAGTTCAAGATAATGACAGGATCAATGTGGTCTTCAACTATGTAAAAGACCATTTTCAGGAACCCATTCAGCTGGATGCCGTTTCAAATTTAGTGAGTATGACAACACCATCATTTTGCAGGTATTTTAAAAAAATAACCAACAAAACATTTACCAATTTTGTAAACGATTACCGATTGGTTCATGCTTCAAAACTTTTGGCAGAGCATACGATGAGTATTACCGAAATTTGTTTTGAAAGCGGATTCAATAATTTTAGTCATTTTAATAAATCATTTAAAGCTTTTACGGGGAAAAGTGCTTCGCAGTACAGGAATGAATTAAAGTCTTTTATAGCGTAATTAATTTTAAAGCTAACACATTTAACTTTTTTATACTACAAAAACAAATCAATCCGCATTCAAGTATTTGTATTTTAATCAATTGATGATATGTAGCGTAATCTACAACGTTGGGCAAACCGTTCTTATTTTTTGAAATCGTATATTTACATTTCATTAAAATAATCGAATATTATGAAAAAACTTCTATTAGTCTGTATTGCATTTCTACTAGGCAATACAATCTTCTCTTTTGCCGCAACTGTAGATACTTTGCAAATTCCAAGTATTGCAATGAATAAAACATATAAAGCTGCTGTGGTACTGCCAAATTCTTATGCAAAGGGAAAATCGGTTTATCCGGTACTCTATTTGCTACATGGCGCTTACGGGCACTACAAAGATTGGTTATCAAGTACTCCTGATAAAAATACTGTCAAAAATTTAGCCGATCAGTATAATATTATAATTGTAATGCCAGAAGGAGAAACCTTTAGTTTTTATCTCAATAGTCCTGTAAACAAAGGAAGTCAGTTTGAAACCTATATAACCGAAGAAGTCATCCAGAAAATTGACAGAACCTACCGAACCGTAAATGACAAGAAAGGGCGCGTTATTGCTGGACTTTCTATGGGAGGTCATGGCGCATTGTACCTTTCTGCAAAACATCCCGAACTGTTTTGCGCAGCCGGCAGTATGAGTGGAGCGGTAGATATGGGCAGTATGCTTAATCCCGAATCCAAAGATAGAACCACCAAATTGATGGAACCCGTTTTTGGGGTTGAAGGCGCGTCTCAAGAAGTCTATGCTTCGCACGCAGTGCTGAATATGGTCGAAAAAATGAAAATCAATAAACTGGGATTGATTATGGATTGTGGCGTAGATGATTTTCTTATTGAACCAAATAGAGAATTACACAGACGACTTGTATACAGCAAAGTTCCGCACGATTATACCGAACGTCCAGGTGCTCACACTTGGGAATATTGGGAAAATGCATTGCCGTATCAAGTACTTTTTTTTAGTAAAATTTTAAAAAGCAATGGTGTTTTAGTCATTAACTAAATTGTTTTCAAGGAAATTCGACGAAATATTTTTTTTGGTCTGATTTTTGAAATACCTTTATAGAACTTAAAAAAAAATATTATGAAAAAAATAATGATACTTTTGGCCGTTGTAGGGATGTTTGGATTTCAGGGATGCACTGGACCAGAAGGACCTCCTGGGCAAGATGCGCCGCTTCCGTCAGCTTTTGAGATTGTAAATCAAGATCTTTTTAGAGTTACTGATAATTTTTATTCAGTCTCAAATACTTTTAAAAATGAGGTGGGAATTGATCTTTATGGGACTGATACTATTTTGGTTTATCGATTAAGCAATAATTCAAATCCAAGTTTACCTGTTTGGCAACTTATTCCAACTACGATTTATTTAGACAATGGAGAAGATATATATTATGATTTTGATTTTACCTCAAAGGATTATGTGATTAGTGCCAATGCTACTTTTAATTTAGCAGGCAGCCTGTTTATTAAAAGTCAAACTTTTAGAGTCGTAATCGTTCCTAATGACTTAATTGGTTCTGTAAATAAGAATAATTATAATGAGGTGATGTCTGTTTTAAAAATAAGTGAAAGTCAAGTTAAAAAAATTGATTTATAAAATAAATTTGCAAGTATAAAAAAAAAGGAAATCTCTCGATTTCCTTTTTTTTTATACTTGCAAATTTAAATATGGCTTTATAACTCCACTTCTTCAGATCCCTTTTCATTTTTACTGATTTTCAAAGAAACAACTACACCTATAATTAGGGTCAAAGCTATAAAACTCAAAGATGCCCATTCTGGAACTTCTATAAAATCATGAAGTAACATTTTTAGGCCTACAAAACTCAAAATAGCAATCAGGCTATATTCCAAATGACTGAATTTTTCCAACATATTGGCAAGGAAAAAGTATAAAGAACGCAGACCTAAAATTGCAAAAATATTAGAACTGAATACAATAAAAGGATCAGATGTGATGGCCAGAATCGCGGGAACACTATCTACGGCAAAAACCACATCCATAACTTCAATAACTATTAATGCGACAAATAGAGGTGTTGCGGCATTTCCTTTTTCAGTTTTTATAAAAAAATGTTCTTTGTGAGTCTCTGTTGAAATGGGCACAATCTTACCTAAAAGTCTATAAACCAGAGATTTTTTGGGATTAAATTCTTCTTCATCTTTGGTAAACAACATTTTTATGGCTGTAAATAATAAAAAACCACCAAACAGATAAGTAGCCCAACTAAATTTATGAATTAGTAAAACACCAAAGAATATCATTAACCCACGAAAAATGATAGCTCCCAAAATACCCCAAAACAAAACACGATGTTGGTATTTTTTTGAAATTTTGAATGAAGCAAAAATTAAAGCTATTACAAAGATATTGTCAATACTTAACGATAATTCAATTAAGTAACCAGTAATAAATTTCATGGTGGCAACACCTGGTTTCAACTTATCTGGATTTGCAACAAAATCTGTTGAATAAAGCCAATATATTACACCAGAAAATAACATCGATAATGAAAACCAAATGGCAGTCCATTTACTTGCTTCTTTGGTACTTATAATATGTGGTGTTTTGTTAAATACTCCTAAGTCTAATGCTAAAAATATAAATATCAACACAATAAATGAGATCCATACTACCATAATTGTTTTGTTTGTTCGTTTCTACAAATGTACTTTTTGCTTTTTTAAATTATGCTGTTTTTGAATAAAGTTACTATTATTTATTTGACAAAAAAAAGTGCTTTCATTTACGAAAGCACTTTTAGATATATAAAAGATAAAATTTACAAAGCTGATTTTACAGTTTTGATAATTCTTGCTGCAATTTTATATGGATCACCATTAGAAGCTGGTCTTCTATCTTCAAGATATCCTTTCCAACCATGTTGTACAGTGTACAATGGAATTCTGATTGAAGCTCCTCTATCGGATACTCCATAAGAGAAATCGTGAATAGATGCAGTTTCGTGTTTACCTGTTAAACGTTGCTCGTTGAAAGCTCCGTAAACAGCAATGTGCTCTTCAACTACCGGACGGAAAGCTTCACATATTTTGTCATAAGTTGCTTTGTCTCCACAAGTTCTTAAAACTTCGTTAGAGAAGTTAGCATGCATACCTGAACCATTCCAGTCTGTATCTCCTAGTGGTTTTGGGTGGTATTCAATATAGTAACCATATTTTTCAGTCAAACGATCTAATAAGTATCTAGCAACCCAGATTTCATCACCTGCTTTTTTAGCGCCTTTAGCGAATAATTGAAATTCCCATTGACCACAAGCAACTTCTTGATTAATTCCTTCAAAGTTAAGTCCAGCAGCAATACATAAATCGGCATGCTCTTCAACTAATTTTCTTCCATGTGTATTTTTTCCACCTACTGAACAGTAGTACATTCCTTGTGGAGCAGGGTAACCTCCAATAGGGAATCCTAATGGTAGTAAAGTTTTAGTGTCCATTATAAAATATTCTTGTTCGAAACCAAACCAGAAATCACCATCATCATCAATAGTAGATCTACCATTAGATGGGTGTGGAGCACCATCAGCAAACATAACTTCTGTCATCACTAAATATCCATTAATACGTGTAGGATCTGGATAGATAGCAACAGGTACAAGTAAACAGTCAGAAGATCCACCTTCAGCTTGTTTTGTTGATGAACCGTCAAAAGACCAGTTTCCTATTTCTGCCAATGTACCTTTGAAGTTTTCGTGTTCTTCAACTTTAGTTTTACTTCTTAAATTTTGCGTAGGTTCGTATCCGTCTAACCAGATATACTCTAATTTAATTTTAGCCATAATTTTATAAATTTGTTTTTTGATTTTTTTTCTGATGCAAATATAAAATAATTTAATTGTGTCGTAAAATTAGGGGGTAGTTTTTATTTGGGTCTAATTAATTTTTAACATTACTGCATTTTGCAAGGGGGTATAGTTGAAAATATCTAATTTTAGAGGTTTATAATAATTAAATTCGTAATTACTTATTTTTTCACATTAAATATAAGTTAAGATTTTTATTACTATAATTTTAAAATCAAGCTGTTAGAGCAATTTTTTTATCACTACACCTGAAGGGTTTATGTATTAGATATAAATAAATTCATTGATTAATTTCTTCAGGGAATGGTTTATATTTGTATATGTTTTATTCAATAGATTATTAATTTTAAGATTTATCATATGTCATCAATTCGTTTTCAAGCTTTAAAAGAAGCTTCAAACAGAAAGTTAGTAGATTTTCAAGAGTCAGGTAGAAAATCAGTGCTTTTTGGGGCAAATGTATTCAATGATAAAGCCATGAAGCAGTATTTAACTTCGGATGCTTTTAAAGGAGTGCAAGGTGCGGTTCAACACGGAACCAAAATAGACAGAAAACTGGCTGATTATATCGCCATGGGAATGAAAGAATGGGCTTTATCCAAAGGCGTAACGCATTATACCCACTGGTTTCAGCCACTTACAGGAACTACGGCAGAAAAACATGATGCTTTTTTTGAAACTTCTTATGACGGAAGCGATCCATTAGAAAAATTTGGTGGCGCTCAGTTGGTACAACAGGAACCGGATGCATCTAGTTTCCCCAACGGCGGAATTAGAAATACATTCGAAGCTCGAGGCTATACTGCTTGGGACCCAACCTCGCCAGCATTTATATTTGGAACCACTTTGTGTATTCCAACTATTTTTATATCCTATACAGGAGAAGCACTGGACAATAAAATTCCATTGTTGAGAGCTTTGTCGGCTATGGATGATGCTGCCACCGAAGTTTGCAAATATTTTGATAAAAATGTCAAAAAAGTAACCGCTACACTTGGCTGGGAACAAGAATATTTCCTGATTGACAAATCGTTGGCCAACTCCCGTCCGGATATTGTTATGACTGGAAGAACTTTGTTGGGACATACATCTGCCAAAGGACAACAACTCGATGATCATTATTTTGGTTCTATACCTACTCGTGCATTAACTTATATGAGAGATTTGGAACAAGAATGTATGTTGCTTGGAATACCTGTAAAAACACGTCATAACGAGGTGGCACCCAATCAATTTGAGTTTGCCCCTATTTTTGAAGAAACCAATTTAGCAGTAGATCACAACTGTTTATTGATGGATATTATGCAAAAAGTGGCCGAGCGCCATGACTTGAAAGTATTGCTTCACGAAAAACCTTTCAAAGGAGTAAATGGATCCGGAAAACACAACAACTGGTCATTGGCTACAGATACGGGAGTAAACTTGTTGAGTCCAAGCAAAACACCGATGACTAATTTGCAGTTTTTAACTTTCTTCATCAATACAATAAAAGCTGTAAATGATTACGAAGCTTTGTTAAGAGGCTCTATAGCAACTGCAAGCAATGATCATCGATTGGGCGCCAATGAAGCACCACCGGCGATTATCTCCGTGTTCATAGGAGAACAATTGACTAAAGTATTGGCCGAATTAGAAGGTGTTTCTACCGGTAAATTATCTCCCGAAGAAAAAACAGACCTGAAACTAAATGTTGTAGGCAAAATTCCAGACGTACTTTTGGATAATACGGATAGAAATAGAACTTCCCCATTTGCTTTTACCGGAAATAAATTTGAATTTAGAGCGGTTGGTTCATCTGCAAACTGTTCGAATGCGATGACAACCTTGAATACAATTGTCGCAAAACAACTCAAAGATTTTAAAATTGCTGTAGATGATTTAATCGAATCAAAAGACATGAAGAAAGATGATGCAATTTTCAATGTTTTGAGAGAATATATCAAAGTGTCCAAAAAAGTTCTTTTCGAAGGCGACGGTTACAGCGAGGCTTGGCAAAAAGAAGCTGCAAAGAGAGGGTTGAGCAATTTTAAAACTACTCCAGAAGCCTTGAAAGCCAGAGCTTCCAAACAAGCCATCGATTTGTTTGCCGAAATGGGAATTATGAACCATATCGAAGTCGAAGCGCGTTACGAAATTGAATTGGAAGAATACACCAAAAAAATCCAGATTGAAGGCAGAGTATTGGGCGATATCTCAAAAAATCACGTAATTCCTACTGCTATTAAGTACCAAAACACCTTAATCGAAAATGTAAAAGGATTGAAAGATATATTTGGATCAGATTTTGAGTCCATTGCCAAGGAGCAAATCATTTTGATAAAAGAGATTTCTGGTCATATTGAAGGTATCAATTCTAAAGTGGAAGAGATGACTGAAGAAAGAAAGAAGGCAAATAATTTAACAAATGTTCAAGCAATGGCCGAAGCGTACTGCAATCATGTAAAACCCTATTTTGAAATCATTAGAAACCACTGTGACAAGCTGGAATTACTAGTAGATAATGAACTTTGGACATTAACAAAATATAGAGAACTATTATTGACTAAATAAAATATTTTCATGATTTAGAAAAGAATTTTGAGAAGTCAAGTTAAAAAGCCTTTCCGTTTCTTAAAGCTTAAGAAATAGAAGGGCTTTTTAGTGTTTATTTTTTGAATAAAAACAAACAAGTTTAGTTTTATTGTAAATTTGAGAAAACAAAGCCTTTTATGAAGCTATTTATCTCCTTTTTATTTTGTTTAATCGGCTCTTGCACATTTGCACAGGAGCAGGTTTCGTTTTTTTTTGACAGCAATAAATCTGCTTTAAACAAAGAAGAAGCAAAAAAACTCAGCCAATGGATAGTTGCAAATAAAGAAGTTAAGATTATAGGTGTTTATGGCTATTGTGATGAAGAAGGCTCTGTAGGTTATAATGATACTTTGGCTAAAAAAAGAATTGATTGTATTTTTAATATTTTAAAAGATAAAGTAAAATTTAGAGAAGATTTCAAGACAAGAAATTTCGGAAAACTACATACGATATCAAAAATAAAAGCCGAAAATAGAAAAGTAATACTCTTTTACATTCAACCAAAAGATTTTGAACATGAAGAGGAAATTATTGCAGAAACAAAAGAAAAAGTAGAAAAAAAGAAAGTAACTATAGTCCAATTTCCAGAAAATGCAAGTATAGAAAATCCCGACGGATCTGTTACCGAAATAAAAATGGATACGCTGTTTATGAGGAAAATAAGTTTAGCCAAAGTGGGAGAAAAACTTAAATTGGAAAATATGAATTTTTACATCAATACTTTTGCAGTTATGCCACAATCGAGAGCGAAAATGTTTGAATTATTGACTGTTTTGAATAGCTATCCGGAAATGAAAATTCAAATTCAGGGGCATATCTGTTGTGTGAGCAAAGATGTACGAGATCTGGCTACGCAACGAGCCAAAGCTATTTACAAGTTCCTTGAATTTTATGGTATTGACAAAAGCAGAATGACTTTTGTAGGTTATGGAAGTGACAAACCCTTATTTCCCATACCCGAAAAAACAGAGGAAGAACGGGAAGCCAACCGCAGAGTCGAGATTGAAATTATTGCCAATTAATGAAATATATCAATTAACTGATATTGATCAATTTTATAATTGTATAATTGTCACATTAAAATTATCTTTGCCACACATCCACACAACAAAAAAATGAGTTCAGATACTTCAAAAAGATATGCACAGCGCGGTGTTTCGGCATCCAAAGAAGATGTTCATAACGCCATAAAAAATATTGACAAAGGATTATTTCCTCAAGCTTTCTGTAAAATAGTTCCCGATTATTTAACACAAGACGAAGAATATTGCCTTATTATGCATGCAGATGGTGCCGGAACAAAATCTTCATTGGCGTACATGTACTGGAAAGAAACTGGCGATATATCCGTTTGGAAAGGCATTGCCCAAGATGCTTTAATCATGAATATTGATGATTTATTGTGTGTGGGGGCTACTGATAACATTTTACTTTCATCGACCATTGGCAGAAATAAAAACCTTATTCCGGGCGAAGTTTTATCTGCTATTATCAATGGAACCGAAGAGCTTATAAAAGAATTGGACTCCTTTGGTGTAACGATACATTCTACCGGTGGAGAAACTGCCGATGTAGGTGATATCGTAAGAACCATAATTGTTGATTCAACCGTGACGGCCAGAATGAAACGATCAAAAGTAATCGATAATGCCAATATTAAAGCAGGTGATGTTATAGTAGGAATGGCCTCTTTTGGTCAAGCCACTTATGAAAAAAGTTACAACGGCGGAATGGGAAGCAACGGATTGACCTCTGCGCGTCACGATGTTTTCGAGAAATATTTGGCAACCAAATACCCAGAAAGTTTTGATGCGGCAGTTCCTAATGAACTTATTTATTCGGGACAAGTAAAATTGACCGATGCCGTGGCCAATTCTCCGATAGATGCAGGACAATTGGTGCTTTCTCCAACAAGAACTTATGCTCCAATTATCAAGAAAATTTTAGACAAATATAACTCGAATGATATTCATGGAATGGTACATTGCAGCGGTGGAGCACAAACCAAAATCTTGCATTTTGTACAAAATCTACATATTATAAAAGACAATTTATTTCCAGTTCCACCATTATTTCAACTGATTCAAGAACAATCCAAAACTGATTGGAAAGAAATGTATCAAGTATTCAATTGTGGACACCGTATGGAAGTTTATGTGCCGGAAGCCATTGCGCAAGATATTATTGCCATCTCAAAATCATTCAATGTAGAAGCACAAATTGTGGGTAGAGTTGAAGCTTCGACCGATAAAAAACTTACAATTACCAGCGAATACGGTACTTTCGAATATTAAAAATTTGTTGAATCGTTATTGGTTTAACGATTCAACAATTTAAACAATTAAACTTTTTTAAAATGTACGAATTACTTTTTTGGAAATACCTGGACGAAATTTATTTGAACCACCACGAAGTGTACGAAGCCATCGATGAGCAAAAAGAAGTCGAAGGTTTGGAAATACTTCCCATTGAAGTGATTATGAATAGATTCAATACCGTGTTTTCAAAATGGGAAAAAGTAGATAAAAATAGTTGGAAAAACACAAACGGGAAAGGCGCTTTTCATATCAAAACCACTCCCCAAAGTATCAAAATAGATTGTTATGGTACCGAAGGCAAAACCATGAACTTAATCGTAGATACTATGGCCGAGTTCAAATGTCCGCTTTATGACCCTCAAATTCCGGAGCGTTATGATGAAATGTATGAGTAGATAATCCAACTATCCGTACATGCCTGAGATTTATCTTTTATTTATACATTAGCTCGAAAAAGAATGAACTCTACATCAAAATTCTCCCAAAACACCATCCTAGAAGACGATTTCGTTTTGCTCAGACCTTTACTGGCAAACGATATTGAAAATCTATTGGATATTTCCCTCAACGAACCCGAAACTTGGGAGTACTCACTAGTGCGTGCCAACGGTCGAGAAAATCTGGAAAACTACATTCAATTAGCCCTAAAAGCAAAAGAAAACAATACCGAATTTCCCTTTATAGTTTTCGATAAAAGATCAGGAAAGTATGCTGGAAGCACCCGTTTTTACGACATTAATTTAGCTTTCAAAACAATACAGTTGGGTTATACTTGGTATGGAAAAAATTTTAGGGGGACTGGACTCAATAAACATTGCAAATATCTTTTATTACAATTTGCTTTCGAAACCCTTGGAATGGAACGCGTAGAATTTCGCGCAGATAATAACAATCAACGAAGTATTGCCGCCATGAAAAGCATAGGCTGCAAAGTCGAAGGCGTTATGAGAAGCCACATGCCAACTTTAGGCAGTGAAATTCGTAGGGACAGTATTATTTTAAGCATCCTAAAAAACGAATGGTTTGGGGATGTAAAAGAAAATCTTAAGAGTAAATTGTAATTTTTAGAACTAAACTGTACTAATTATTGAATGTTTTTTCATCATCGAATGACCGAATCACTTTTTCCAACTCTTTGCAATAAGCCAATTTATCGTTTTGAAAATTTCTTTTACATTCTTGTGCAGTTTCATAAACCAATGCTTTAATCATAAATTGCAACCTGACGACCATGTTTTTAATATTACTATTATTGCTTTTTATCTTTTTATCATCCAGTTTTTTTAACTCCGTTTTCCAAAATTTAAAATCATTTTCACTTTTAGCAACTTTCAATTCTTTATCAAATTGATCTAAAATGGAATTGGTAATTTTATTTTCTTGAACTGCTATTTCATCCCTTTGTTTAATTTGGCTAGTATATTCTTTGGATTTTTTTATTGTAGCTATAGCGGCATTTATTTTCTCATTCTCTTGATTATCAAAAAATGTATTCCATCTTTGACATTCCATAATTGCCAAAATCATTTCATTATTTCCCTTTAAGCTGTCGGCTATTTTCAAATTTTCACCGTAAATTTTTGCAATAGAGGCTTGGTTCAATTTTCTGATGCTCTTTTTATAGGCTTGCATTTCTAGCCAATCAAAAGCACGGAGCATTTCTTTTTTGCTTGGCCAAGTATGACCTTGATGCAAAATAAATAAAGTGTTTTTTATTTTTTCTTTTGCTAACCATGATTCGTTTTGAATCATTTCCTGATAATTCATATCGGTATCACCAACCATACCCACATATGAAAACTTATTTCCCTGCACCACAAATTTATCCATTCCGGTAAAAGAAGCACCACACGCAATTACCCCTTGAAAAGCACCCGAAGAAACAGCAATTGTACCTGCTAACCGTGCACCACCCGAAAATCCAGAAATATAAAGTTGCGAAGGATCTATATTGTATTCCCCTAATACCGCATCAAACAGTCGATTTGCTATCCCTATATTGATATCAGTTGGTCCATTTTTCGAATTATTAGAACATACTAAAATATAATTATAGATTTCTGCCGCCAAAACAAAAGGTTCAATCCCAGCTTTTCCTCTTCCACTAGGATCAAAAATAAAAACAATAGCAGAAGGCATTTCTTTATTAAATTGTTTAGGCAAATAAACAGCATAGGATTCCTTTACGGCATTAGCAACTTTAACCGAATCGACAATTACTCCGTTTGGCAAGGATTTCTTTTCTTGAGAATAGCCATAAATACTATTGAGAAGTATAAAAAGGTATAAAAAAGCGTTTTTCACTAGGAACTAATTTTTTATTGAATTGAAATACTATTTTTTATTGTTTATCAAATTAATAACGACCTTAACCATCATATCTTTATCATCCGATTTTGATTCAGCAATCATTAAAGTCAATGCTACCAAGGCATTGTCATCTATTACTTTATTGCCTTTATGATACAATAATGAATTACGGTCCAAAAACCATACAAACAGAAAAGCGGCGATGCGCTTGTTCCCATCTGAAAAAGAATGATTTTTGGTTACAAAATATAAAAGATGAGCTGCTTTTTCTTCAACTGATGAATACAATTCGATACCATCAAAAGTTTGGTAAATCGTTTCCAACGAACCTTTGAAAGAATCGTCTTTTTCATTGCCAAACAACTGCGACCCTCCGAATTTAGTTTTCAACTCTTCAATTGCTTTTTTGGCTTCGGCATAAGAAATCCTGAAAACTTCTTTATTACCTGTTTCTTCAATTTGTAAAGTTTGATGATCGTACTGATCTAATATGTCTAAAGCAAAAGCATAATCACCCAATACTTTTAATAAACCATGGGCTTCATCTCCAGTAATGACTTTTGTTTTCACAATAGTTTCCAATAAAGAGACAGCTTGCTTTAATTCTTGAAACTTATTCTCCGCTTCCTTTAAACGTTTTTCGTTTATGACATACCCTTTAACCAAATAATCTTTTAAACGTTGGGTGGCCCATTGTCGAAATTGAGTTCCTTGTTTGGATTTTACGCGATAGCCTACTGAAATAATTACATCGAGATTGTAGAAGTCAACTTGATATTTTTTCCCATCAGTTGCAGTTGTCGCAAAATTTGCGACAACTGATTCTTTATCCAATTCATCATCATTAAATACATTATTAATATGCTTACCGATAGTTTTAACATCTCTATCGAAAAGAACTGCCAATTGTTGGCGATTGAGCCAAACTGTGTCTTGGTCTAGATTTACTTTTAGCTCAATTTTATTATCTAACGATTTATATATTTCAATCTGGTTTTCCATTTTTACAAAATACTATTTAAAAAAGATATTAGCTAAGTTAAATAAAATATTTTAAATCAGAAAAATACTAAAAATACAATTTATTAGAATCTATTAAACATTCACAAAAGTTTTTTGTCTATAACCAAAAAAACACATTCAGTCAACGATTAGTCAACTAAATGTGTTTTGTAAAAATCTTATTGATAAAAATTACATATTTCTTCTATATTGTCCTCCCACTTCAAACAAAGCTTCAGTGATTTGCCCCAGCGAACAAACTTTAGTCGCTTCCATCAAGTGTTCAAATAGATTTTCGTTTTTAATGGCTGCTTCCTGCAAAGTATTCAAATGTTTAACCACTAAATCCTGATTTGCTTGGTGCAAATGATTCAACATTGTAATTTGGTATTGTTTTTCTTCTTCGGTGGCACGAATTACTTCGGCTGGAATTACCGTTGGAGAACCTTTGGAACTTAGGAATGTATTCACCCCAATAATTGGAAACTCACCTGTATGTTTCAACGTTTCATAATACAAACTTTCTTCTTGAATTTTAGAACGTTGGTACATCGTTTCCATTGCACCAAGAACCCCTCCTCTTTCTGTAATTCTGTCGAATTCTAATAAAACAGCTGCTTCAACAAGATCAGTTAACTCTTCAATGATGAAAGCCCCTTGAATAGGATTTTCGTTTTTCGCAAGCCCAAGTTCCTTGTTGATAATCAACTGAATCGCCATTGCTCTACGAACAGATTCTTCGGTTGGCGTTGTAATCGCTTCATCATAAGCATTGGTATGCAAGGAATTACAATTGTCATAAATAGCATACAACGCTTGCAAGGTTGTGCGAATATCATTGAAATCAATTTCCTGTGCATGCAAAGAACGTCCCGAAGTTTGAATATGGTATTTCAACATTTGGGCTCTTTCGTTGGCACCGTATTTAATTTTCATGGCTTTCGCCCAAATTTTACGCGCGACACGACCAATTACTGCGTATTCTGGATCGACACCATTCGAGAAAAAGAATGATAAATTTGGTCCAAAATCATTGATGTCCATTCCGCGGCTTAAGTAATACTCCACATAAGTGAAACCGTTTGAAAGTGTAAAAGCCAATTGAGTAATTGGATTGGCACCCGCCTCGGCAATATGGTATCCTGAAATTGAAACTGAATAAAAATTCCTTACATTTTTGGCAATAAAATATTCCTGAACGTCACCCATCAATCGTAAGGCAAATTCAGTCGAGAAAATACAAGTGTTTTGCGCCTGATCTTCTTTAAGAATATCGGCTTGAACAGTCCCACGAACATGTGAAAGTGTTTTTTCCTTAATCTCATTATATACATCCAAAGGCAATACCTGATCGCCGGTTACTCCCAAAAGAAATAATCCCAAACCATTGTTTCCTTCGGGTAAATCACCTTGGTAATGCGGTCTTTCAACTCCTTTTTTCTTGTAGATTTCATTTATTTTCTCTTGAACTTCATCTATAAGTTCATTCTTTTTGATATAAATTTCGCATTGCTGATCGATAGCGGCATTCATGAAAAACCCAAGCAACATAGGTGCTGGCCCATTGATAGTCATACTTACCGATGTCATGGTATGAACCAAATCAAAACCGGAGTATAATTTTTTGGCATCATCCAAGCAACAAATAGAAACTCCTGCATTTCCAATTTTTCCATAAATATCAGGGCGAATGTGCGGATCATTTCCGTATAAAGTCACGCTGTCAAAAGCCGTAGAAAGTCTTTTAGCTGGTAATCCCGCACTCACATAATGAAAACGTTTGTTGGTTCTTTCTGGCCCACCTTCTCCTGCAAACATTCTTGATGGATCTTCGCCTTCTCTTTTAAACGGATACAATCCTGCCGTAAAAGGAAACTCTCCTGGAACATTTTCCTGCAAACACCAACGCAAAATATCACCCCAAGCTTGGTACTTTGGCAATGCAATTTTCGGAATTTGAGTATGTGAAAGTGACTCGGTATGCGTTGCCATCTTAATTTCTCTGTCCCTAACTTTAAACGTATAAACTGGGTTTTTATATTTATTGACTTTTTCGTCCCAAGTCAAAATCATTTTCCAATTGTGCGGATCCAAATCCATTTTTACTTTATCGAATTGATTCAGCAAAAGATTTAAAAAGATTTTATTCTCGGTCATTCCAGGTTTTTCGGATTCTAAAGCGCTTGGCAACACTGAATCTTCATCAATTCCTGCTTTGGTAATTACCGGAATTTTTCCAGAAACACTTTCCACCGTTTTGAATATTCCATATAATTTTTGGGCCACTTGTTCTTGGCTCAAAGCCGTAGTATCGTATTTTCGATTGTTTTCGGCAATCTCAGATAAGTAACGGGTTCTGTGTGGCGGAATCACAAAAATCTTCTCACTCATTTCACGAGTGATTTGGAAAGTTGATTTCAAATCGGAATCAGTTTTCTCCACTATTTTGTCCATGATGGATTTGTACAATGTATTCATCCCAGGATCATTGAACTGAGAAGCAATAGTTCCATAAACCGGCATTTCGTCTGGATTGACATCCCACAGATTGTGATTGCGTTGGTATTGTTTTTTTACATCGCGAATGGCATCCAAAGCACCACGTTTGTCGAATTTATTTAAAGCAACCAAATCAGCAAAATCAAGCATGTCTATTTTTTCTAACTGGGTAGCGGCACCAAATTCTGGTGTCATTACGTATAAAGAAACATCGGAGTGATCCATAATCTCGGTATCAGATTGTCCGATTCCAGAAGTTTCAAGGATTATAATATCATATTTTGCTGCTTTTAAAACCTGAATGGCTTCGGCGACGTATTTTGACAAAGCCAAATTCGATTGACGAGTCGCCAACGAACGCATATAAACTCTTGAATTATTAATGGCATTCATTCGAATTCTATCTCCAAGTAATGCTCCTCCCGTTTTACGTTTTGAAGGATCGACAGAAATCAATCCAATGGTTTTTTCCGGGAAATCGATTAAAAAACGACGCACCAATTCGTCAACCAATGATGATTTTCCTGCTCCACCAGTTCCTGTGATTCCAAGTACCGGAATTTTTGAGGTTTCATTCTTGGCGTGAATTTTGTCGAAAAATGGTTTTGCAATTTCCGGAAAATTCTCGGCTGCCGAAATCAAACGGGCAATAGCCGTAGGGGTTTTAGCTTCTATTAAATCCAGTTCATTTGTTAATTGATCTCCGATAGGAAAATCAGATTGCTGCACCAAATCATTAATCATCCCTTGTAATCCCATCGCACGACCATCATCAGGGGCATATATACGTGTGATTCCGTAAGCTTGCAATTCGGCTATTTCCGAAGGCAGGATTACTCCTCCACCTCCACCGAAAATTTTGATATGACCCGCTCCTTTTTCCTGAAGCAAATCATACATGTATTTAAAGTATTCGTTGTGTCCACCTTGATAGGAAGTCATCGCAATAGCGTTGGCATCTTCTTGAATGGCTGTATTGACCACTTCTTCTACACTTCTGTCATGTCCCAAATGAATTACCTCAACTCCTGTGGACTGAATAATCCTTCTCATTATATTAATCGCAGCATCATGACCATCAAAAAGTGATGCGGCAGTTACAATTCTTACTTTATTGACAGGGACATACGGTTTTACTAATTCCATTTTATGAATATGATAATTTAAGGGTGCAATTTACATAAATTTTAAAATAAAAATCATTAAAAATAACACAAAACACAAAATATGACAACAATGTTTTTTATTAAGAAAAGGAGCTTAGTTTTCGGAAAAAATTGGTATTTTCGAGGAATAGCCCCGATGGAAGCGAAAAGCCCGGAATGGATAAAATTAATTTTTCTTGCACCAAAAAAGCGACTAAAAGAAGCTCTTTTTGGGGCTTAGAAAAATAATTTTACACATGAGGACTTGCAGTGTACAGCGGGGGATAAAGCTCCTAATTATTTTTAGAAAATTTTAAACAAATGCAAAAAATTACAATACTTATCCATTGTGAAGACAAGAAAGCGATTATTGCTTCAGTGACCAATTATATTGCTTCGATCGATGGGAATATTATTTACTTGGACCAGCATGTCGATGCCGATGAAAATGTATTTTTCATGCGCTTAGAATGCGAATTCAGTAAAGCCACCTGGAATCTTGAAGCCATAAAAGACCATTTTCAGAGCAATCTTGCGACTCCTTTTAATATGACTTGGGAGATGTATCCTCAGGATCAAAAACCAAAAATGGCGTTGTTTGTTTCAAAATACGACCATTGTTTGTATGATATTTTAGGACGTTATTGTGCTGGCGAATTGCCTCTCGAAATCCCTTTAATCATAAGCAATCACGAAGATTTAAAACCCGTTGCGGAGCGATTTAACATTCCGTTTTTTCATGTTCCTTTTACAAAAGACAATAAAGAAGAAGGCGAAAAAGCACAGCTTGAATTATTGAAAAAGTTTGATGTCGATTTTATTGTTTTGGCACGCTATATGCAAATTATTACGCCAAATCAGATTGCTCTTTACAAAAATAAAATCATCAATATTCATCATTCGTTTTTACCTGCATTTCCGGGAGCCAAGCCCTATCATTCGGCTTTCAAGCGTGGGGTAAAAATTATAGGCGCCACCAGTCATTATGTTACCGAAGGATTGGATGAAGGACCAATTATTGAGCAAGATATTTCGAGAGTTACCCACAGCCATTCGATAGAAGATTTTATTATGAAAGGTCGTGATCTCGAACGCATGGTACTTGCCAGAGCAATTAAACTGCATGCCGAGCGAAAAACGATGGTATATAATAACAAAACGGTTGTATTCTCTTAGGAACGCAGCCGTTTTTTATTTGATTTCAACAATACAATTCTAGTTAAAAATAACTTTTGCATTTTTTTGGGAAAATTTCAAATCGATAGAACATTTGATTTGTCTACTTTTGAAAAAAAAAAAAATCAAAATGAAGAAAGCCCTACTCCTACTTCTCATCCTGCCAGCAATTAGCCATGCACAATTCAAGGATATAATTACAAAAACAACAGAAAAAATTACGACAATTACCAAAACAACTGGCAGTGTCGACATTGCAGCTGGATTAAAAGAAGCGCTTAACAAAGGAATTACAGAGCAGGTTTCTAAATTAACCGCAACCGATGGATTTTATAAAAACGAAGCTGTAAAAATTTTAATGCCTGAAGAATTAGCCAAAGTTGACCGAACCCTGAGAAAAATGGGGATGTCAAAACTAGCAGATGAAGGAATACTGGCATTGAACAGAGCTGCAGAAGATGCTGTAAAAGAAGCGACACCTATATTTGTCAACGCTATAAAAAATATTACAATTACTGATGCCAAAAGCATTTTACTGGGAAATGACAATGCCGCAACAGTGTATCTACAATCGTCTACATCAACTGCTTTGTACGCAAAATTTAGTCCTGTAGTACAACAATCAATTGGGAAAGTTGGAGCAGATGTCGTTTGGTCTACTATCATAAAACAATACAATACGATTCCGTTTGTAACCAAAGTAAATCCAGATGTAACCGATTATGTAACCAACAAAGCTTTGGATGGTGTTTTTAAAATGATTACAGTGGAAGAAAAAAATATAAGAACTGACTTGAACGCAAGAACTTCGGATGTCTTGAAAAAAGTATTTGCTTTACAAGATAAAAAATAAAGGAAGTAATTTCAATGGCAATTTTAATTTCAATAAAAAAAAGAGCAACCTAAATTTATTTAAACGATTGAAAATAAATGAGTTAGGTATTTCAAACATTCAAATAAACGAATATGTTAAAATCAAATTGTAAATCTTAACTCTTTTAGATTAACTAATAACAATTCCTTAACAGCAAAACATCAACATTATACTGATCTTTACAGAGTAATAAACTGGTTATTTATTATTTTGGTTTTGGTTAGTTATAAATTGCCTGCATCTATACGGTGCAGGCATTTTTTATTGGGCTGTATTTATAAAAGATAAAACGGCAGTATTAAAAGCATTTGGTTGCTCTACATTAACAACATGTCCGCAATTTTCGATAACGAATAATCTGGAAGATTTATAGTGACTTTCCACGACTTTACGTACCGAAGGCAAGAACATATAATCTTCTTCGCCCATAACATACAATGTTGGGATATTCAATTCTACCTGACGAAACCATTTTAGAACGGGATTTATCTCGGCAGTTAGCTTAAACCACTTGATAAACTCTTTTTGATATAATTTTTTGGCTTCATTTATAAAAAGTGAGCGGGATTGTTTGTGACTTTTCTTGGGCATAATCACAAAAGCAAAGAATTTGTATAAAACCAAATAAGGCAATACATATTTAAAGGCATTCCCTAATCGCATTAAAATTTGTGAACGGAAATTCATTTTTAAAATAGCGCCGCCCAAAATCATACTTTGCACACGATTTGGATACATTTCTGCCAATTGTCTAATAAGGATGGTTCCTAACGAGATGCCGACAAAATGTGATTTCTCTATTTTAAGGTGGTCCAAAACCTCGAGAATATCATTGGCCAAAGCCGAAAAAGTATATTTTTGCTTGAATGCCGTTTTTAGTGTTGGTTTTGATTCTCCATGTCCCCTTAAATCCAGTAACAAAACATTATAATTTTTTTGAAAATCCCTAATTTGTTTGAACCAAATAGACGAACTTCCTCCAGCGCCATGCACAAATGTGACCCATTGCTTGCTATTCTCGTTCTTGTATATTGTGTAGTTAATCACTTAGATATGTATATTTTTGACAAATATAGTTTTTTTTCAGACTTAATTAAGACTTCTTGGTATTTTAGACTTCTTTGATTATTAGACTTCTTAAATACTATTATGAAAATACTTAAAATAATCAAAAGCCTTCAACAACCTACTTCCGTACCAGGAGAACATTTCTCCATCTACCAAAACAGTTCTGGTATTGTTAGTATCTCTGGCTATTTCATAACCGTCATCCGCTTTGAATGGAAACGGTTCTGAGGAGAGTAAAATTAGATCCAGATCACCATCCTCTTCCATTTTTTCAAGATCAATTTCAGGGTAGCGTTCCTTGTCAGCAAAGTGATTCTGAAAATGATTCAACTTTAATAATTCATCTATAAAGGTTCCCGAACCAGCTACCATATATGGGTTTTTCCATATAAAATAAGCCACTTTTTTAAGTGGAATGTCTTTAATAAAATGTTTAAAATCGCTCAAGGCAAAAGTCAATTTTTCGTTCCATTTTCTGGCTTCGATTCTCTTGTCAAAAAGTTGCCCAAAGTCAGTAATCATTTGAAAATTATCTTCCAGAGTAACAATATCGGTTACCCAAACTGGACAAATTTCACGCAATTCTTCAACCATTTCTTTGGTATTTTCCTCTTTATTGCAAACAATAATATCGGGTTCCAGCAAACGGATTTTCTCGTAATTGACTTTTTTGGTTCCGCCAACGATTTTTTTGGTCGATTTGAAATGATACGGATGCACACAAAACTTGGTGATTCCAACTATTCTATCTTCCAGACCCAAATCATAAAGTAATTCGGTTTGGGAAGGCACAAGAGAAACAATTCGCTTTGGCGAAGATTGAAAAGAATGAGAAGTACCAAGTTGATCGATTAGAGTTTTCATAATGTTATTCCGCAAACATTCGCGAAACATACGCAAAGATTCGCAAAGTTGATTTTAGACAAAAATTTTAAAGATTAATCAATGAATTATTTTATTTCGTTTAAAATTAAACACAAACAACTTTAAACCTTTTAACCCATTAAACTTTAAATGTTTAAACAAATAAACCCTTTAAAATCTCCTCCATTTCTTGTTGCATTTTCAAAGCTTCGGTTCTTGCAACATCGGCATAATCAGTTCCGTTTGAAGCATAAATAATCCCTCGTGACGAATTGATAAGCAAACCAATAGTGTCATTCATTCCGTATTTGCAGACCTCCGAAAGACTTCCGCCTTGTGCTCCAACTCCCGGAACCAGCAAGAAACTGTCGGGTACAATTTTACGGACTTCAGTAAAATATTCGGCTTTGGTAGCACCAACCACATACATTAGGTTTTTACTGTTTTTCCAGGTTTTGGAAGTTTCTAATACGTGTTTGTATAATTCCTTTCCGTCCACTTGTAAGGTCTGGAAATCAAAAGCGCCTTCATTGGATGTTAAAGCCAACATGATGGTGTGCTTATTTTCGAATGCGAGAAAAGGCTCCACTGAATCTTTTCCCATATAAGGAGCGACAGTTACACTATCAAAATTTAAATCTTCAAAAAAAGCTTTTGCATACATCGAAGAAGTGTTTCCGATATCGCCACGCTTTGCATCGGCAATAGTAAAAATGTCAGGATGGTTCTCATTGATGTAATTTATTGTCTTTTGCAATGACATCCAGCCTTTTATTCCATAAGCTTCAAAGAATGCAATATTGGGTTTATAGGCAACTGCCAAATCGTGTGTCGCATCAATTATGGCTTTGTTGAATTCAAAAATCGGGTCTTCTAATTCTAATAAATGCTTCGGAATTTTATTTAAATCCACATCCAAACCTACGCATAGAAATGATTTTTTAATTTTAATTTGATTGATTAATTGTTCTGTTGTCATCCCTATTTGATTTAAAGCAATATTATTTTACGAGAATTAGCTCTCTTTTTAGAAGGTATGCAAAAATAAAAAAAGCCATTCAATAAAGAATGGCTTTTTAAAAATATATTAATTAGTCCTTATTTCACAATAGATGTTCCATCAACACCACCAATATATACAATCTCAGTTCTTCTGTTTTCTGCTCTGCCTTCTGGAGTTTCATTAGATTTTACTGGATTTTGATCCCCAAAACCTTTCGAAGTCAAATTCGCCGGATTTACTCCTTTGGCAATCAAAGCATCCATAACCACTTTTGCTCTGGCTTCAGATAGCTTTAGATTTGCTTTCGGATTCCCCACATTATCGGTATAGCCATTAATTGCAAATTTTGCATTCGGATAATTAATCAAAATTTCTTTGATAGCATCCAATCGGCCTGATGTTTCGCCTTTTCTGGCATCGCTCAGAGTAGCTTTGCCTGTATTAAAGAAAATAGAACGTGCTTCCACTCTTAATTGTTCCAGCGTAGCTTCTGTCACTTTTGGGCAACCTTTGTTTTCAACAGGTCCAAAAAGCAATGGACAACCATCAACATCATCCGGAACGGTATCGCCATCGGCATCCAAAACTGGAATAGGGCAACCTGCATTGCTTACTGGTCCTGCAACTGTTGGACATTTATCATCTTTATCAAGCACCCCATCTCCATCCGTATCTGGCCAAGGACAACCTTTGTTTTCTACTGGCCCTGCTACGTTTACACATGCATCAACATTGTCAAGAACGGTATCTTTATCAGCATCTCCCCAAGGACATCCTTTATTTTCTACAGGACCTGCTACATTTACACAAGCATCATCTTTATCAAATACTTTGTCTCCATCAGTATCTGGCCATGGACAACCGTGGTTTTCAACCGGACCCGCAACCAATGGGCAATCATCAAATTTATCTAATACTCCATCTTCGTCTGTATCCTTAAATTTCTTTTGATACACAGGATACTTAATTCCGACATAAAAATCAGCTGCTTTAGAATCATCAGATACCAAATTGGTAATAACCGAACTAGAACCAACAAAAATAGGTCCAAAACGCACAGCCGTGCCCACTTGAGTTCCGCTATATTCCATGTAGCTAATTGGCAATGAGAACGTAAACCATCTCGATTCATAACGAGGAATCAAACTAACTGAATTTGCAATACTGTTCCCGTTAATGGTGTTTTTATTTATCAAACTTATATCTCCGTTTAAGTTCAAATAGAATTTATTATGAATATTCCAATCTACATTGGCATGAAAAGCTGTTGGTAAATTCGTTTTTCCTCCATTAGAAGTAGACACTTTTGTATAATTTGCTTCCAAAAAGTCATACAAATTATCGGCAGCATCAATCATATCCTGAGTAACAACACCATTCAAGTTATAGGTGTCTTGTTGCGCATTTTTGTAATTTATAGAACCAATATCAGTCACCGAAACACCAAAACGCAATTTGTATTTATTAACTGATTTGAAATTATTATCAACTGGTTTGGCGTTATTCAAATCATATTTTTGATAATCTGGTCTCCATTCGTAAACAAATCCCAAGTCAAATCCTACACCCATAGAGTTCGCATCAAATTTAAAATCATTATTGGAGTTGGTTACAAAATCCTGACTACTTCCTAGTGTAAGCATTCCAGTGGTAACCAATTGACTATTTCCTGGATTAACATTGTCTTTAACAAATCCTGCCGAAACATCATTAGAATTTATATATCCGTTTACTCCTCCTTGCAAATATTTAACGGTCAAACCTCCTTTTAAGAAATTTTGATTGTTATTCCATAATACAGCTGCATACGAAAGACCAATTTCACCCCAAGAATTCGAAACACCATTCGGGTTACCTCCTTTAAACAAAAAGTTATCGGCATCATCCAATCCATTTTTTACTTCATCAACTAGATTACCATTAACTCCAACTACATTCGAAAAAGTTCTCGCTCTTGTAAAAATGGCAAGAGAGTGTTTTGGCGCCAAATTAAACATAAACGAAGGTCCCATAGCATCAAAACTGGTAATTCCGTTATTGTCGGTAGTAGGCGTCATTTTTGCCTGTGTATCAAAATCATAACCCGACTTTGTTGCATCAAGTAGGTTAACACCATATAAATCGTTCCCAACAGCTGCGCTTACCGAAAATAAATTGATATCGGTTTTAAAACGAGAATCGACAATTGTTGCCGGATTAAAAAGTACGCCTTGCACTCCTGCATAATTATCGGGGAAATAGCCCATATACGATTGCCCGTTCGATTTTGCAATTGAAAACAGAACAATTAAAAAAAGTAATGATTTTTTCATTAAGTAGATTTTAGGTTAATATTGGTTAAGGTATTGTAATTATTTTAATACGGTTTTAATTTATTTTACATCGCAAAAGCACAAAAAAAACACTTAATTAATTTCAATATCAATTAAGTGTTTCTTCTTATCAATTTGTATGCTTAAAAAACCTCACTCGCTTCTTTCAGTTTTTCCATGTTGTTTACCAAGGCCAGCTCATCAACAATTTTCTGGATATCACCATTCATGATATTTCCCAAATCGTATAATGTCAAACCTACACGGTGATCCGTCACACGCCCTTGAGCATAATTATACGTACGAATCTTGGCCGAACGGTCGCCCGAACTTACTTGCGAGGTACGCTTGGTAGCATCTTCTGCTTGCTTTTTGGCCAATTCCTGTTCGTACAAACGAGAACGCAAAACGCCCAAAGCTTTGTCTTTATTCTTGTGTTGTGATTTTTGATCCTGACATTGCGCCACCAATCCTGTCGGAATGTGTGTCAAACGTACTGCCGATTTCGTAGTATTTACCGATTGTCCACCAGGTCCAGACGAGCAAAAGAAATCCACACGTACATCATTCATATCAATCTGTACATCAAATTCCTCTGCTTCCGGAAGGACCATCACCGTTGCTGCCGAGGTATGTACACGTCCTTGTGTTTCTGTTTGAGGTACCCGTTGCACACGGTGAACACCTGCTTCAAACTTCAAAGTTCCATAAACATCTTCTCCGGTAACTTCAAAAATTACCTCTTTGAAACCACCCGAAGTACCTTCGTTCATATCCACAACCGAAGTTCTCCAGCCTTGACCTTCGCAATATTTAGTGTACATTCTGAACAAATCTCCTGCAAAAATACTGGCTTCGTCCCCACCCGTACCTGCGCGAATCTCCACCATCACGTTTTTGGCATCTTCTGGATCTTTCGGGATCAGCATGAATTTTATTTCATCCTCCAATTCCGGCAATCTTTCCTTGGCTTCTTCGAGTTGCATTTTGGCCATCTCCGTCATATCGGCATCACTACCGTCAGCAATAATTTCGTTTGCTTCATCGATATTTGCCATCAAAAGCACATATTCATCACGCTTTTCTGCCAAAGCTTTTAAATTCTTATACTCTTGATTCAATTGCACATAACGCTTCTGATCTGAGATTACATCCGGCTGAATGATCAAATCCGAAATCTCATCGAAACGTTGTTTTACTATTTGAAGTCTATCTAACATTTTCTTATTCCTTTTATTGGAGTGCAAAAGTACAAAAAAACTATTCAGTTTACAATTTACCGTAACCAGAGAATTTAATTAAGAAAATTTAGGAGCTGTTTCCTGCTGTCCGTTTCAATCTTTTGTGCCGAACACCGGCACAAAAGGATTTTCACTACCATCAGGGCTAGGGCTTTTCGTTTTTTAAGGAGCCTTTACGGTTTCCCGTAATATTCCGGAATAAAAACAAATTATTTTTAAAAACAGCTACAAGACTATCTATTTTTTTATCAGTGTTTTCGGCATTAATTTATATATTTGAGAAATTCCAACTCCGACAATAAATCTCAAAAAAATTCAGCTCCCCGCTCTACGAAGTCTCCCGACTTCGTCACACACGCTGAGCAAGAAATACAAAACCATCCCGAACCCTCGTATTTGCAATTCGAGTCCGATAGCGAATTTGCAATCCGTGCCCGCAATATTGGTAAAAACATTTGATAAAATATCAAAGCAATTTAGACCTTCCCACTTTATAGACACAAAACCTCCAAACTCATTTGATTTTGGAGGTTTTTTGTATTCAAAATAGTAGAAAACAAGTTCAGGACTTGGTTAACCACGTCCTGAGCAGGGTTTACCACGTTATACAACGGGATAGATGGCGTCTCAAACGGGGTAAACCACGTTCTATAACGGGGCATTTGCCGTCTAGGACGTGGTCGACCACGTTACTAGACGGGGTAAACGCATTGCAAGACGTGGTAAACGGAGTTTGGGACGTGGTAGGGCACAAAAAAATGGAAAATAAACTTGTTTCTTTATCGTTTGGTACTGTATGATTTGGCTAAGCCATATAGCATAATGCAACCCGTTCCCAAAACAACAAGCAACTAAGAAAATACTAAATACTCAAAGTAAAAAAAGCTACAAATTTTAAAGCTTTTTATTATATTTATAAACAGAAAACATCAAACTTTGTGGGCACGGAGTGCACTTCTGCCAACGGAATTTTAAAAAATTTTAAAAAATGAAAACCTATTTTGTAGATTCTTTTACTAATGAAAAATTCAAAGGAAATCCAGCTGCGGTTTGTCTTCCTGAGGATGAATTAGATGTTGCCACCATGCAAAGCATTGCTACAGAAATTGGTTTTTCTGAAACTGCTTTTATAAAACAAATCACCGACAATACCTATAGCATTCGCTTTTTTACGCCAAAGATTGAAATCCCACTATGTGGACACGCCACATTGGCTTCTTCAAAAATTATTTTCAACACAACTTCATTTGACAGTATAAAATTTATCAACTGTGAAAATGTCGAGTTGCTTATTGAAAAAGTAAAAAATAAAATCAAAATGCAATTTCCTGTTTATGACACTATAGAAACAACCGTGCCTCAAAAGATGATAGATGCACTTGGAATTTCTGAAATTGCGAATAAAAGATACAGCCCTAAAAATAAAATAATTTTAATTGAAATTGAGAGTGCAATGGAATTGGCAAATTTAAAACCTGATTTTACCGCTCTATTAAATTCATATACAGGAATAAATGGGGTTCTGGTCACTGCTATTTCAGACAGCAAAAATTTTGATTTTCATTACAGGTATTTTTGGCCTTGGGCAGGAACTAACGAGGATCCTGTAACGGGCGGAATTCAAACTTTTTTGACAAAATATTGGGCAACAAAGCTGAACAAAACAAAATTGAATGCTTATCAGTCTTCAGTAAGAACAGGAACTATGAGTACCGAACTTTTACAGGACAACGTTTTTATTTTGGGCGAAGCGGTGACTGTATTGGAAGGGGAATTTATTTTAAAATAATACAAATGGAAATGCTAAAATATTTGTTATGTTGGTTTCCGATGGTTTTACTAGCAGTCCTAAATGGAGCTGCGAGAGATTTATGGTATACTAAATACACTGGTGCATTAGCGGCACATCAAATTTCTACATTTTTTTTAATTATACTCATTGGACTTTACTGTTGTTTGGTTGTAAAATGGTTTCCTCCCAATTCTGAAAAACAGGCTTTATTCATTGGAATTGTCTGGACGCTTTTGACACTGGCATTTGAGTTTGGTTTTGGGCTACTCCGCGGAAATTCTTGGAAACAACTATTACATACCTATAATTTTACCGAAGGACAAATTTGGATTCTTATCCCAATTTGGGTTGCAATAGCACCTTATATCGTTTACAGATTTATATCAAAATAAGTCAGGCGCAGCATTCCATAAAATTTCATTTCAATACCAATTTCAAAATTCCTAATTTGCGGCTTCAAAATCAGTAGAAGAAAATGAAGGTCTGTATTGCCGAAAAACCAAGTGTAGCACGCGAAATCGCATCCGTTTTGGGAGCCAATATCAAGCACGACGGCTATTACGAAGGCAATGGCTATCAGGTTACTTATACTTTTGGACATTTATGCACCCTAAAAGAACCTAACGATTACAAACCCAATTGGAAAAGCTGGGATTTGAACAACCTCCCGATGCTTCCCGACAAATTCGAAACCAAAGTGGTGCAGAATTCGGGTATTCAAAAGCAATTCAGGATCATAAAAAGTCTATTCAACAAAGCCGAGTTGGTTATCAACTGCGGGGATGCTGGACAAGAAGGAGAACTCATTCAACGTTGGGTCATGAACGAAGCCCATTACAAAGGAGAAGTTCAACGCTTATGGATTTCGTCGCTGACCACCGAAGCCATCAAAGAAGGTTTCCAAAACCTGAAACCATCCGCCAACTACGATAATTTATACTACGCAGGGTTTTCCAGAGCCATTGGCGACTGGTTGCTTGGCATGAACGCTACCCGTTTGTACACCGTAAAACACGGTGGTTATAAACAAGTATTGTCTATCGGTCGGGTGCAAACCCCAACGCTGGCAATGGTCGTTGACCGATTTAAAGAAATTGAGAATTTCAAACCGCAACCCTATTGGGAATTACAGACTTTATACAGGGAAACACTTTTCAGCTATGAAGACGGACGCTTTCTAAAAAAGGAAGATGGCGAAATTTTGGCTAACAAAGTCAAGGAAAGCGAGTTCGAAATTGTTTCTGTCGAAAAAAAGAATGGCAATGAGTTTGCTCCTAAGCTTTTTGATTTAACAGGTTTGCAAGTATATTGCAATCAAAAATTTGGGTTTTCGGCAGATGAAACACTCAAAATTGTTCAGACACTGTACGAACAAAAAGTAGTCACCTACCCCAGAGTCGATACCACGTTTTTACCTAACGACATCTACCCAAAAGTGCCGGGAATATTAAAAAACTTAACCAATTATAATGCATTGACGCAGCCTCTTTTGGAAAAAAAGATTAAAAAATCGCCCAAAGTTTTCAACGACAAAAAAGTAACCGATCACCACGCGATTATTCCAACGGGAGTGCAAAGTAATTTGCAATACAATCAGCAACAAGTGTATGATATTATTGTAAAGCGTTTTATAGCGGTGTTCTATGATGATTGTTTGGTGGCCAACACCACAGTAACCGGAAAAGCAGCCGATGTACTCTTTAAAACCACTGGAAAAGAAATCTTAAAAAAAGGATTTCGAATAGTTTTTGAAGACCCAAATGCCAAAGAAAAAGAAGCCGACATCTTGCCCAGTTTTGTTGTAGGCGAAAAAGGACCGCACCAACCTTCATTTTTGGAAAAGGAAACCAAGCCACCCAATCAGTTTACCGAGGCCACCTTATTGCGCGCCATGGAAACTGCAGGCAAACAGATAGACGACGAGGACTTACGCGAATTGATGAAAGAAAACGGCATTGGACGGCCATCAACACGGGCCAATATTATCGAAACGCTCTTTAGACGCCAATACATTGTTCGAAACAAAAAACAAGTATTGCCAACACCAACTGGGATTCAACTGATTGACACCATCCAAAATGATTTAATAAAATCAGCTGAACTTACCGGTTCATGGGAAAAGCAGTTGAAAGATATTGAAAAAGGGACGTTTACAGCCGGTGCATTTATCAACAATATGAAACGTATGGTAGATGCCTTGGTGTATGAAGTACGAAGCGAAACCAGGCGTGCCAATATTTCGCATGAAGGAAGTGTTCAAAAGCAAGAAGCTACGGTTGAGAAAAAGAAAGCGGCGGGTATTTTGGGTGAAGTTTGTCCGAAATGCAAAAAAACATCGCTCATAAAAGGAAAATCGGCTTACGGCTGTGGTGATTACAAAGCCGGTTGTACTTTTGTATTGCCCTATACTTTTGCCGAGAAAAAAATATCAGAGAATCAATATTTAAGATTGCTCCAAAAAGGATCGACCGTAAATTTAAAAGACTTCAAAACCGATGCTGGCACTGTGGAAGGTTTGCTTCGCTTTGATGAGAATTTCATACTCAAACTGGAACCGAAAAAAACTGTCCCAAAACCAACGCCGAACGAATTAACATGCCCGAAATGCAAAAAAGGAACTATTCTGAAAGGGAAAACCGCTTATGGTTGCGGTGATTATAAATTGGGCTGTGATTTTAAAGTCACTTTTGATATGGTTAGAGAAAAACTGAAAGACCAAAAACCTACCAAAGAATTGGTTCATTCTATTTTGAATGAAAGTATCTAAAATCATTTTAAACATATAAGTCATGTAAGTTTAAAGAAAATTTGTAAAAGCAATTACTTATATGGTAAACCTTTGATTCCAAAATTTTAAGAACAACACTATTCTATTTTTTTATAAATTAGCTTATTCAAAATAACACCAAATATTTACGCCAATGTTTCAAAAAGCAACTCTTATACTGTTTTTGTTAGCCATCGTTTCCTGCAAAAACTCTGAAGCCAACGAGAAAGACAAAATAAAAACAGCCAACTGGCTCCTCGGAAAATGGGAAACCAAAACCGCAGACGGCATTCTATCCGAAAGCTGGAAACAATTGAACGACAGTACTTTTCAAGGAGAATCTTTCTTTATCAAAGGCAAAGATACATTGCATTTTGAAACCCTAACATTGCAACAAAAGGGAGAAGAATTATTTTATAACGCCACCGTAAAAGGACAAAATGAGAACAAGGCAGTCACTTTTAAAATGACTATTGGAACAGCAAATCAACTGGTTTTTGAAAATCCAAGACACGATTACCCCCAAAAAATTACCTACAACCAGATAAAAAAAGATAGTTTGGTCGCGGCTATTATTGGCGTGCAACTCGGCAAACCTAGCGCTGAGAAATTTGGGATGAAAAAGTCCGAATAATAAAAAACAATCTTAATCCTATAAAAATAGACCTTGCCCAACACTGGTAAGGTTTTTTTTATACCCTAAAACATTGAAAAAGAACTACTAAAAAATTAATAAATTTTATTATTCATATTTAGTCTAAATAAGTTTGTCTATTAAAAAATGAGTTTTATATTTGTGCTGTTATTTTTAATTATTCCAAATAAACGATATGAAGACTTTTTTAATTCCCTCAATTCTATTTTTATTTTGTTTCAATATACAAGCACAAGAAACAGCAAGCAACACCACAAATTCAAACAATAATGATATCTATTATTTCTCTTCAGACACTATAAAATCACCAAATGATACCGTAAAAAAACGAAGAAGAGGAGAAATTCTTCATGAAGTTATTATAACAACCAATCAACAACCCAAACAGGTGTCGGCCGTTCGTTCAGGATTGAAAACAATGGACAATCCACAAAGTGTACAAATCGTGACAAGCGAAATTATAACCCAACAACAAAGCATCCGTTTGAGTGATGTTGTAAAAAATATTAATGGTGTCTATGTTGGGTCTGCCAGAGGTGGCGCTCAGGAAACGTTTTGGTCCAGAGGTTATGACATGTCTGCCAATAATATGTACAAAAATGGTTTTCGTTACAATGGAGGCTCAATGCCCGAAGTTGCATCCTTGGAAAAAGTCGAGGTGGTAAAAGGAAGTGCTTCTATATTATACGGAAATGTATCTCCGGGAGGAATTTTAAATATGGTTACCAAAGCCCCTTCATTTACCCAAGGAGGTACGGTAGAAATGCAAGTAGGTAGCTACTCATTTTACAAACCTTCGATTGATATTTACGGACCAATAAATGATATTATTGCTTACCGATTTGTAGGAACTTACGAAAACTCAGAAAGCTTTAGAGATGTGGTAAAAAACGAACGTTATTACATAAACCCTTCAGTTCTTTTTAAAGCGAGTGAAAATACAGAAATCCTTTTGCAGGGAGATTATTTAAAAAGCTATTGGACTCCCGATTTTGGAACTGGCGCCATTGGAAAAGATATAGCCGATGTGCCGCGAAATAATTTTTATGGCGCCTTATGGTCAAATGGTCTTACAAAACAAGCTTCGTTTTCAGGTTTATTAAATCATTCTTTCAATGACAATTGGAAATTAAATTTCAATGTGGGCTTACAAAATTATGACAGAACATCGATAGGTACAGAGCGCATACAAATAGACCCTAAAACAGTACCATACGGAACCTGGAACAGACCTTTAGGACAAAATAAAGCTTTTGAGCAAATAGTAGGAGAACAATTAAGTGTTCAGGGTATTTTCAATACCGGTGCAATAAAACACCAAATATTTACAGGAGTTGATCTGGACAATACAATTGCAGATGCGTATACCTATGTGTTCAAGGAAAAAGCAGTAATGGTGGGTGGTAAATATGACCCAAGTCTTTATGACACGATCAATCTATTCACTTTTGATCCCAATACACAAAGGAATGATATTCCAATGGCTACGAATACCAAAATTGTAAAAACGAACACTAACCGTTTTGGAATATATGCTCAAGATTTAATTTCGATTACCGAAAAAATAAAAATTTTGGCAGGAATTCGTTGGTCTTGGCAGGAAGCTGCAGTAAATACACTCGATTTGACTAAAAACCCAATCGTTAGTACAGAAACTCCCAAACGAAAAGACGAGGCTTTCTCTCCAAAATTAGGTTTGATTTATCAGCCATCGATAAATACTTCATTATTTGCCAGTTATGCAAGTTCTTTTGTCCCAAATACTGGTACAACTGTTGCCTTAGAACCTATAGAAGCCTCTATTATTGACCAATACGAAGTGGGTGTAAAAAACAACTTCCTAAAAGGTTTGTTAAGCACGAATGTTACGCTTTATCATATTATCAATAGCAATTTAGCACAAACAGCTGAATTTAAAGCGGACGGTTCATTAAATTCAGATACAACCATAAAAGTATTGAGTGGAGAAACTACCAGCAAAGGAATAGAAATTGACATTACTGGAAGACCGCTAAACGGTTTGAATATAACCGCTGGATACAGTTATAATGACATGCGTTATACCAAAACTTCAGGGCTTAACGGAAGCTTTATTGAAGGAGATCGCCTAGTAAGAACCCCAGCAAACACAGCCAACTTAAGCTTTTTCTACACCTTGCCAACTGGTGCTTTAAAAGGAATGTCGTTTGGCGCAATGGGTAATTATATTGGAGATCGAATCGGAGGCTGGAACAATCTAATTGTAATCGATTCAAAAACGGGAGCAAAAACAATTAATGACAGAGAAATTCCTATGCAAGCCTACACTACTATTGATTGTTCGGTAGGTTACAATTGGAGACAATTTTCTATCTTGTGCAAGTTATCAAACATTACCAATGAGTTGAATTATACAATACACGAAAATTACAGTGTAAACCCAATTGCTCCTCGCCAAGTAATGACTAGCTTAAAATACCAGTTTTAATTAAACCTTTTACAAAGGAGTTAGTCTAATTTTTTAAATATAAAAATTCAACTTAACTTTCAAAAAAAATCAAGAAATGAAAAAAATCAACTTTAGAAATTTACACCGTGATTTAGGCTACTTCTATATCGGTCTTATTGTGTCCTTTGCCTTTTCGGGCCTAATGATGAACCACAGAGATGCTTGGCATCCCGAAAAATATACTACAGAAACTAAAACCATCGACGTAAAACTCCCTGCCGAAAGCGAAATCAACGATGACTTCGCCGAAGAGTTAGGAAAAAAATTGAATATTGATGATAAATTCAGACGCCAAATGGTAAAAAAAGGAACCTTCAAAATGTCTTTTGAAAACCATGATGTAGAAATTGACATGAAAACGGGTAAAGGTGAAATTGTTTCTTTCATTAAAACTCCTATTATCAGTCAGGCTATGAAATTGCACAAAAATGATTCCAATTTCTGGATTTATTATTCTGATATTTTTGCGTTGAGTTTAATCACTATAGCCTTAACAGGTACTATTATGATCAAAGCCGGGAAATTCAGCTGGAAAAATAGAGGTTGGAAACTGGCTGTAGCAGGAGTTATCTTCCCTTTATTATTCTTGATTTTGTTTGGATAAAAGTTTAATTATTATAAACTCACAAACCTCGTTTAGCAATAGACGAGGTTTTTTATTTTGTAAAAAAACAAACGGATTTTAACTATATTTGAAAGAATTATTAACCTTTTGCACCAATTCTAAACATAATATTTCAATATCTTTTAATTATTTATAAATAAACAAATCAATATGTCAGAAACCAAAAAGAACCAATTAAAGAAAAGCTTGGGCTTAAGTTTTAATATTGCGGTATTAATTGGTAGCACAATTGGCGTTGGCATACTCCGCACACCAGGAGCAATTGCAGGAATGCTCGATAATTATTGGTTGATTATTAGCTGTTGGATTTTTGGAGGAATCTATATTTTAATAGGTGTAAACTCCTATGCCGAATTGGCTACAATGTTACCCAAAGCAGGAGGATCCTATAATTATATCAAAAGAGCTTTTGGTGAATATGCCGGTTTCTTATCCGGTTGGTATGATTATATTACCAATGCAATTCCTCCCGCATTTTATTGTATCGTCATTAGCGAATATGTAATTATTTTGTTTCCACGTTTAGAAAACAATGCTACAGCTATTGCTCTTTCTTTTTTACTTGCGTTTCTATTTCTCCATATCACTGGTGTAAAAAGCGGCAGTATTATCCAACAATTAACCAGTGTCATTAAAGTCGTTTTCTTTGCGGCATTAATTGTCGCCTGTTTCATATATTCGGGCATACAGCTACCACCTATAGAAAAACACAGTTCTTTCTTTGAAATCGGAATTCTATTTGGATTTTTCAAATCACTTCAATTAATCATCGGTACATATGACGGTTGGTATTCCGTTAGCTTTTTTGCAGAAGAAGATGAGAACCCGAGTAAGAACATCCCCAAATCATTATACATTGGAGCCATACTGGTAATACTGATTTATGTATTGCTTAATATGGCATTTTTCCATGTTTTACCAGTGGCTTCTTTGGCCAATTCGCCATTGGCAGCAGCAGATGTTGCAAAAGTAGTTTTCGGAAAAAATGGAGCTGTTATTGTTACTGTCATAGCTATTTTCTCACTGATTAGTATCTTGAATGCCTTTATGATGATCCCCGCAAGAATATTATTTGGATTGAGCCGAGATGGCTTTTTTATTCAAAAAGGAATGACCGTAAACAAAGGCGGAACTCCAATTGTGGCTCTTTTAGTTTCATCATTATTTAGTTTAGTTTTAATTTGCATAGGGTCGTTTGAAGTGTTATTTTCCTTTGGAACGTTCATGTCGGTTATCGTTTGGGGATTGGCATATTGTTCTCTTATAAAATTAAGAAGCAAAGAACCCGATTTACCCAGACCTTATCGCTCCAGATGGTATCCTTGGTCAACCTTAATTGCTATTATGGCAACATTAGGTTTATTAATTGGTTTTGTATATAGTGATACTAAAAACTTTCTAATCATATTGATAATCACATTTATTTCATACCCTTTATTTTTATTAATAAATCGAACTAATAAAAAAGAATAAATACAGTAAAACTAAAAATCCCAATCCTGAAAATTTCAGTATTGGGATTTTATATTTTCGAAAAGTCTAGTTTTTATTTCAAACTCAATAAACTTTGCTCAATCGTGGAAATTTTAGAAAGTGCATCGGCCTCTTTTTGTCTTTCGTTTTCAATGATTTCTGGCTTGGCATTGGCTACGAATTTTTCATTAGACAATTTAACCTGAACCGATTTTAAGAATCCTTGAGTATAAATCAACTCAGCAGTTAGTTTTGCTATTTCTTCTTCTACATTGATATTCCCGGTGATTGGAATAAAATACTCATTCGATTTTACTCTAAAGGACAAAGCTCCATCTACTTTATCAGAAACATATTCCAAAGATGTGATGTTTCCTAATTTGGTTACAACCGAATCAAAATAAGTAGAAATCTTATCATTATTCACCACTTTCAATTCGATCGTATCTTTGAACGGAATATTTTTGTCTTTACGAATCGTTCTAATTCCAGAAATCACTTCAATTGTACTTTCAAAATCCGTAATTAATTGTGCATTGAACGGTTTCATTTCTGGCCAAGTCGAAACAATTAAGGCTTTTTCTATCGTTCTTTCTGCAATAATTTGCCAAATTTCCTCCGTCAAGAACGGCATAAATGGATGCAATAATTTTAGGTTGTTTTCAAGCATTTCTATCGCTTTCGCAAAAGTTACGCTGTCAATCGGCTGTTGGTAAGCTGGTTTGATCATTTCCAAAAACCAAGAACAGAAATCGTCCCAAACCAATTTGTAAATCCCCATCAAAGCATCGGAAATTCTGTATTTCTCAAAATTATCTTCGATTTCAATAAGTGTTTGTTGCAATTTGGCTTCGTACCACTCAATGGCTACTTTAGACGATTCTGGTTGCGGAATCGAATCAGTAACTTCCCATCCCTTTATCAATTTGAAGGCATTCCAAATTTTATTGGTAAATCCTTTTCCTTGATTGCACAACTCTTCGTCAAACATAATGTCATTTCCTGCAGAAGCGCTCAAAAGCAGTCCCACACGAACACCGTCTGCACCAAATCTTTCGATTAATTCTAATGGCTCTGGTGAATTCCCTAAAGATTTAGACATTTTACGTCTTTGTTTGTCTCGAACTAATCCGGTTAAATACACATTCGTAAAAGGTTTTTTGCCTGTATATTCATAACCTGCAATTATCATTCTGGCTACCCAGAAAAACAAAATATCTGGACCAGTAACTAAATCATTGGTTGGATAATAGTATTTAAAATCTTCATTTTCTGGATCCATAATTCCACCAAAAACTGACATTGGCCACAGCCAAGAAGAAAACCAAGTATCTAGAGCATCGACGTCTTGACGAAGGTCACTCATTGCCAATTCTTGATTGTTGGTTTTAGCTTTCGCTAAAATTAATGCTTCTTCAATATTTTCAGCAACTACAAAATCTTCTTTTCCATCTCCATAGAAGTAAGCAGGAATTTGTTGTCCCCACCACAACTGACGAGAAATATTCCAATCACGAATGTTGTTTAACCAATGTGCATAAGTGTTTTCAAAACGCTTTGGATGCAATTTAATATCGCCATCCACCAAAACGGATTGAATGGCTGGTTTTACTAAATCTTCCATTTTCAAGAACCATTGGTCAGACAAACGAGGTTCAATCACGGCTTTAGTTCTTTCAGAAGTTCCTACCTTATTCAGGTGTGTTTCGGTTTTAGCCAAAGCACCATTCGATTCTAATTCTTTTACAATTTCGGTACGAACCACGAAACGGTCTTTCCCTTGATAATGCAATCCAAAACTATTTAGCGTAGCATCATCATTGAAAATATCAATAATCTCTAAATTGTGTTTTTCTCCTAACGTTTTATCATTCATATCGTGAGCAGGAGTCACTTTTAGACAACCAGTTCCAAATTCGATATCAACATATTCATCCTCTATAATAGGAATAACTCTTCCACAAATAGGAACAATCGCTTTTTTACCTTTCAAATGAGCAAATCGCTCGTCATTTGGGTTGATACAAATAGCAGTATCCCCAAAAATAGTCTCTGGACGTGTTGTAGCAACGGTCAAGAAATCTTCATTTCCTTCAATTTTATATTTTAGAAAATATAGTTTCCCTTGTTGCTCTTCATAAATTACTTCTTCGTCAGACAGAGTGGTTTTGGCTTCTGGATCCCAGTTTACCATTCGATACCCACGATAAATCAACCCTTTATTGTACAAATCCACAAAAGAGCGAATTACTGAAGCTGACATGTCAGGATCCATTGTAAACTTGGTACGGTCCCAATCACAGGAACAACCCAATTGTTTCAACTGTTCCAAGATAGTCCCTCCGTATTTGTCTGTCCATTCATAAGCATGTTTCAGAAATTCTTCACGACTTAGATCGGATTTATTAATTCCTTCGGCTTTCAATTTGGCAACCACTTTGGCTTCTGTGGCAATAGAAGCATGATCCGTTCCCGGAACCCAACAAGCGTTGAACCCTTTAAGACGCGCTCTTCGTATCAAAACATCTTGAATCGTATTATTAAGCATGTGCCCCATGTGCAAAACCCCAGTCACATTTGGTGGTGGAATCACAATTGTATAAGGTGTTCTATGGTCTGGTTCTGAATGAAAATAATTATTTTTCATCCAATAGTCATACCATTTATTTTCAATAGTTTTTGCGTCAAATTGTGCAGGAATTGTCATTTTATTGTGGATTATTTTAATCGTTAATTTGGATTTCAGTATAATCGATTAAATAAATAATCGATTATACAAATAAACTTTAACCTTTGGTTTGATTTTTGTTGTCTATTATAAAGGACAAAAGTAAATAATTAAGCACAGTATAAAAAGAGAAATAAAAAATTGTGCATTAATTAAAAGATACTATATTTACTAAGCCTACTAAAAAACAACATAATGAAAAATAGTATAACATTTATCGTATTGCTTTTTATAAGTAGTATTAGCTTCGCTCAAAGCGGCCCTAGAATAGATATTCATCAAGCAGACAATACAGTTGACTATGGCAAAGTAACCAAACAAAACGACAACGGTATTAGGAATTTTACATTTACAAATACTGGAGATGCACCATTAATTATTATATCAATTCAATCGACTGCAAGTTGCACAATAACATACAAACCTAGTCAACCCATTCTTCCTGGAAAAGCTGATCGGATTGAAATAAAATATAATATGACTCTTGGTCCAATTCGAAAAACCATTACCGTAGACACAAACGCGATAAATTATGATGAAGGTAGGGTTCCCTTAAAAATAAAAGGTGAAGTACTCAGTAATTAACGTAAAACATATTTAAAATCTCTTTTTGATTGTACCAAAAAGAGATTTTTATTATAAAATATCATGCAATTGAAATTTGAAATCTAAAATTTGACTATCTCTTTCGACTTCTAAATAAATCCAAATTTCTTCGTCAGATTTAAACATATCATTTATTTTTTGTAAAGAATAATTATAAACAGGTGATTTGTTAATCTTTAAAACAATATCTCCAACTTGCAAACCGCAAATTGCAGCTGGTGAATTTTTCCGAACATTTGATATTTCATAAATAGGTTTTAACTGAAATTTATATTTGAAATTATCTGTAACTTTTTCTCCCCTAGAGTCAAAAGTAACAGCTCCAGAAATAGGAACCGTTTCTAATTTCACAGTTTCTTGCACCCACTGCAAACCATTATGTTGTATCTCAACCCCGCTTTTATTATAAGTAAAAGGTTCGTTGAAATTAGAATTTTTCTTTAGAAACAATTCTCCATTTGAATAATTAAAAATGACCGAAAAACGTTTTAAAATTTCTCCACCAATAGACCCTACTCTATTTTGAACCATGCGGACATTTTTGATTGAACTCGAATCAGGGAATGCAACAATTGGATATTTGAAATCATATTTATTGAATGAAAAACCTTCAATTCTCGCCCTTTTTCCTTCAATATCTCCGCTAAAACCTTTACCCAAAAAATCGTCAAAATTTTTAGCGGGGACTCTAATGCTGTCCGACAAATTCTGAAAAAGCCAAACAGAATCGCTATTCCCAATATCTATCAATAATTTTACCGCAACATTGGATTTGTTAATAGCTATATTCCCCGTTAAATAAGGTTTTTGTTTTTCAATAGTAATTCCAGTTTTATCGTATTTTTTTTCTATTTTTTTTCTATTCGAGCTATTATTTTTATAGACTACTACTTTTTTACTACTATAATTTATGCGTACAAAATTATCTTTAAAAAACTGATACCCAATAATACCGTTTACAGGAATACCGATTTGAGAAGACAAGTTAAAACTTTGATCTAGGATAACATAAATAAGCTGATGATTTGATCTTAATCCATCCAATTCCAAAATATTATTGGTTGTTTTTAGCCCTTCAATAGCTTCCTCACTACCCAAACCCTTCAACGTTATTTTTTCCGAATTGTAAAAACTAACCTCTTGATTTTCCTCCAAACTAAAAAGAATTGTCTCTTCAACTCCCGTATCTAATAAAAAGTTAAGTTCTACTCCATTTACTTTTATTGGAATAAAAACCAAATTATTAATCAACTTAATAGGAACTGTTACTTTTTCAACTCCTTTATCAAACACAAATCCTTCTTGGCTTAAAACTGGTAAAATATGTATCAAAAAAAGGAAAATTGTACAAATTCTTTTCATTTAGTTATATTTCTATATTATTACCCAATTATACGATAATAATGAAAGATAAACAACAAAATAGGCACATTGTTTACAGTGTTTTTGGAAAATAAATTGCAAATTTGCACCTCAAATTTTACAATCATGCCTGAAATTTCAATCAGAGGTCGAAGAATGCCGGAATCGCCAATCCGAAAATTGGCTCCTTATGCAGATATAGCTAAAAAAAAGGGACATAAGGTTTATCATTTAAACATTGGACAACCCGATATAAAGAGCCCAGAAATCGCAATCAAAGCGATAAAAGACATTGATTTAACTATCATCGAATATGGTCCTTCTGCAGGATACGAAAGTTACCGAAAAAAACTAGCCGAATTTTACACCAAACAAGATGTGAGAGTTGACTATGAAGATATTATGATAACTACCGGAGGCTCAGAAGCCCTTTTGTTTGCCCTTGGAAGTATAATGGATCCGGGGGATGAAGTTATTATTCCTGAACCTTTTTATGCCAATTACAGCGCTTTTTCAGAAGAATCAAGTGCGAAAGTTGTACCAGTAATTTCTACTATTGATAGTGGATTTACACTGCCAACAATTGAAGAATTCGAAAAAGCAATTACGCCAAGAACCAAAGCTATTTTAATCTGTAATCCGAACAATCCAACTGGATATTTATATTCAGAAGCTGAAATTAATCAACTTGGAGAATTGGTAAAAAAACATGATTTGTTTTTAATTGCTGACGAAGTGTATCGTGAATTTATTTATGACCAAAGAGATCAACACTTTTCGGTAATGAACCTAAAAGGAATTGAGCAAAACGTAATCATGATAGATTCGGTTTCTAAAAGATATAGTATGTGTGGCGCACGTATTGGTTGTATGGTGACTAAAAATAGAGAAGTTACTGCTGCTGCTATGAAGTTTGCACAAGCCCGTTTATGCCCACCAACAATTGAACAAATTGCTTGTGAAGCTGCAATTGACACTCCTCAAAGTTATTTTGACGAAGTAATAGTTGAATACAAAGAACGAAGAGATATTTTAATCAGCGAATTGAACAAAATAGAAGGCGTGGTCGTAAAGACTCCAAAAGCTGCTTTTTATTGTATTGCTCAATTGCCAATCGATAATGCAGATGTTTTTGCACAATGGCTTTTGGAAAAATACGAGCTGAACGGAGAAACAGTAATGATCGCTCCAGCTGCTGGATTTTATTCAACTCCAGGCGTTGGTTTGAACCAAGTTCGAATTGCCTATGTTTTGAAAAAAGAAGATTTAATCAGTGCTGTCCGAATTTTGAAAGAAGCTTTGACTGTTTACAATTCAAAATAAAGAATAATAATCACAATTCTCAAACACAGGCAATAGCATTTTATGTTATTGCCTTTTTTGTTTTGACATCAAATTAATCAATCTTTTTATCAATTTTTGCTATAATTAAAAGCCGAAACGATAGAAAATGTTTCCTTTTTATTAATTATCTTTACCCCTTAAAAAAACACACTCATAATAATAGTACCTTTTAATGATAAACAACGAAGAATTTCAAGACGAAATAGGAAACAATCATATTAGTACAAATGCTCAAAATCCAGTAAGAAAGGATGCTTTTGACATTACCGATGAAGAAAAGATTGAAAGAATAAAGAAAGACGTCGAAAACATCCTGCAAACTTTAGGAATGGATTTGACAGACGATAGTATAAAAGGAACTCCCAATCGTGTAGCCAAAATGTTTGTAAAAGAAATATTTGGCGGATTGAATCCTGACAAAAAACCAAAAGCTTCCACTTTTGAGAACAATTACAAATATGGAGAAATGCTGGTTGAAAAAAACATTACACTCTATTCTACCTGCGAACATCATTTACTACCCATTATTGGAAGAGCACATGTGGCTTATATTTCGAATGGAAGAGTTATTGGTCTTTCAAAAATGAACCGCATTGTAGAACATTACGCCAAAAGACCTCAAGTGCAAGAGCGCTTAACAATGCAAATTGTACAAGAGCTCCAACAAGCTTTAGGAACCGACGACGTCGCTTGCGTAATTGACGCCAAACACCTATGCGTGAATTCAAGAGGAATTAAAGATATCGAAAGCAGTACGGTAACTTCTGAATTTGGCGGTAAATTCAAAGATCCTCAAACCAAAAGAGAGTTTTTGGACTATATCAAATTGGAGACTAAATTTTAGTTTCTAAAACATCAATTTCAAAACATTAAACCATTAAGAAATTAAGTATCATTAAGACTTAAAATTCTTTATTCCTTAATGGTTATTATTTTATACAAAGTCAACAATTTATTAATTGTCACATTTACTAATCATACAAAAGATGCCATTGTACAAGACACAAACCTTAAAAATATACAATTCTCTTTCCGGAGAAAAAGAAACATTTACACCAATCAACGAAGGAAATGTGGGGATGTATGTATGTGGACCAACGGTTTACAGCAATGTACATCTTGGAAATGTGAGAACTTTTATGTCTTTTGATGTAATCTTCAGATACTTATTGCATTTGGATTACAAAGTGCGCTATGTTCGAAACATTACGGATGTGGGGCATATTGTGGACGATGTGGATGAAGGCGAAGATAAAATTGCCAAAAAAGCGCGTTTGGAACAATTGGAACCTATGGAAGTAGTGCAACGCTACACCGTAGATTTTCATGATATTTTAAATGCTTTTAACTTTTTGCCCCCAAGTATCGAACCCACTGCAACGGGCCATATTATTGAGCAAATTGAAATTATAAAAACTATTATTGACAAAGGAATTGGTTATGAAGCAAATGGCTCTGTTTATTTTGATGTGGTTAAATTCAATGAAACCAATCATTATGGTATATTAAGTGGCCGTAATATTGAAGATATGTTGGCCAACACACGTGATCTTGACGGGCAATCAGACAAAAGAAACCCACAGGATTTTGCACTTTGGAAAAAAGCCGAACCACAACATATTATGCGATGGCCTTCGCCATGGAGCGATGGTTTCCCGGGATGGCACTTAGAATGTACTGCAATGAGCACCAAATATTTGGGCAATCATTTTGACATTCACGGTGGTGGAATGGATTTAAAATTCCCGCATCACGAATGTGAAATTGCACAAAACGAAGCTTGTACTGGACATACTCCTGTAAATTACTGGATGCATGCCAATATGCTTACTTTGAATGGTAAAAAAATGGCCAAATCGACTGGAAACAATATTTTGCCAGGAGAGATTTTGACTGGAGACAATGCTTTTTTAAGCAAAGCTTTTTCCGCATCAGTAGCTCGCTTTTTCATGTTACAAGCGCATTACAGAAGCATCCTTGATTTCTCTGACGAAGCTATTATTGCAGCCGAAAAAGGATATAAAAGATTGATGGAAGCAATGGAATCTTTAAAAGGAATTTCTGCAAGTGCCACCAGTTCTATAGATATTGCCAGTTGGAAACAATTGTGTTATGATGCTATGAATGATGATTTCAATACACCAATCCTTATTGCACAGTTATTTGAAGGAGTACGTTTTGTTAATTTATTAAAAGACGAAAAAGAGACTTTAAATGCAAACGATTTAAAGCTGTTTACAGAAACAATGCAGGCTTTTGTATTTGATGTTTTGGGATTGGAAGAAGAAAAAACTAATGGCAACACAGACAAATTAGAAGGCGTGGTAAATATGCTTATTGGCATGCGTAAACAAGCCAGAGACAATAAAGATTTTGCATTATCGGATCAAATTAGGGATCAATTAATCGCTTTGGGCATTCAATTGAAAGACGGGAAAGAAGGAACAACTTTTAGTGTTCAGTAGGCAGTTATTAGTTTGCAGTTAACAGATGGCAGTATTCAGTTATGTTAAACAAAATCATTATTTATCCGTTTGTACTACTCGTTCGGTTTTATCAGGGAGCGATATCCCCTTTTACTCCCGCAGCATGCCGATTTGAGCCGACTTGTTCAAGCTATATGATTCAGGCTTTGCAAATTCATGGGTTGTTTTATGGTGGTTATTTAGGCATAAAAAGGATTTTAAGTTGTCATCCTTGGGGCAGAAAAGGGTATGATCCTGTTCCTGAAAAAAAATGCAACCATAATCATTAAAAAAGAAAAATTCATATGTAGATAATATTGTTTATGTTGGAATAAGTAATTCGCAAATCCTCATTAGTATTTGCAACCAATTTATACTCTTGCTCATTTCTTACCTTTTAGTTAACACAATTACTCAAATCAAAATAGTATTTTCACAAAAAATAAAAATAATAAATGACACACGCTTTAAACATTGTTTGGAATCCTTCCGAAGGTATTGATTTAGGTTTTTTTATAATTCGCTTTTACAGTTTGATGTTTGTAATTGCTTTTGGATTGGGTTGGTACATTATGAAACATATTTTTGAAAGAGAAAATATTGCTATCGATAAATTAGATTCTTTATTTGTTTGGACAGTACTTGCCACTTTGATTGGTGCACGTTTGGGACATGTTTTCTTTTACGATTGGGAATACTACCGAAACAATCTGGCCGAAATCATTTTACCATTCCGTTTTAATCCAAAATTTGAATTCACAGGATACCAAGGATTAGCTAGTCATGGAGCGGCAATCTCGATAATCATAGCTATGTACTTCTTTAGTAAAAAAGTGATTCAAAAACCATTATTATGGATATTGGACAGAGTAGTTATTCCAGTTGCCAGTGGTGCTATTTTTGTGCGATTAGGTAATTTTTTCAATTCAGAAATTGTAGGTAAAGAAACTACTTCTTCATTTGGGATTCGTTTTGTAAGAGATCAATTTACACCAAGAGAAGCGGTGAATTCCACCCAGCTTGCTACTCCAAAAGAAGCCTATAATGCTATTGCCACCAATCCTCAATATGCCAATTTGCTGGAACAGGTTCCTGCTAAACATCCGGCGCAATTGTATGAAGCTTTTTGCTACATATTTGTATTTGCAATATTGTTTTTCTTGTATTGGAAAACAGATGCCCGTAAAAAATCAGGCTATTTATTTGGCTTATTCTTAGTATTATTATTCACGGTACGAATTGTAGTCGAATCGGTAAAAGAAAGCCAGGGTGGCTTTGAAAGCGATTTAGGAAACATATTATCAACTGGTCAATGGTTGAGTATTCCTTTTATAGTGGTGGGATTGTATTTTGTTATTACCGCGAAGAAAACAAGTGATCTTTAAATTAAATTTATTACAATAAAAAAATAGCCACTGAAATTCAGTGGCTATTTTTTTATACCAAATCTAAAAATCATACTACTTAGTTTTCTTTTCTTTTAAGAACTTCATAAATTATTTTAATTGCTGTGGAGTACGATTGTTTTCTTATAGAAATCCAATTGTTCAATATCTCCAAACATAGGTTGCAAAAAGCAGATAAGTGATCAAGTGGCTACACAAATATCTCTTAAATTGGATCTTTTTTATTTTTCTGAATGGTGTCTACAATAAAAAAGTCAAGACTTTCTATATATATTTATAAGAAAATAAACAGCAAATACAACAAAGCAAAGCCATACTAAAGTTGCTGTTAATTACCAATAATACTCGAATTTTATGAACAAAAAAAAAGATTCAACTTTCGCTGAATCTTTTTTTTTATTTATGAATTTCTAAAACTAGCTTTGTTGATGTTTGATTTCCACATTTTTCTTGTCTTCTCTAGAAATAGTATCCACTAATACAGGAGTTGCGATGAATAATGAAGAATAAGTACCTACAACAATACCTATAAGCATTGCGAAAATAAATCCTCTAATAGATTCTCCACCAAAGATAAACATGATTAACAATACTCCAATCATCGTTAATGACGTATTGATTGTTCTTGACATTGTAGAGTTAATCGATTTGTTTACAATTTCACCAAAAGTTCCTTTTGTTTTACCATCCAAGAACTCACGAACCCTGTCAAATACAATTACGGTATCATTCATCGAGTATCCAATAACGGTAAGAATCGCAGCAATAAAGTGTTGATCGATTTCCATACCAAAAGGCATAAATTTCCAACATAATGAATAAACTCCCAATACAAAGATAACATCATGCGCCACAGCAGCAATTGCTCCCAAACCATATTGCCACTTTCTGAAACTTACAAGCAAGTATAAAAATACAATCAGCATTGCTCCAAGAACTGCCCAATAAGCATTTGTTTTAATATCCTCTGCAACTGTTGGACCAACTTTTGATTGTTGTACCACACCAAGTTTTTTCCCCTCAGAAGAATTTATGAATTTATCATATGTCAAACCTGCAGAATAATTTTGCTTCAAGCTTTCGTACAACATTTTATTCACTTCTTCATCAACAGCAGTTCCAGATTCTTGAATTTTATATTTAGTTGTAATTTTCAATTGATTTTCATTACCAAAAGTTTTCACCTCGGCACTACCAAAAACTTTAGTCAATTCATCTTTAACTACTTCAGCCTGCATTGGTTTTTCAAAACGTACTTGAAAAGTTCTTCCTCCTACGAAATCCACACCTTGATCAAATCCATTAGTAAAGATTGAAACCAAACTTACGATAGTTACTACTGCAGAGAATACATACGTCCATTTTTTAATTCCCAAGAAATCAAAGTGGAAGTTGGTAAAGAAATCTTTAGAAAACTTAGTTACAAATGACAAATCATTTTTACCAGCAATATTTCTGTCGATAAAAATTCTGGCAATAAAAATAGAAGTAAACAATGAAGTTATAATACCTATTAATAATGTAGTTGCGAAACCTTTTATTGGTCCTGAACCAAAGATAAACAACACACCACCAATTAAAATATGCGTTACGTTTGCATCCACAATAGAACGCATAGCACCTTTCCAGCTATATGAAATTTTCACCGCTTGATCTAATGACAATCCTGCACGTAATTCTTCTTTTGCCCTTTCATAGATAATGATATTTGCATCTACTGCAGTACCCATCGTTAAAACGATACCAGCAATACCAGGCAATGTAAGTACAGCCCCTAATGATGCCAAAATACCAAACATAAACAATAAATTGACAGCCAATGCAATATTTGCGTACCATCCTGCTTTACCATAATAAACCAACATCCATAACGATACTAAAAGCAATCCTATTATAGCAGAATCAGTACCATGATCGATAGCTTCTTGACCTAAGGACGGCCCTACCACTTCTGATTGGATTATTTCGGCAGCAGCCGGTAATTTACCTGCTCTCAATACGTTGGCTAAATCTTTAGTTTCCGTAACATCAAAAGAACCTGAAATTTCAGATCTTCCTCCCGCTATAGGACCACTAGAAACTCCTGGAGCAGAATACACGATATCGTCAAGAACGATAGCAATATTACTTTTTTGAGTATAAGCTCTTCCTGTCAATTCTTCCCAACCTTTAGCACCAAGATTATTCATTTGCATAGAAACTGCTGGTTTACCCATTTGATCAAAAGTATCGCTAGCGTCAGTTACAACACCACCACCCATAGCAGCTACATTATCTCTATTTCCTTTTAAAGCATACAATTCAACAACTTCAATATCTTTTTGTTTTGCATCCTTAATAGTAGTTGGTTTTCCCCATACAAATTTTGCGTAACGTTGATCGCCTGTCAATAAAACTCTAATATCAGCTCTTTTAAAATAAGAATTGATTACAGCAGTATCTTTTGGAGAGAAAAGACCTAAAACCGGTCCGCCACCTTGAGCTACAATTTTATCAATGATAGGATTATTCCCTTTTTTAGTAGCGGTAGAATCTTTTCCATCAGTCAATAAAGCACTTAATGAATCTTTAGCAACCGTTTTTGTTTCTACTTTAGCAACTTCGGTTTTTTTCAAAGCTTCATTTGCAGCCATGATAAAATTACCGATTTCCTCTACCTTATATGTTTCCCAAAACTCTAATTGAGCTGTACTTTGCAATAATTTTTTGATTCTATCTACATCTTTAGCACCAGGAAGTTCTACAAGAATTCTTCCAGTTTCTCCTAATTTTTGAATGTTAGGTTGTGTTACACCAAATTTATCGATACGTTTTCTCAATACTCCAAAAGCACTTTCAACAGATTCGTCAACTTTTCTTTTGATTACTTTTTGAACCTGAGAGTCTGTCATTTGAAAAGAAACTCCTCCATCACCTTGCAAACTTCTGTTAGCAAAAATATCTGGCGATGCTAATTTTACGGTACCGTTTGAATTGGCTTCAAAAGCTTCGAAGAATGCATCAATATAGGATTGATTTCCTCTTTGATTTGCAGTGGCATCCGCCAAAGATTTATTAAAAACAGGATTTTTCGAATTATTTGATAATCCTTTCAAAATGTCTTTAACCGAGATTTGAAGAATCACATTGATTCCCCCTTCTAAGTCAAGCCCTTTGTTGATTTGTTTATCTTTTACTTCATTGAATGTAAAATCAGTAAAACCTAAGCTAAACACTTTTTCTTTACCAATTGAATCCAAATATTTTACTTCTTTTTCTGGGTTTGTACCAGCAAAAGCTTTTGCATCACTTTTTACTTTGCTAGAGACAAAAGTGAAAGAAAGTTGGTAAATACTTACCAATGCAAATAGAATTGCGAAAAATTTAATAAGTCCTTTATTCTGCATTATTACTAAAAATTAATTATTTTTATTTATTTATTTTTGCTTTAAACCCTATAAAATAAGCCATTACGTCGATTTTGGTAAACAAAAAAGAACTGCACGATTTACATCATTTTTTTTAAACCGAGCAAATATATAATTAACGGAAAGATTAACCAATTTATTTATTGATTAATATCAAAAAAAAGACCGCAAAAATGCAGTCTTCTTTTTTTTATACGTAATTTATTATGCTAATACTGTTTTCAAATCAGAGTTCATGCTTCTTACAGCTTCTGCACTTTTTGCAAAAGCAGCTTTTTCAGCATCATTCAATTTAATATCAACGATTTGTTCAATTCCATTTTTACCTATAATACAAGGTACTCCAATACAGATATCACTTTGTCCGTATTCACCATCAAGCATTACAGAACAAGCTATCATTTTCTTTTGGTCATTTAATATACTATCTACCAAGTAAGCAACAGAAGCTCCTGGCGCATACCAAGCTGAAGTTCCCAACAAACCTGTAAGTGTTGCACCTCCTACCATTGTAGCAGCAGCAACTTTATCTAATTCTTCTTGAGATAAAAATTCAGAAACCGGAATTCCATTGTAGGCAGCCAATCTAGTTAATGGTATCATTGTAGTATCACCGTGACCACCGATAACCATTGCAGAAATATCATTTGAAGGTTTATCCAATGCTTTAGACAAATAATATCTAAAACGAGAACTGTCTAATGCTCCACCCATTCCTATAATTCTATTTTTTGGCAATCCTGTAGCTTTCAATGCTAAGTAAGTCATGGTATCCATTGGATTCGATACAACAACAACAATACAATTTGGCGAATGTGCCAAAACATTCTCAGCAACTGTTTTTACAATTCCTGCATTTATTCCTATTAGTTCTTCTCTGGTCATTCCTGGTTTTCTTGGAATCCCAGAAGTGATCACAACAACATCGCTGTTTGCCGTTTTAGAATAATCATTTGTGACACCTGAAACATTAGTATTAAAACCAGTATTTGTAGCACATTGCATGATATCCATAGCTTTCCCTTCGGCAAAACCTTCTCTGATATCCAATAATACTACTTCACTTGCAATTCCTCTATAAGAAATTGAATCTGCACAGGATGCTCCTACATTCCCTGCTCCTACAATGGTAACTTTCATTTTTATTTGTTTTTATTAATTTCAAATCAAAAAAGAAAAATACAGTTACTCTAAAAACTACGCATCGATATTTGCGTAAACTGCATTTTTCTCGATAAACTCCCTTCGTGGCGGCACTTCATCACCCATTAACATAGAGAAAACTCTATCTGCCTCTACCAGACTATCTATAGTCACTTGTCGCAAAGTTCTAAAACCAGGATCCATTGTTGTTTCCCACAATTGTTCTGCATTCATCTCTCCAAGACCTTTATATCGCTGAATTGCTGCTCCTCCACCCATTCTAGCATTTGCATCATCACGAGTTTTATCGTCCCAAGCGTATTCTTTGTTTTTTCCTTTTTTAACCAAGTATAATGGAGGTGCGGCAATATATACGTGTCCTTCTTCAATTAATTCTTTCATAAATCGGAAAAAGAAAGTCAAAATTAAGGTAGCAATGTGACTTCCATCGACATCGGCATCACACATAATAATTACTTTATGATATCTTAATTTTTCGATATTTAAAGCTTTAGAGTCCTCGGCTGTTCCAACTGTAACACCAAGTGCCGTAAATATATTTCGAATCTCTTCGTTTTCGAATACTTTATGATGCATTGCTTTTTCCACATTCAAAATCTTACCTCTCAAAGGCAAAATAGCTTGAAAAGCACGATCACGACCTTGTTTGGCCGTTCCTCCTGCCGAATCTCCCTCGACAAGATATACTTCACATTTTGCAGGGTCTTGTTCTGAACAATCGGATAATTTCCCTGGCAATCCACCACCACCCATTACGGTTTTACGCTGCACCATTTCACGCGCTTTTTTGGCTGCATGACGTGCTTGGGCTGCAAGAATAACTTTTTGAACAATAATACGGGCATCATTTGGATTTTCTTCCAAATAATTCTCTATCATTTCGCTCACCGCCTGACTTACCGGAGATACTACTTCACGGTTTCCAAGTTTAGTTTTAGTTTGACCCTCAAATTGAGGCTCAGCCACTTTTACCGAAATAATCGCAGTAAGACCTTCGCGGAAATCATCTCCAGAAATATCAAACTTCAATTTGTCCAACATACCAGAGGCATCTGCATATTTCTTTAATGATCTTGTAAGACCAGTTCTAAAACCTTGCAAGTGTGTTCCCCCTTCATGGGTATTAATATTATTTACATACGAAAAAATATTCTCAGAGTAACTTGTATTGTAAATCAAAGCTACCTCAACAGGAATTTCCCCTTTTTCGTTATCCATAGAAATTACGTGTGCAATAATTGGCTCACGATTTCCGTCTAAATATCGAATGTATTCTTTAAGACCTTCTGAAGAATGGAAGATTTCTGAAACGAAATTTCCGTCTTTATCAACTTCTCTTTTATCTGTAAAAGTAATCGTGATTCCTTTATTCAAATAGGATAACTCACGCATACGCGCAGACAATGTATCATATGAATATTCTATTGTCTGAGTAAATATGGAAGGATCCGGATAAAAAGTAACGATTGTACCTCTCTTAGTAGTTTCACCAATTTGTTTAACCGGATAAAGTGCTTTCCCTTTTTCGTATTCCTGCTCGTATACTTTTCCATCGCTACTGTGCACCGTTGCTCTTAAATGATTTGACAATGCATTTACAACAGAAACCCCAACACCGTGAAGACCTCCAGAAACTTTATACGAATCTTTATCGAATTTACCTCCAGCACCAATTTTGGTCATTACAACCTCTAATGCAGAAACACCTTCTTTTTTGTGAATCCCAACCGGAATACCACGCCCGTTGTCTTCAACAGAAATGGATCCATCTTCATTGATATCCACTCGTATCGTATCACAATGACCTCCCATTGCCTCATCGATAGAGTTATCTACTACTTCATAAACTAAATGATGTAACCCTCTTACACCTACATCTCCAATGTACATCGATGGACGCATTCTCACGTGCTCCATTCCTTCTAAAGCTTGGATACTGTCTGCTGAATAATTGTCCTTCTTGATTTCTTCGCTCATATATTTTAATCTAAAAAAATGTGATTTTCGTCTAACACGCAAATATAGAAAATTGTTACCTATTTAACCTTTTTATTCTTGCTTTAAGCTCTTAAGTTATTAACATTTATAGTTTATATCCATAAAAAAACGCCTTCAAAATTGAAGGCGTTTTTTTGGACTATATCTTAGATCAAATTTATGCTTTTACACAAGCATCTTCATACAAACTTACAACTACTCCATCTCATTAAATTATTGCTGTTTTTTAACCCTGCCTCCACTCTAAAGCGAATATTGCACTTACAACCAACTTATACTTTTGAAATGCTCAAAGCATTTAATATCGCTCTTGAAATGCATTATAAAAAAGTAGCGAAAGAATTGAAAAAAAAAGTGGGTTTATATTTTTCAATACAAACCCACTATCAAATAGTTAGACTATAAAATTAATTATCTCATAATTCGAACATTCATTTCTTCTACTTTTTTATCCGATAAAAGAGAGGGTGCGCCAAATAATAAATCTTCGCTGGTTCCTGTTTTTGGGAAAGCCATAACTTCTCTAATGGATGCTTTTTTCTCCAAAATCATCATCAAACGGTCAATTCCCCACGCAATTCCTCCGTGAGGCGGTGCGCCGTATTGAAAAGCCTTGTGCATCGTTCCTACGCTTTTCAGCATTTCTTCTTTATTGTAACCCATATTTCTATAAGTCGCTTCTAAGATCTCCGATTTATGTGCACGAACAGATCCTCCACCTATTTCGTAACCGTTCAAGATTATATCGTATTGTTGTGCTATAATTGTTCCTATTTCCTCGTCATCGCCTTTCATGTGCTTTTCTAAATCGTAAATCGCAGGCATAGAGAATGGATTATGTGTAAATGTCCATCTACCTTCATCTGTTCTTTCAAACATTGGGAAATCAATTACCCAAGCCGGACACAATTCCTTCGGATTGATTAAGTTTAATATTTTACCCATTTCTTGACGAACAGCATCCAAAGCTTTGTTGGCAGTAGCATAATCTGCCGCTGAAAAGAATACAATATCACCTATTTGTGCGTCTGTTGCTTTGATAATTCCAGCAGCAATATCTTCACCTAAAAACTTAATAATTGGAGATTGCAATTCATCTTCATTTACAATAATATAAGCCAATCCACCCAGACCGTGCTGCTGAGCAATAGCCGTAAGATTTTCGATTTGACCTTTAGACATTCGCTTATTCCCTTGCTCTTTAGCAGAAACCTTGATACATTTTACAATTCCACCATCTTCAATAGGCTTACTAAATACCTGAAAAGTCGTATCTTTTACAATGTCTGTAATGTCTTGCATTTTTAAGCCATAACGCAAATCCGGTCTATCACAACCGTAGAAATCCATCGCATCTTTGTATGTAATCACTTCAAACGGACGTAAAATCCATTTGTTGCCATAGATTTTCTTCACTACTTCATTAAACATTTTGGTATTTAAATCTATAATCTGCTGCATACTAGCGTAGGCCATTTCCATATCCAATTGCGTAAATTCCGGCTGACGATCTCCACGAGAATCTTCATCTCTAAAACAACGCGCAATTTGAAAATACTTTTCATACCCACTCACCATCAACATCTGTTTAAACTGCTGAGGAGCTTGTGGCAATGTATAAAAGAAACCGGCTTGTTTACGTGTAGGAACAATAAATTCACGTGCTCCTTCATCAGTTCCTGCACTTAAAATAGGAGTTTCAATTTCTAAAAACTCTTCTTCGTCTAAAATGTCACGCAATAACTTAATTACTTTATGACGGTTTACGATTGCTCTTCTTACCTCTTCATTTCTATGATCTAAGAACTTGTATTGAAAACGAATAGCTTCGTTCGTTTTGGCAGCTCTTTTAATTTCAAAAGGCAATGTTTTAGACAAGTTTAAAATTTCTAAAACTGAAGTTTCCAATTCAATTTTACCTGTACGTAATCCTGCATTATAATCATCTTCATTACGACCAACAACTTTACCAGTTACTGAAATAACCGATTCCGGTTTTAATTTCACTAACTCATCTATATTAGGAAATGATTCCCTGCTGATTCGCACTTGAAAAATCTCATAACTGGAATCACGTAAATCAATAAACATCAATTCACCGTGGTCACGAACACTGGCAACCCAACCAGACAAAATCACTTCTTGTTGGATGTTTTCTTCGGATAATTGCGAAATTTTATGCGTTCTATAAGTATCCTTTATAATAATCGGAATTTCAGGAAGAGTCTCTTCTTGAGTTTCTTTATTTTCTGCAATAATTTCTTTGGAATCTTTTTCAGAAGCTTGCTCTTTTTCTAATACAGCGTCAGCTCCAAGTTTATCTAAAATAATCTGACGAATTACTTTTCCATTGGCTCCTTTTCCAATAATTCCTAAAACCTTACCAACTAAAATACCAGCTTTTCCTTGATCTCCTGTTTTAATGTCATTGGCAACGGCTTCATTTTCTGAAATTATTTTTGCAATAACTTCTTGTACTTTCTCTTCTGAAATCGTATTTTCTTCAAAGTACTTGTTGTAGTCAAAAGTTCTATCTTTCAAATAACCTGTAATCGCATTTTGAACTAAAACCGCAGTGATTTTCTCGGCTTTAAATAATTTAAAAATATCCGTTAAATGAGCAATACTATGAATTTCAGCATAATCTTCAGCCTTTATATTGTTTGCTAAAGTTTTAGCAACAAACGAAGGATCTTTGATTTCGTTATTTATTTCTACAAATGTTTCTGAACGCAACTTATCTGCCGTAAAAAACTTAGCGTCTTGGGGCAAAACTCCTCCGTTAATTAAAATAGATTCCACTGCGTAAGGCAAAGCACTAGTATCGACTTTAATAGATTCAATTTCATTTTTTATATTTACAAAAGGCAAATCTGGTTCCGAAATAAAACGGTAATCGGCTTCAAATTCTTTTTTACGCATTACTTTGGTCTGCTTTAAGTCAGCATCCCATAACACAGTCGTTTGATCAGGTCGAAACTCTTTATGCTCTATAAAATAATTGAATTGCTTCTCTACTTCTTCCTTTAAAGCTTCCACCATAAACTTAAACGAGTTCAAGTTTTTGATTTCCGTTCTTGGATTTAATTCGTAACTGTGTTTTTTACGCAAAGACACCGAAACATCCGATTTGAATTCTCCTTTTTCCAAATTCGCTTCAGAGATTCCTAAATTCTGAACGATACGTTGAATATACTGAGCATAAGTCGAAGCATCTTCAATATTTCTAATACAAGGTTCCGTAACAATTTCAATCAACGGCACACCTGCTTTGTTAAAATCGACTAGCGAAATTTTCTTTTCGTGCATCAATTTTGCAGCATCTTCTTCAATATGAACCTGAGTTAAATTTACAGTAAATTGTGAACCATCATTTCTATAACAAGAAACTTGTCCGTCAGGAATAATCGGATTGTGAAATTGCGTTATCTGAATATTTTTTGGATTGTCGGGATATTCATAATGCTTTCTATCCCAAGATATTACTTCATTACTAAATGACGAACCGACAGCTTTTCCAAAATAAATCGCTTTTGTAATTGCTTCTTTATTTAAGGCCGGTAAAACGCCCATTTGCCCAGTACAAACCGAACATATATTTTCGTTTGGTGTTTCTATTTCTTGATTTGGACAAGAACAAAACAACTTGGTTTTGGTATTTAATCGAACGTGAGTTTCCAGTCCAATTACCAATTCTAAATCGTGGGCTTTTATAGCCGCAGTTAATTGCTCCAATTCCATTATATTGTATCTTTTAAGAAGTTAGCAAACTTCAACACTAATTCATCATTATTTTTTGCTGCAGTAATTTGCAATCCAGTGCTTGTTCCTTGCGGCACAGTTAAAGTTGGCAATTGTCCTAAACTAAAACCTACCGTATAGGCATCCGACAAATACATCGCCAAAGGATCTTTCAAACTGTCTCCAATTTTAGGCGGAGTACTTGGTGTAACCGGAGATAAAATGATATCTACTTCTTGAAAATCTTTGCTGAAGTTTTCAGAAATCTGATCTCTTAGAGCCAATCCTTTTAAATATATTTCATCTGAAAAACCTTGTGACAATACTTGGTTTCCTCCTACAATTCTGCGTTTAGTTTCTTCTGAAAAGTTTTCAGAACGCGTCACTGCATAAGTTTCTATTAAATTCTCCGCTTCAATACGGTTACCATAATTTGTACCGTCGAGACGAGATAAATTAGAAGCCGTTTCCGCCATTGCCAACGTATAATAAGTTGAAACTAAAATGTCCGATTTGAAAAAATCCAATTCTTTTACTGCAATTCCTTTAGCTTTCAGTTTTACGATAGTAGCTAAAAAATCAGCTTTTATTTGACTATCAATTGCATCGCTTTCAATAAAGTTTTTGAAATACCCAATTGTTTTAACAGTTGAAGTTGCAATTGCCTCTTCACTAATTTCATTTGAAGTAATTGAAGTTTGATCTTTTGGATCTTTTCCGCTCATTACATTCAATACAATTCGGATATCTTCAATTGATTTAGCCAATGGGCCAACACAATCCGTAGAAGATGCATAAGCCATAAGACCAAATCTGGAAATTCTTCCATAAGTTGGTTTGAAACCATAAATATGATTATAACCAGCAGGCTGACGAATTGAACCTCCAGTATCTCCACCAATTGAAAATACAGTATATTCTTTTGCAACGTTAACTGCAGATCCACCACTTGAACCTCCTGCAACTAATGTGGGATCAATTGCGTTTTTTACAGCGCCAAAAATCGTGTTTTCGCTAGAAGATCCATGACCAAAACTATCACAGTTTTCTTTTACTAATGGAATAGCACCTGCGTCCAATAATTTTTGAATTGCAGTCGCAGTGTAAGGCGATTTATAATTTTTCAACAACTCAGAACTTGCAGTAGCGTAAGTTCCTTGCAACATATATACATCTTTAATTCCAAAAGGAATTCCTTCTAACAAACCAATTGTTTCTCCGTTTGCAATTTTAGCATCCACTTTAGAGGCCAACTCTAAAGCCGAAGTTTCCAACAAAGAATTTACTGAATTATACGTATTTTGTTTGAGTAGGTCTAATTTTTCTTGTACCAAAGCTGTACAAGTTATTTGTTTTGACACCAATTGCTGGTGTATTTTTTTTATCTGAGAATCCATTTTTTTATCCTTCTATAACTTTAGCAACAACTAAAAAACCATTTTTCTTGTTCGGGAAGTTTTCCAAAATTATTTGCTTCTCAATAGCCGAACTCTCTATCACAACATCTTCTCTTAAATTATTTACAGACACACAATTACGATTGACATTATTTGCAGTATTATTATTTGAAGGAAGTGCATTTTTAATTACATCAAATAATTTGTTCACGCTCTCAGAAGGCTGTGCTCCTTTAATACTCGACAATATGTCGACTGTCATCGTTTTGCTCATAATTTATTTCGTTTTAAAATCAAACTTTTAAGTTGGCGAATTTACAAAAGTTTTATTTGGGAATCCCGTTTTTTTCAATGATTTAGATAGTTTTCAGTCAAAGAGCGATACTATTTAACATTATGTTAGAATTAAATGTATTTCGTAACACTATTGTGAAATGTATTAATGCACAACTAAAAAATATAACAAATAAGCCGTTGAGTGTAATTATTTTCAACCTATAAAGCCATGAATTTTGCAAACTTAAAAGTTATTTGACTTTTACTCCCTTCAAAAACACTTGAGTCGGTTTTAATTTAACGATTTGATTTTCATCTACATTCATTATATCCTGATCAAACAGTACAAAATCGGCCCATTTCCCAACTTCAAGACTCCCTTTTTCCTTCTCTTCAAAATTGGAATAAGCTGCCCAAATGGTCATCCCTTTTAAAGTTTCCTCTCTAGTCAATGCATTTTCCATCTGGAAACCACCTTTTGGAAAGTTCTTGCTGTCTTTTCTAGCTACAGCAGCGTGAAAAGTCAACATCGGATTCACTTCTTCTATAGGAAAATCGGTTCCTAAAGCGATGACTCCCGCTTTTTGAAGCAACTTTTTGTACGCATAGGCATTTTTCAATCTTTCTTTACCCAATCTTTCTCCTGCCCAATACATATCGGATGTGGCATGAGTGGGCTGCACAGAAGGAATAATTCCTAATTTAAAATAATCAAAATCGGATTCTTGAATCACTTGTGCGTGTTCAATTTTCCATCTTCTGTCTTTTTTACCCGTCAACACTTCTTTGTATATTTTTAAAATAACAGTATTGGCCGAATCTCCAATGGCATGTGTATTCAATTGAAAAGGAGAATTAGCGATTTGTTGCGCTATAGATTTCAAATCCGAAATAGACGAAAGTAAAGCTCCATATTGTTTTGGACTATCCGAATACGGTCTGTGCAAACAGGCGCCGCGGGAACCTAAAGCTCCGTCTCCATACATTTTAAAAGAGCAAACATTCAAATTATCTGTTTTATAAATTCCTTTTTTCAGATACAAATCAATATTTTTTTGATTTGCCGTAACCATGGCATAAATATTAATTTTCAAGGCTTTTGCTTTTTGAAGACTGTCCATCAAATTAATAATATCTGGATCCAAACCGGCATCACTAACGGTTGTCAATCCATAATCAAACATCACTTTTTCGGCATCCAATATCGCGGCGATTTGTGTTTTTCTACTTGGTTTAGGTATTACTTTAAAAACCAATTCCATCGGATTATCAATTAAAATACCGGTCGGCTCTCCATTTTCAATTTCAATTTGACCACCAACAGCTTTTGTGTCTTTGGTAATACCTGCCAATTTCAAAACAACACTATTTACAATAATTGCATGACCATCGATTCGGTTCAACACCACAGGAAAATCAGGAAAATCCCTATCTAAATCTGCTTTTGTTGGAAACTTCTTTGTATCCCAATCATTTTGATCCCATCCATTCCCAACAATAAATTTAGGATTTTTTTCTTTTTGAAATTTCTTGATTTTATCAATTACTTCCGCCATGCTTTTGGTTCCTCGCAAATCAACTTCTTGCAGACTTAATCCGTAACTATAAAAATGACAATGTGCATCGTACAAACCCGGATACACAAACTTCCCTTTTGCATCAATAGTATTTTCAGATTCATAAGCTTCTGAAATTTCATCGTTTGAACCAACAGCCACAATTTTGCCTTTATCGATTGCCATAGCCGAGGCTTTACCAAAATCTTTGTTTACCGTATAAATAGTAGCATTCGTAAGAATAGAATCGACCGCAATTTTATTTTTTTGATTACAGGAAATCAATAAAATCAATGAAAACAGAAAAAAAATTTTCTTCATAATAAACAGTTTAATTTAGTGGAGCTAATATAAAAAAAAGAAGCCCGATAAACCGTAATTAATAAAATGAATTGTTCCGAAAGAAGTTTGTTATAAAATTTCCTCTATACTGTATTTTGTAGTATTGATTTCAAAAGTAAAGTCCACTTGATTTCCCATCAATTTATTTCCAAGTGGAGATTGTGGCGACAAAGCAATAACATTGATTCCTTCAACATTGATTTTTGGAAGTGCAAGACTCAGGTACAAATAGATTCCATTGGCTTTTACCAAACTTCCTAAAACAATGGTTTCTGCAACAATGGTGGCGTCTATTTTGTCTAAAACCGCTTTTTGGGTCAATACTTCCCTGAGTTTGGTATTGAGTTTTTCCTGTTCAATATGCATCATAGACAAAGCGGTCTCGTGCTTATCGCCAGCGGATCCTTTGGCATCGTTCTTGGAATCTTCGGTCAAGGCCACAATCATGTCTTTGAAAACATCGATTCTGTCCTGAACTAATTGCTGATACTGATGATATATTTTTTGTTTAAAAGTCATTAGGAGAGGTTTAACCGTAAAGTTCGCAAAGAATTAAACAAGGTTCGCAAAGCTAACTGAAAAATTTAATAGATAAAGAAGCAAGTCCCATTTATTATACTTTTAACTTGGAAACAAAAACCTAGCACTCTTTGCGTAATTCTTTGCAAACTTTGCGGTTATTTTTCTAAAAATCAAATTTATAATTTGCCCCCAATAATACCTGAAAACCTTGAACAGGATAATTCAACCATTTTTGATATCCATTATTTGTAATGTTATTTAGTTTTAAATAAGTCGTAAACCTTTCACTGTATTTGTACCTAACATTGGCATTCAAATCAAAATAACTTGCTAATGTTATAGGACTGGGAGGTGTAACATAAACAATATCGGTATTCAGCTGTTGATCTTTTCGTTCTCCAACATAAAATAAATTAACGCCTGCAAACCATTTTTCGGTTACGGCAAAATCCAAGGTCGAATTCAACTGAATAGCTGGTAAATTCCAAGCTTCGGTTTGTATTTTATTGCTATAACTGCTAAAAGTTCCATCGACTTCAACGGTAACACTTTTGGTTAAATCGGCTTTTAATTCACCATAAAAACGAATGATTTTCATATCATCATAGACCACCTGCAAGGAATTCCCAAAAGCATAATTGGCATTGGTGGGGTTTTCGTTGAAATTATTACTCAAGTACAAGGCTTTGTTTTCATCATAAGTATAGGAACCTTTTATATCATAACTGATTGTACTTGCCAATTTTCCTTTTAAACCTCCAAACATATTGTACATTTCATTGGTAGGCATAATAGTTAAAGTTGGAGACAAAAACGGATTCCCATCAACAAAATCCTTATATGAATTTTGTTCTAAATTCCCTATTGCTCCAGAATAAAAGATCATCAAATCGCCAACAACTTTTAGCGAAGCCGTTACCGATGGATAGATGTAAAACTTATTGCTTTTATTTTCATTATCCATACTATAAACAAAGCCTGCTCCAATATCTATTGTCCAATCTTCTTTCTTCATTACAAAACTCGGAACAATTCCAATATTGGTAAACCCATATTTTAAAGCTGCCGTATTGGTTCCGTCATAATTACTTTTAAAACTACCACCAACATAATCGACGCTGATTTTGGTTTGAATGGCTTCATCCATAACATCAAATTTCACAGTAGGTTCAGCGAAAAATCGATTTTCAGAGGAACCATAAGCATCTGAAAAATGATTAAAATTCAAATCAGCCATACTTAAAACCCCCTCTTCCAAAGCGATTGACCCACTAGCAGAAATTGTGTTGTACGATTGTTGTGGATTGATATTATCAACCAAAGCAATAGCTGCTGGCGATGCCGAAGGACCTACAAAACTGGAAGGCAAACCATACCAATTGAAAATTTGATTTTGATAACCGGCTTTTATATTCCATGCCAAATCTTCCTCATTTGAACCATAAATCAAATCGATAGCCGTGTCATAAAATGAATCTTCAAGAACCACATTTTTTATTCCTCCTTGCGAAGATTGATGACGAAACATTCCGCCTACATATTCATTATTATTAAGATTGTCCGTTACATATAATTCGGCATTTAAGGTGCCATAATTTCCAATTCCCAAGGCTGCATAATTCTTAAACAACTGTATTTGTTTTGCTTTCTCTACTCCTTCTGCATTTCCTTTGGAAGGAGAAAAAGTTGAAGCTACAGGAAAAGGCAAAATAGAATATTTAACATTTTCTTTTTTGGCATTCTCTTCGGTTGTAATCACCGGAACTTCTTTTACTTTGAAAGCATCAGAGATTGTTGGTGTATAAGGCTTCACGACATTTACGACTTCTGTTCCAATGTTTTCCTGCTTGTTTTGAGCGAAAGACAATTGAGAAAGTAATAGGAGCAAAATTCCCACCAAAATCCTCCCCCCAAACCCTTCCGAAGGTGGGGAAGTTGAGAACATTGAATTTTTATTTATGAATGCTTTTATGTTTTTGATTATCATCTTTTGTCCTTTTCTAACTGTTTTCTGCGTTTTAATTTCTATAATCTGAATTCTGCCTTACACTTCCCACTCCCCTTTTGCAATAAATTGCGTTTTGCCACCAATTTTTATATCGAAATTATTTCCGGAAAATTCGCCGTCAAAATAGATCCTCGACGATCTATTGATAAAATCACCCTGATGATTAACCATTTTAATTTCTGTTGAATGGTATTTCAAAAGATAAGCCTGCAAACAAGTACTGGCGCTGCCTGTTGCGGCATCTTCAATCAATTGATTATTTTCGATACAAAACATTCTGCTGTAAAGCTCTCCTTTATCAAAACAATAGAAATACAGTGCTCTGTGATTGGTTTTACAATGCCATTGCAGCCACTCATTCATTTTGCCTAAATCAAAACGCACACTTTCTAAAGCCTTTATACCACTCAAAGGAACAATTACAAACGCACTTCCTGTAGTCACTTCCTGAATGGGAAATTTATCATCAAAATCGGCATTAGTCAGATTACAAAAAGACACAATATCTGTTTTGGAGAAAACATCCAAAAAACGAGGTTGAGCCGCTTGCAACCAAACCAAATCGTCAGATTGTTGAATTGGAATTTCACCAATTGGCACCGACAATTTAAAATTTCGTGGATGAGTCTCCACTATTTTATTCATTAAAACCCACGAAGTTCCTATAATTGGGTGTCCTGCAAACTGCATTTCGTGTTCTGGAGTAAAAATTCTAATGGCTGCAGTATTTTTTTCAGGTAGAATGTCAGTTATAAAAGTACTTTCTGCAAAGTTGATTTCGCGCGCTATTTTTTGCATCTCTTCAGTACTCAATCCATCAGCATTAAAGAAAACAGCCAATTGATTTCCGGCGTATTTTTTTTCTGCAAAAACATCTACTATATAAAAGGGTAATGTCATACTGTTTTTTTTTATTTAGTTATTGATGAATTTGTTTTGGACTCTTCTGTTTTTATTTTATTCAATTCTGTTTTGGCTTCTTCAACCACATCGGCATAATCCGTAAAATTTTCAATTACATTATCCAAAACATAGGTCGCCTGGTAACTGTCTTTCAAACCATAATAATTTTTTGCCATAAGGACCAAACCTTTGGCTCCATAATATCTATAACTCGAATAATTTTTGGCTAATTTTTGAATAGTAGTATTCGAAATCTCAAATTTTCCGTCTTTATTTTTAAAATACGCATCATAATACAAAGCTTCGGCAGCCAATTCTCCTTTACCAACAGTTAGTAATTTGGCGTAAGCCGCTTTGGCTTTGGCTTCATCACCCGATTGCATAGCAGAACGTGCCACGATAATTTGCGCATCGTTTTTTACATTTTCTTCCGTTTTTGGATTGGCCAAAACTTTATCGGCATACACAACCGAATTTGGATAATCCTTTACATCATAATAACATTTCATCAAATTGGCTTGTGCAAATGTTTTATTTTGTGGAAAATCGGCTTCATTTTCTAAACGAACCAAAACTGGAATTCCTTTATCACAATTTTTATCCTTTAAAAATATTTGTGCTAAACGAACCAAAGACTGCTCCGTGTATTCACAACGCGGTTGGTCAATAACAAACTCATAATTAGGAATCGATTTGGTTTCTGAACCTTCGGCATAATACAATTGAGCCAATAAAAAGTTTGCCTTTAGGATATGTACCCCTTTTGGAAATTTAGAAATATAATTACTAAATCCTGTGATGGATTGTTTTGTATTGTTTTGTTCGTATTGTTTTTCGGCAGCCTCATAAGTGTCATTATCCAAATCCAAATCTGTAACCGCCACAAAATCTAATGTACGAACCCAAGTGGCATATTCATCTACCTTTCCGTTGTCAACATAGATCAATCGGGCGGTAGCTACTGCCTCATAAGCTTCTGGTGTTTTGGGATATTCGGAAGCCACTTTTTTAAATTTGGCTATAGCCAAATCATCTTTATCCGAATTATAATAAATCAATCCCTGACGCAGAATAGATTTTGAAGTATACGAACTGCTTTTGTATGCTGAATTCAGTTTGTCATACGTTTTTATCGCTAAATCCAATTTATTTTCGGCAACATAGGTATTTCCCAATTCAAATAAAGCATCATCCTGATACTCAGATTTTGGATACAACTGCAGAAAAGTATTGAGTTCTTCGATTTTTTTATTGTTTTTGGAAAGAAATCCATAGCAAAGTGCTTTTTGAAAATAAGCATAATCACCGTCTACACTTTTTGACTCAATCACTTTATTGTAAGCGTCTAAAGCCAGTTGGTATTTTGTAGTTACAAATCTGCAATCCGCCAAACGCAAATAGGAATCATTCAAACGTGTTTTATCTTCCTTGTTGGCTCCAATCTGGTCTTGAAAATAATTTCCCGCCTCATCGTATTCTTTAAGCTTAAAATTAGCATAAGCAATATTGTAATTGATGTTCTTAAATTCAACTGTTTCTTTGGCTTTTGCCAAATCAAAAAACTGCTTGTAACTCAACAAAGCTTCTTTGTAATCTTCCAAATTATATTCTGATTCCGTTTTCCAGAACATTGCCCTGGCTGTAATCAGAGGGTCTTTTTGTTCTTTTATCGCTTTTTCAAACATCGCAAGGGATTCAGAATATTTTCCTTCAGTATACATTTCTAATCCTCTGTAGAAAACTACTTTCTGATAGGCGACTCTGTTTTCAGGAGTTTTATTTTTATCCAATAAAACCAAAGCCTCTTTGTAGTTTTTGGATGAAATATAAGAATCGATTAACAATTTCTCTATAACGTCATTATTTGGATTATTTGGGTATTTGCTTATAAAGCCAAGCAAAACTTCGGGGATACTTTGATAGGAATTTCCAATTTCGTAACTCAGCTTCGAATAATTTAGACTAGCATCTTCTTGAAGTTTGAGATTAAAATTCATTTCGGATGCATTCTTGAAAGCATTCAAAGCCTGTTGTTTTTTGCCCGATTCCAAATAGCTTTCGCCCAAATGGTAATAGGCATTTTGGGCAATAAAATCTTTTCCGTCTATAATTTTATTAAATTGCAAAATAGCATTTTCGTAGTCTTTTTGCATATAATATGCATAACCGAGTTGATAAAAATCGGTGTTATTCCATTTTCCGTTTTTACCTTTATATCCAACCAAATAAGGAATTGCTTTGTCGTATTGTTTTAAATTAAAATAACTTTCACCAATAATTTTATTCAATTCCGATTTTTCCAAAGCGGTAGAATTTGGCATCGCTTTAATTCCTAAATCGATGGCTTTTTGAAAATTTCCCGATTTAAAACTCATATCCGATTGATAGTACGATAATTTTTCAGCGTATTTCTCATCACCGGAAACCTGATTAAATTGTTTATTGGCCTCTACAAAATCATCCAATTCATAAGCCATAAAACCCAGATAGTACTTGCTTTGCTTTGCGTACTCATCTGATTTGACCACTTTATTAAAATAACTTTTGGCCTCTTTCATTTTTTTGGCAACAAAAAAAGAATAGCCCTTTTCAAAATTAAATTTATCAAGTTCATTTTCTTTCAAGACAGTTTCGTCAACCTTATCAAACCATTCCAATGCTGTTTTATATTCGCGATGATCAAAATAATAATAAGCAACATCTATAAAAGCCTGATTTTGTTTTCGACTTGCCGGATAATCGGCCACAAAGCGATTTATGAGTTCTTCCGCATTATCCTGATCGGTGCGAATGGCACAATTGGCAATATAGTAAGCACAATCTGATTTTGTCCCATTGGTGGTCGCTGTTTTTTTTACATTTTCGAATAGCGTTTGAGCAGATGCATATTGTTTGTCTTCGTATAAAGAAAGTGCTTTATCGTAATCTCTTAATGGGTAAGTATATATGGCTGATTCCTGCGAATAGAGGGAAGTAATTTGAATAATAAAAAGTAAAAAAAAGAGCCTGGGAAGTTGATGCATTGTTATTTTATTTAATATTCAAATGTATTTGTTTCTGTGTTTATAACGAAACGCTCGATGCTTTTATTATAAACTTTTTTTAAACAGGGCTCCTTTCCCAAATCATTTCAAATAAAAGGAAAGCATCTCAGTCAATTAGAATTTGTATTTTATCTTTTGATATTTGTTATTTGGATTTTATCTTTTTACTTTTACCCAATAAACAAATTCTATCATGTCACAATCTGTACTGTCTTTAAAAAACGTAAATATATATCAAGAAGGAAAAACTATTTTATCTGATGTTAATTTAGAAGTCAACCACGGTGAATTTATATACATCATTGGAAAAACAGGTTCAGGAAAGAGTAGTTTATTAAAAACATTGTATGCCGATTTACCATTGACAGAAGGTGAAGGCAAAATCGTAGACTTTGATTTGGCTACCATAGAAGAAGATGAAATACCCTTTTTGAGAAGAAAGATTGGTATTGTTTTTCAAGATTTTAAATTATTACCGGACCGCACGGTAAAAGACAATATGTTATTTGTACTTAAAGCAACCGGTTGGAAAGATCCTGCTGAGATGGATGCAAAAATTGAAGAAGTACTTTCTAAAGTAAACATGATAAATTTTGCCAATCAAATGCCACATCAACTTTCTGGTGGCGAACAACAGCGAATTGCAATTGCTAGAGCGTTATTGAATGACCCTGAATTTATCCTTGCCGATGAACCCACAGGAAATCTGGATCCACAAACCAGCACCGAAGTTCTTGAAGTGTTAAGAAAAATCAATGCCAACGGGAAAACCGTCATTATGGCGACTCACGATTATGCCTTATTGATGAAGTTTCCATACAAAACCTTGAAATGCGAGGATGCCAAGATTTTTGAAGTGGTACAAAGAACAGTGTAATGCTCTCCATCCTTATTCCAACTTACAATTACAATGTATTGCCACTTGTTACCGAATTACACAAACAATGTTTAGATTGTAGGATTGAGTTTGAAATTTTGTGTCAGGATGATGCTTCGGGCTCCAATAGGAATGAAGAAAATAAAAAAATAGATTCCTTAAATAACTGTTTCTTCTTTATTAATGATTTCAACCTAGGAAGAGGAGAAAATATCAATTCATTAGTGAAAAAATCGAAATTTGACTGGTTGCTAATCATGGATTGTGATACTTTTCCAACCCGAAATAATTTTATACAAAAATATTGCGAAGTCATTCCAAATATATCAGTGGTATTTGGAGGAATCCAATACGAGAAAGAAACACCCGGCAAAGAGCAAATTTTACGTTGGGTTTATGGAAATAAAAGAGAATTTATTTCTGTTCACAACAGGAATAAAAACCCAAATTTAAGGGCATTAACTTCCAATTTATTGATAAAAAAAGAAATTTTAGAACAAAACCCTTTTGATGCAACCATTACAAAATATGGTTATGAAGATTTGTGTTTTTTATACGAATTAGAAACCAAGAATATTAAAGTTTTTCATATTGATAATCCAACCTATCACTTGAATTTAGAGACTTCCGTCGTTTTTATAAACAAAACAAAAACAGCTATTGAGAATCTGGTTTACATTATCAATTCAGGTAAATTCCCAAATATTGAAAGCAAAATCAATTCGGCGTATATTATTTTAAAAAAGTTAAGACTCGTTGCAATAACGGCTTCCATTTTCAACAAAACAGAATCAACGATAATTTCTAATTTACTTTCTAAGAACCCTTCCCTTTTTCTGTTTGACCTTTATAAATTGGGCTACTATTGTAATATGCAATCCAAATAATTATTACTGCATTAAACTTTCAAAAAGTGATTTCCATTGTTGCATTATGCTTCCTAAATCATACTTCTTTACACTCTCTTTCGCCTTTTTACCCATTTGCATTCTCAAATTCTCATCTTCAATAAGTAACTTCAGTTTTTGAACAAATGAATCTGCATTTCCATCTTCAATCAAAAAACCATTCTCCTCTTCTTTTATAATTGCTCTTGGACCTGCTGGGCAATCATAAGCGACACAAGGCAAACCAGAAGCCATCGCCTCAAGCAGCACCATAGGAAATCCTTCGGAACGAGAAGTCATAACATATAAAGATGAAGACAAGTATTTTTCTGAAATATTTTTTACGGGTTCGTTTAAATTCACATTGAATTCCATTCCCAACTCTAGAACTAAAGATCTCAAATCCGTTACTGAATCTCCATAAATATCTAATATCCAATCGGGATGCTTTGCAACTACTTTTTGCCAAATAACTAGTAATCGATCCAATCCTTTTTCATAAGAATTTCGAGCAACTGCAATTACTCTTTTTGATTTTAAATCTGATACTTTTTCACTTTGTATCCCAGATGGATTTGGAATTACCAAGCCGTTTTTCACATTCCATTCTTTCAAACTTTCATTAGACAAAGCCACTAATTTCGTGAACTTATTTGTGCCAAAATCTTTGAATTTATATTTAAGCGCGCTTTTAAATTTTGAAATCAAATTCGAATTTAAATGTTTTTCTTCAATATATTTTGAACCGTGACATTCGAAAACAATGGGTATTTCAGTAGAAAGTATAAACGGAATTGTAAAAGCTTTTAAGCCATTGTCACAAACAATAATAATTTCTGGCTGAATGGTTTGAACATTATTTAGTAAAGATTTTCGAAAAGAATTGAAAAAATTAAAAATTGTTCCCCCAAGAATCATATCATGGAAAACAATCTTTTCATGAAAAGAATAAAACAATGGGTAGTTTCCATGATTTTGGGTAAGAACATGAACTTCATAACCAAAATTTTCAATAAGATAGTTCAGCTTTATAGACAAAACTCTGGCGACTCCACCTTCATTATTTAGTTTTGGAACGATATAGAGCAATTTCATTTTTTTGAAATCAAAAATTCATCAAAGTCTCTTATATAATCTTCTTCCAAAAAATCATCTGAAGCCAAAACCAAACAAACAGCACCCGAAGAAAAATTTTCCAATTCACGCCAAATCCCAGTTGGAATCAATAGTCCAACATTCGGTTTATTCAACAAATAACGCTTCTCTTCAATTCCGTCATTTACGGTTACTTCAAAACTACCGCTTAAAGCAATAAGTACTTCCTGTTGATCTATATGAGCATGACCACCTCTAAAAGCAGTGCTTGGCACGTCAAAAAGATAATAAACCCTCTTGAATTCAAACGGCAAAAAATCACTTTGAATGATTCCTAAATTCCCTCTTACATCTTCTACAACCGGTATTTTTAATAATTGAATCTCGTTTATCGTTTCCATTTTAAATTGTATTGATTTGCATTAAATCCAACCATTGTTTTCCAATTGTATCCAACAAAAAGGGAGTTACACTTTCTTTTGCATTTTGCTTACAATGCTGATATACTATTTCGTCCTCCAACAATACATTCATTGCTTCGGTCAGTTTTTCTGTATTTTGGTCTTCTACGAGAATTCCATTTTTATAATCAATAATCATTTCACTTGGTCCGCAAGGACAATCGAACGAAACTACTGGAGTTCCGCAGGCCAACGATTCTAATATTACATTGGGCAAGCCCTCATTTTTACTACTCAAAACTAAAAATCGAGCCTTTTTTAAATAGTTGAAAGGATTATTTTGGTACCCTAAAAAATGAACAAAATCGTTTACATTAGATTCTTTTGCTACTTTTTTCAATCCTTCACTATCGCCTTCGCCCACTATTACAAGATGAATTTGTTTGTTCTTTAAAACAGAATTGGCATAACTCAAAATCAATTTATCAAACTGTTTTATATTATTTTCATATTGTCCAATTGCAATTATAAAATCAAAATCTACAGCAATTGGCTCATCACACTTTTCATAAATCTCTTCTAAATTGACTGGATTCGGAATCCTAATTACATTCTTCAATTGATGTTTTTTGACTATCAATTCTTCCATTTGATTGGTTAGCGCCACATTGGCATAACAATGGTTGTACATTAATCGTGTCAACCATGAATTATTGGGCATATAATGGTCAATCAAAAAACTATGAACGGTAAATATTGTTTTAGCATTATAAATAAATCGAGCCAATACCAATTCCTGAATGACTTTGGTTCTAAAACGAAAATCAATTATAAAATCAAAATCATTTTGTTTAAGATACTTTCGCAAAGAAACCAATCGCTTAATTTTATTGAATAGTCCGTTACTTTTGTTTTTCAGCAAACCCAAATTGACCAGTTTCCCAGAGTATGGATACGAGACCTCATCCAAAACAATAATAATATGAACATCAATATTATTCTTGGCAAAGAAAACAGACAAATTCGCCATCACTTTATCACTGCCACCACCACTCAATCGATAACCGATTAATGCAATTTTATATTTTTTGTGCCGCAATATCATTTTCGTTTTGTTATTTTCGTCTCAAATATAACTATTTTAAAAAATAATGCAGAACAATCCACTCGTTACTATTATTTGTTTGTGCTACAACCACGAAGCCTACGTAGTTGAGAGTTTGAATTCTGTCATTAATCAATCGTATCCTTGTATTGAACTTATTATTGTTGATGATTGCAGTAGCGATAACTCAAAAAGAATTATTACAACTTGGATTGAAAAAAAACCTGAAATTCAGTTCATAACCAATGAAACCAATTTAGGAAATACCAAATCCTTCAACAAAGCACTAAAACTGGCCAAAGGAGAATATGTAATTGACTTGGCTGCTGATGACATATTATTACCCAATTGTGTAGTATTGCAAATTAATGCTTTCAAAAACAGTAATTATAAAAACCTTGGAGTTGTTTACGGAAATGTTGAATTGATTTCTGAAAACGGCTCGTTTGATTCCTATTATTTCCCAGTAAACAATCAAAAAAAAGCAATCGAAAACCGAATTACGGGAGACATTTATAAATCTGTCCTTTCTGGAGGTAATAGTATTTGTTCTGTATCGGCCATGATTAAGAAAACCGTATTCGACCGTTTACAAGGCTATGATGAAACATTGGCTTATGAAGATTTGGATTTTTGGATTCGGGCTTCTCGCCTATATGAATTTGATTTTATCGACGAACCTCTTGTTCAAAAAAGAATAGTTACTAATTCATTAGGAAGTGATTTCTTCAAAAAAAAAGATAGTCGAGCCAAGAAAATAAATTATTCTACTTACTTAATCCTAAAAAAAGCAATCACCATAAACCAAACCAGAGCTGAAGATTTGGCTATTCAAAAAAGAGTGCATCATGAAATTATGCACACATTAAAAATCAATGATTTTGGTCTGTTTTTGAAGGTTTTAGGATTGCGGATTTTGTTGATTAAGAGAAAGTTTTTTAAACATTGATTATTGCTTGAATCCTATAACTGAACAATCAAATATTTCATCAAAGGCTCTTTCTCATTCTCCCAATCGCGGCTATAATTATTTTTCAAGAGCTTGACCGGAATTCCACCCAATAAAATATTACTTCCAAAATTTGTATAATCTTTATTGCATAAAGAATTTGAGGCAACAACACAAAAATCAGGAGTTCTTGTATTTGGCATTATCGAAATTCTGTTGGAAAATGCATTATAACTACCAATGTAGATTGGTCCTTTTAGCGGATAATGTTCACCTGTAAGTGTGTTTATCATAGGATGAAAATTGCTATCCATTATTTGTGATTCATGCCCAATTCTAGACCAATCACCAATAACAAGTTTATGGGTACAAATCACCTTAACACTGGATCCCAAACAAGACATATACCCAAACTCACAGTCTGCATTTTCACCAACATACAAAATAACATCTTTCCCCATATGTGCGTATCCGTTGAATGTTAGCTTTCCATAAAGTGAAAGCTGCGCTATTCCTTTAGACCTAATTTCTATTTCAAATTGTTGCCCAAATCCGATCATAGCTGTTTTAATTGGTCCGTTAATTATGATTTCACCTTGAATGCTTTGAAAATGAACCTTCCCATAAAAAAAGACAGGAAGCTTTTTTGCGGTTTGAAAAGGAAATTTTTTAAAATTAAAATAAAGCGTTTTTGTCCAATTTACAGAATAATAAAATTTTAATTTATGATATACCGATCGTAATTTGCGATACATTTTCTTCACTATGTTCTTAAACATTTTTTTTCTTATTAATCGAATTAAATAAAAACTTTAGGCCTATTTTTTCATTCAAATGGTACAAAACAAATCCCAATGATAAAATTATCATAACCGCCATCAAGCTGTATTTTAACATTGAATTTGATATATACCGCATAAAAAAAGTGGCAACGCACATAACAATGCAAATCAAATAAGCACGATAAAATTCAGCATCAAAATAGAAATCATAACGCATCTTTGTAATAATTTTTACAGCAAATAAATGTATTAAATAATAAATCAAGAAACTACAGCCAAGCCCTTCTAAACCATAAAAATAATAACCCAGCATATTTAAAATAACAGACAAAAAATTAAATCCAACAGCGGTTTTGATAAATAGTTGCGAATCTCCTTTTGCAATCAATATATACCCCATTGACCATGAAACGGCCCGAAACAACATCGCCAGTATCCCAAAACACACCATTGGGATAATCGAAACAAATTTTGAAGTGTACAAGATTTTTATAATAAGCGGAACAAACGTTAAAAATAGAATTATTATTGGAGTTATAATAAAGATGGACATGTAAGATTGCTCCATCACGCTTATCCTGATTCTCTTGTTATCATTGCAAATCGAGGACAACTTCGGAAAATAATCGGTACTCATAACGGTAAAAACAATTCCCACATAAGAATTCAATAATGTAAAACCTGCATTATAAAACCCTACTTCTTTTAATCCTCCAGTTTTTCCAACATAGATCTGAATGATGTAAGACGCCAACAATGTTAACAATCCACTTAATGTAAGCATTATTCCGAGTTTGATAATGCTTTTCCCTTCAATGAGAATTTGAGAGTTGAAAACAACACTTTTTTCAATTTTAATTTTTCTCGAATAATAAAAAGACACCAACAACGAAGAAACAGCAGTTACCACAATCGTTGGTACAATGGCATCAATTCTATAAAAGTAATACAAGGGAATACTGAACAACAGTCCAATCAAATTTCCATAAAAATTAGCTTTGGCCAATATTTTTAACTTGCGCAATCCTTGAAAGACCACCATTTGCCCAACAGACAATTGCTTAAACAATAATGTTATTGACAAATAAATAAATAGATAAGTATAATTCGAATTACCAAAAGTAAGTTCACTCAACCAACTTGAAAATAATGCAACAACCAATGTCCCAAAAATGCCCGTTACAAAAGCTATTTTTTTAACTATTGCAATTATTGGAGAAACACTGTTTATATCATTTTGATTATACTGTTCCGAAATGTGTTTTATGCCACTGGTTTCAATTCCCAAACCTGTAACGCCGCTGACCATATTCAAAGCCGAATTCAATAACGAAATAATTCCCATTCCTGCTGGGCCAATAAAAATTGCTATCAATTTTGTTCTGACAATTGAAATAAGGATATTTAAAAATTGCATCCCGCCAAAAATAGAGGTCGCTTTTACAATTTGCAGGTATGAAGATTTGCTTTCGGTCACTATTTCAATATTTATTTAAAATTGAAATCACATTACTAACCTCATCCATTGTCATAACAGGACTTATAGGCAAACTCAATACTTCTTTGTGTATTTTTTCCGTTACCGGGAAAGACAGATTGTTCAAAGATTGCAATGCTTTTTGTTGGTGTGGTGGAATCGGATAATGAATCACCGTTTCTATATTATTTTCTGCTAAATAATTCTGTAAATCCCCTCTATTTTTGGTTCGAATAATGAAAAGATGGAAAACATGATTATTGCTTAAATCCCAAAAAGGTAAAATAATTTTGTCATTTTTTATTTCGAACAAATAACGTCTAGCGATAGCTCTTCGCTTTTCATTATCGGCATTTAAGTTGGGTAATTTCAGGTTCAAAAAAGCGGCTTGCAATTCGTCTAATCTTGAATTGACTCCGACAAAATCGTTTTCATATTTGATTTCTGAACCATAGTTACGAAGGGATCGAATAGTTTTCGCGAGCGCGATATCATTCGTGACTACCGCACCTCCATCTCCCAATGCGCCAAGATTTTTCGTTGGGTAAAAACTATACGCTACACCTGATTGCTGATTTTTGATTGCTGATTTTTGATTGCTGATTGCTCCCGCCGACTGTGCAGCATCTTCAACCACAATCAAATTATTTTGATTCGCGATTTTATTTATAACATCCATTTCGGCCAGTTGACCATAAAGATGTACGACAAGAATTGCTTTAGTTTTAGGTGTTATTTTGTCTTCAATTAAACTCGTGTTGATGTTATAGGTTTCCAACTTTGGTTCGACCAAAACAGGTACTAAATCGGCTTGAAGAATGGCGAGTATGCTGGCAATGTAGGTATTGGCCGGCACAATAACTTCATCCCCTTTTTGTAATTTACCTAGTTGAATATACCCTTTAAAAATCAGTGCCAGAGCATCCAATCCGTTTCCTACTCCAATACAAAATTGAGCTCCACAATATTGGGCAAAATTGGTTTCAAATTCTTTGACTTCCTTGCCCAAAATATACCAACCGCTAGCCAAAACCGATTTCAATTTTTCTTGAAAAGCGGTTTCATAGGGTTCGTTTATTTTTTTTAGGTCTAAGAATTGTATCATTTTATAACATTTTCAAGTTTTGAATAATTAATCGTTTCCACTTCATAAAAATCCTGTGCAATAGTGCTTGCACCAAAACTTTCTTTCCAGAAAGACAGTCCTTTATTGAGGTTTCTTCCTTGATTTTTATTAGATGTCCCAAAATCAAAAAATTTCTTATTGCTAAAAACTTCAGTTATTAAGTGATGATATAAAAAATCTAAACTTCCTGTTTCATTTTTGCTTCCATTAGCTGAAATATACTGTGAATGAATTACATTTTCACTTTCGAATAAGGTCGCTCCGGCAACAATTTCGTTTTTGTAATACACATTAAATTGGCGAATGTTTTTAGGAAACTTCTTTTTTAAATTGGCTATCTCCTGCAAACTATGAACCGGTTTTGCTAGATATTTAATTTCTAAATTTGGAATCAATATCGTATTCCAAAAATCATCAAACTCATCAACTTCTCTAATTTCTAAATTATTTACCATTCCTTTTTTTACTCCTTCTTTCCTTCCGCTTGCAATCACAATTGGCTTAGACAAATCAATTACAGAAAGTGATTCTCTCTGAATCAATTGGGCTTCCACCAAAAAGAGAGTATAATTCAATTCTTCGGCTGGTTTGTTGTGATAGATGGACGGAATGGTTTTGAGTTGGATTTTAGAAATTTTATTTTCGTTTAAATAAAATAGAATAGCGCTGAAAACAAGGATTACCGACGCCAATTTTAGTTTCTCTCCATAAACCAAGCCTCCATAACTCAAACCCTGATGGGAATAAATTACTTTACCAACTCTATTGGCAGGCAAAACCGCAACTAACTTTTTCCCCTCAAAAACCATCAAAGAATAATCCTCGAATCGGTCTTTGTGGTAGTCCATAAAATCACGATGAAACAGGAAAGTGGCATTTTTGGCAGTGCTTATAAAAGCATTCCAATGGGCATACTCACTTTCTTGATATTGTTTTATGGTGTAGTTTTTCACAATTGAGCATTAAAGGAGCGGAAAAGTACGCAATTAGGGTAATATTTTGAATACGAATTGCAAAAAATCTTTACCAAATTTGGCTGTCACCGTTTTAAAAATCAGTCTCAATCATCATTTTTAGCACTTTGTTTCTGTTTTGCCCGCGAGAGGGATAGAAGCTAGCTACCGAAGTAGCGTGGATAGCCCGACCGCATTAAGAAAAGTGGCCGAATAAGCGGCATGAATGTTTGGCCGCTTTTCTTAATGGGGTCTCGCCCAAACGAGCTTTTGCGAACTGAAGAAGTAAAATATTTTATTTTTTGTGTTCTATGGGAGAGAGGTGCCAATTGTATTTTTTGGCCAATAAGCGTACTATAATGATTACCAATGAAGTAATGAGATACAAAACGTCATTTTCTAGGTTCATTTTTCGGAGGATAAAAAACACGATTCCGCCGAGAATACAGATGGTGGCATAGATTTCTTCCCGAAAAATAACGGGGATTTCGGTACATAAAATGTCACGAATGACGCCTCCAAAACAGGCTGTCATGGTTCCTAAAGCGACACAAATTACAGGATGAAGCTGGTAATCTATTCCTTTTTGAATTCCGATCAAGGTAAAAACACCCAAACCAATGGTGTCGAATAAGGCCAATGAGGTACGGAGTTTATCTAATCTTTTTCGGAATAGTATCGTCAAGATAAAACCCAAAATAATCACATACACATAAGTCAAATCCTGCATCCAGCCGACAGGTGTTCGGCCAATCATGACATCGCGCAAGGTCCCACCTCCTACAGCCGTTACAAACGCAATAATGAATACGCCAAACGGATCTAGCTTTTTGCTCATTGCAGTCAGTGCGCCCGACATTGCAAATGCCATGGTTCCGATGATGTCGAGTAGGTGAAACATTGAGATTTTAGATTTTAGATTGCAAATTTTAGAAACTATTAAACATACTATTTTACTTATCACTACATGTTTTGGGTATAAAAATTATAATCTTTCAAAATGGTTTTTATGAAATCCATTTGATTGGATGTTTGCATTTTAATACCCGTAACCGTTTGAATTTTTTTGGATAATTTTTGAATTGTTTCTATATCTCCATTTTTTTCGGCGATTTGAAAAGTCTCCTTTATAATTCGCATATCATTATCAGAAAGTTTTATAACCAAAGGATAAACTGGCAAATAGGTTTCTCCAATTTCTTCGAGAATGGTACTGCTGATGCTCACATTATTTTTGAGGGTTATAATCGCTGTTCCCGCAGCCATATCGCCCATGCGTTGGGTTTTGTTACTGATCGACATTGATATTAATCCGATCATTCCGCCAAGCATATTGTTTTCTATAATCCTAAAAAGCCAACGAATCAGGTAATCCCCAAAACTGGCCTGATAGCCATCAATTTTTACGACTTTTATTTTCACTATTTTTTTCCCGATTGTTTGTCCTTCAAAAATACTCTCAAGAGTCACTGAATAAACCATCACGGGGAAGAAAAACAGTACAATTATAGCCATTCTGGACCACATATCAATTTTGTCTAATATATCCGTAATTCGCAACAAATAAAAAAACACATAAACAACGACAATAATATAGGCAATCTTTATAAGTAAATCCAGCAAACTGGCCGACATTCGTTCTCCTACAGAAGCGGCCTTAAAATTTATTGTAACATTTTGTGTTGTACTAATAGTTAATTCTGACATATTTTCTATTTTAGCATTTCTATGAGAGAAATTGCATTTATAAAAACTAATAAAGCTAAATGGCTTGAATTTGAGTTAGCTATTTTTGGTAAAGCTAAAAAAAATCCTGATGAAATGGCAAATTTATACATTCAATTAATGAGTGATTTGTCATACGCCCAAACTTATTACAGCAAAAGTAAAACCGTAGTATATCTAAACTTCTTAGCTTCAAATATTTATCAAAAAATATACAAAACGAAGCGCACAGAAAGCAACCGATTGCTTTATTTTTTCAAAACCGAAGTTCCACTCCTTGTTTATGAATATCGCAGGTATCTCGTTTATGCTTTTGTATTGTTTTTTGCGACTGTTTTTATTGGAGCAATTTCTGCAAAATACGATGCCGATTTTGTTCGATTAATACTTGGCGATGGTTATGTCAATGAAACTTTAGAAAATATCAAAGCCGGAAATCCGGTTGCTATTTATAAATCGGGAAGCAATTGGGGGAGTTTTATTGGTATCACCGTCAATAATTTATATGTAGGAATGTGTTGTTATATTTTTGGTGTTTTTGGCGGAATAGGCACATTCTATTTTTCACTGCAAAATGCCATTATGCTGGGTTCGTTTCAATATTTTTTCTTCCAGCAAGGTGTTTTTTGGAAAAGTGTGCGTGGCATCTGGATTCACGGTTCGATGGAAATTTTCGGAATTGTGATCGAAACGGCTGGGGGTTATATTTTGGGAGCTTCTATCCTATTTCCTAAAACCTATTCGAGAATGAATTCCTTTAAAATAGGTTTCAAAAACAGTTTCAAAATTCTTTTGAGTACCGTTCCTTTTACCGTAGCAGCAGGTTTTCTGGAAGGATTTATCACTCGCTATTCTATTGATATGCCAAACTGGCTAAGCAGTTTTATTATTTTATTTACCTTGGCAATAATATCCTTTTACTACTTGATTTATCCATTTATTGTTTACAAAAAAACACAATCTACCTAATGTTCGAACTTTACAAAGAGCGTGATTTAAGCGCCAATTTCTCTGATACAATTACTTTTTTTAAATCTTTTGGAAAACATTTTTTCAAAAACTTTTTTATCATCAACGGAGTATTCTTAATGATACTGATGGTTTTGATTTATTTTATTTCAAAAATATACATGGAAGTACTTTTTTCTGGCGCCAATAATCTTGCTAATAATCCAAATTATTTTTCCAATTACATCAGCGAGAATATTACTCTTGTGCTCGGAGGCTTTGTAATAGCTGGTATACTTATAGCTATTTTATCGATGCTTAACATTACCTTCCCAATTGTTTATTTGAAATTATTTGAAAAAGAAAATAGCACAAATTTTTCTACACAAGACATTATTAAAGAATTAAAGAAAAATGCTGGAAAAATGATATTCTTTTTATTAGGAATTGCATTTATCATCATGCCTTTGGCTTTTATTATTTTTGGAATCCTTGTTTTACTTTGCTTTATTCTCATCGGTTTTCCACTGCTTGTCATTATTGGGACTGCTTTTTTTTCATGGGTTATGCTATCGTATCACGATTATATTCTAAACAACGTAGGCTTTTTCAAAGCATTGTCAAATGGATATTACTTAGTAAAACTAAAATTCTGGACTATTGTTGGAACTACTTTTTTGATGATAATGTTGGTTCAGACTATTCAAGGAATTATCACTATTATCCCTTATCTATTTACCATTGGTTCTATGTTTGTAACCACACAAAATGGAAGTTCGCAAGCTGATACCTATTCTACAATAGGAATAATTATGGCAGTTATAATGGTCCTCTCGGTATTGTTAAGCTACATATTCAATAATTTCATCGTCCTCAATCAAGGACTTATTTATTATAGTTTGCATGAAGACACCGAAAATTACACCACAAATAACCAAATCGATTTAATTGGCACCGACGTTGAATAAAATTCTATTGCTCCTACTCTTTTTCTTTTGTTCCTCTGTTGGAGCTCAAGATTCATTGGCTGTAGCCAAAAAAGAAAAAATTATTTTTATCGAAAAAGATATCGCTATTGATACGTCTGCAATCGATGCGAAGTCCTTTCCTAAAAATTTCAAAAAAAAATATACCGACACTCCTTTCATCTATGAATTTAAAACACCAGAAAAAAATGCCTGGGATCGTTTTAAGGAATGGCTAGCCAATTTATTTAAAAATTTATTTAGTTTTAGTGACAATAAAACTTCTATGCATTTTGTGGAAATACTATTAAAAACAATTGCCATCCTCATTGTCATTGCAGTAATCTACATGATTGTAAAAGCCATAATGAACAAGGAAGGACAATGGATTTTTGGTAAAAACTCAGATAAAAAAATCATTAATTACGACGAAATCGAAAAAAATATTCATTTGGTCGATTTCGAAAAACTCATTCATAACAGTCTGCAATCGGGTGAAAAACGACTGACAATACGATATTATTACCTGTGGTTGCTAAAAAAAATGTCTTCAAAACAAATCATCGTTTGGGATGTTGAAAAAACCAATACCGATTATCTTTATGAAATAAAAAACCAAACCCAAAAGGACGATTTTGCGTATTTATCTTATTTATACAATTACATTTGGTACGGCGAATTTGAGTTGGATGATGCCACTTTTGCGAAAGCTAAAAATGCTTTCGAGAAATCAATAAAAACAATTAACAATGGGTAAAACACTAAAAATTTACATTGCGATTTTGGTGTTGTTGCTGGTGGCTATTGTCGTAATTGACAATAATCGCCCAAAACCCATTGATTGGACACCAACGTATTCTGTAAAAGATAAAATCCCTTATGGAATGTATGTTTTTGACAAAGAAATGGGTTCCCTTTTGAAAAACCAAAAAATAGAAAAGTTCAGCCAAACTCCTTATGAGTATTTTGACAGTAAGTACAACTATGACACACTTGTCAATGATTACAAAGTAAAAGGAACGTTTCTCAGTGTATCCAAAACTTCAGATTTAGACAACCAATCGGTTACCGAAATTTGTTCTTTTGTCAGATATGGAAATACTGCTTTTATCAGTTCTGAAACCATTCCGAATGCCTTATTAGACAGTCTGAAACTAAAAATGGACAGCGAGTTTAAATATTCAGACAGTATTTATAACTGGTTGGCCAACAAAAAACTTGGAAACCAAAAATATAAAATTACCGAGGGGGTAAACAATAATTATTTCTCTAAAATTGACACGCTTGACACTACTGTTTTAGGCTATCAAAACGGTGATAGTGCCCGGGTAAATTTTATAAAAGTGAAATACTACGGAGGCACTTTCTATTTGCATACACAGCCCGTTGCTTTTACCAATTTTCATTTATTAAAAGGAAATCATCACGAATATGCCGAAAAAGTCTTGTCGTACATTCCAAAAACAACTATTTTCTGGTGCACCAAAGATCAAAATGGCGAAATGATTTCGGCATCGCCAATGCGGTATATATTAAGCCAGCCAGCACTAAAATGGGCTTGGTATATTTTCTTGATTGGAATGTTAATTTTCATATTATTCAATGCCAAACGAAAACAGAGAATTGTCCCGATCATCAAACCGCTGGCCAACACCACTGTCGATTTTACAAAAACGATCGGAAATCTTTATTATCAGGAGGGTGATCATAATAATATAATTGATAAAAAAATTATATACTTTCTAGAAAAAGTCAGAAACGAATACTTGATTGACACCCATAAACTCGATGATGATTTCATAAAAAAGTTGCAGCATAAATCTGGGAAAAATTTAAATGATATTGAAAATCTGGTGTCTTTGATAAATTTATATCGAAAAAGCAGATTCATTAGTGTCGAAGAAGATTTGATTCAGATGAATAATGCGATAGAAAAAGTAACAAGTTAAAAAATCAAATTAAACATAACCCTAAATTGGCACCAATTTTATTAAGATATAAATACGGTGTAATTCAGAATAAACAGCAAAAAAACATGGAAGAAATAACCACCTCAGAAAACCCAAACGAAAACGTAGATTTTCAGCCCAGAATTAATTTAGAACCACTTTTGGCAAGCATAAATGCTATAAAAAACGAATTGGCTACTGTCATCGTTGGTCAAAATAAAATGATCGATCAATTACTTGTTGCTATTTTGTCAAACGGTCACGTTTTGCTCGAAGGTGTTCCGGGCGTTGCCAAAACCATTACGGCAAAATTATTGTCCAAAACATTAAATATTGGTTTTAGCCGAATCCAATTTACTCCCGATTTAATGCCGTCTGACATTTTGGGAACTTCGGTTTTTGACTTGAAAAAATCGGAATTCGAATTCAAAAAAGGACCTATTTTTTCGAATCTAATCCTGATTGACGAGATCAATCGTGCTCCGGCAAAAACGCAAGCCGCACTTTTTGAAGTAATGGAAGAACGCCAAATCACAATTGATGGTACAACTTTTATTTTGGACACGCCATTTTTGGTCATTGCCACCCAAAACCCCATCGAACAAGAAGGAACGTATCGTTTGCCAGAAGCTCAATTGGATCGTTTTTTATTCAAAATCTCGATTGATTATCCAAAAATGGAGGAAGAAATTGCCATTATCCAAAGAGAGCATTTATTGCAAAATCATGGAAAACTCGACAATATAAAAACGATACTTTCTGCAGCAGAAATCAAGCAGTATCAAACATTAGTCAAACAAATTATAGTTGAACAAAACTTGCTGGAATACATCGCAAAAATAGTTGTAAACACTCGTGAAAATGCCTTTTTGTATCTTGGAGCTTCGCCTCGTGCATCGATTGCAATTTTGAATGCAGCCAAAGGTTTTGCAGCCATTCGAGGACGCGATTTCGTAACTCCGGAAGATATTAAAGAAGCTGCTATTCCTGTGTTGCAGCATCGTGTTATCGTAACTCCAGAACGTGAAATGGAAGGAATCACCAGCATCGAAATTATCAAACAAATATTGGAAAGCGTGGAGATTCCGAGATAATTTTTAGGGTTTAAAACTCAAAAAACTTATGAAACTACTAAAAAGTTTATACATCAATAATTTCTTTTTCTATACGCTTTTGGGCGTTGTGGGATTGTTTGTTTTTGCCTTTATATTTCCCCCATTATACAACGCAACTTGGTATGTTTTACTAATGGTAGCGACCTTTCTGGTTTTGGATATCTTGATTTTATTTTTTACCAAAAGCGGAATCGAAGGAACTCGAATTATGTCTGAAAAACTTTCCAATGGCGATGATAATGAAATAAAAGTCATCATCAAAAACTATTATACATTCCCGATTTCAGTGCAACTAATTGACGAAATTCCATTCCAGTTTCAAGTTCGAAATTTTGAAATCAGACAAAAAATCAAAGCCTCTTCGCAAAACGAAATCAATTATTTTTTGCACCCGACCGAACGTGGAGAATACCATTTCGGAAATTTGAATGTGTATGTTTCCTCGCCATTGTCGTTAATTTCGAGACGATTTAAATTTGATGCCGACAGAATGGTGCCCACTTATCCGTCTTATATTCAATTGCGAAAATACAGTTTGATGGCTTTTTCCAATAACTTATTTCAATACGGAATCAAGAAAATTCGAAGAATTGGACACACCATGGAATTTGAACAAATCAAGGAATACAATCAGGGCGATGATATCAGAACCCTGAACTGGAAAGCTACAGCAAAGAAAAATGCCTTGATGGTCAATCAATTTCAGGACGAAAAATCGCAATCGGTTTATATGATTATCGACAAAGGCCGTGTGATGAAAATGCCTTTTAACGGAATGAGTTTACTGGATTATGCTATTAATGCAACGCTTGTTTTATCGAATGTGATCTTAAAAAAACAGGACAAGGCCGGAATGCTGGCTTTTTCAAAAAAAGTAGAAAATCGAGTTTTTGCCGAGAAACGTGCCTCGCAAATGCAAAAAATTCTAGAAACTTTATACAATATAAAAACTGATTTTTTCGAAAGCGATTTCAGCCGATTGTATACCGATATCAAGAAAAACATCAATCAAAGAAGTTTGATAATCCTGTATACCAATTTTGAGACTATGGACGGTTTACATCGTCAACTACCCTATTTGAAAGGTATTGCAAAAAACCATTTATTAGTTGTTGTTTTCTTCCAAAATACTGAACTCAACGAACTCATTAACAAAAAAGCCGAAAACATTCAGGAAATTTACGACAAGGTTATCGCAGAGAAATTTTCTTTCGAAAAAAGAGTGATCGTCAATGAACTCAAAAAACATGGAATTTATTCTGTACTTACCCAACCCGAAAATCTAACTTTGGATACCATCAATAAATATTTAGAAATCAAGGCAAGAGGGATTCTTTAAAATTTTAAATTACAGATTGTAGCTTTTAGATTTGAAGTTTGGGATTTAAAAATTGGGATTTAAAAAAAGATAGTAACTTTGAGCTTTTGAAATTTCTCGACTTATAAAAATGAAACAAATCACTTCCATCCAAAATCCCTTTGTAAAATCCTTGGTGTTATTGCAAGAAAAAGCAAAAGCCCGCAAACAATCAGGAACGTTCTTGATCGAAGGGAAACGCGAAATTTCACTAGCTTTAAAAGGTGGATACGAAATAGAAACGATTTTGTTTTTACCCGAAGTTTGTTCAGAAACCGAGGCTAGAAAACTGTCGAATAATGGTGAATTAATAGAAATCAACAAAGAAGTCTATCAAAAACTGGCGTATCGAGATACAACCGAAGGAATTTTGGCTGTTGCCAAGGCCAAATCGATGCAATTATCAGATTTGCAATTATCCGAAAACCCGTTGATTCTTATTGCCGAAGCACCCGAAAAACCTGGAAACATAGGCGCTTTGTTGCGCACCGCCGATGCGGCCAATTTGGATGCGGTGATTATTGCGAACCCAAAAAGTGATTTATACAACCCAAATGTGGTTCGCTCAAGCGTTGGCTGTTTGTTTACCAATCAAATTGCGACAGGAACAACTAATGAAATTATTGTGTTTTTGAAAGAACGAAACATCAATTTTTATTGCGCTACGCTACAAAATTCAACTTCGTACCATACGCAAGATTATACCACTCCAACTGCTTTGGTTGTGGGCACAGAAGCCACGGGACTCACTCAGGAATGGCGCGAAGCAGCCACACAAAATATTATTATCCCGATGCAAGGCGAAATAGACAGTATGAACGTATCGGTTGCTGCAGCAATTTTGATATTCGAAGCCAAAAGACAGAGAGGTTTTTAAATTTTAGAAATTAGATTGCAGATTTTAGATTTCAGAAATTAGAATATAGATTGAAATAATTTACTTTGAAAAACATGAAAAAATACAGCATTTCCCTTTTACTACTTTTAGCGTTTAGCATTCCTTCTTTTGCCCAAATTTCAGAACAGGAAGTGGACAATGTGGTCAATCGAGCTTTAACCGCTTTTAATGTTCCTGGAATTGCTGTAGCGATTGTGAAAGACGGCAAAGTGGTTCTTGCCAAAGGATATGGAGTAAAATCGATACAGACCAATGAAAAAGTTGATGCCAATACACTTTTTGGAATTGCATCCAATAGCAAAGCTTTTACAAGCGCTGCTTTGGCAATTTTGGTAGATGAAGGAAAACTAAAATGGGACGACAAAGTTATTACTTACTTGCCCAATTTTAAGATGTACAATGAGTATGTGACTAATGAATTTACCATTCGTGATTTACTGACACACAGAAGCGGATTGGGTCTTGGTGCAGGAGATTTGATGATTTGGCCGGGCGGAAGTAATTTTACACCGCAAGATATCATCCAAAATATTCAGTATTTAAAACCGGTTTCGGCTTTTAGAACACAATATGATTACGACAATTTATTATATATAGTTGCCGGTGAAGTAATCAATAAAGTAAGTGGTGTAAGTTGGTGCGAATTTATCGAAGGACGAATCATGAAACCATTAGATATGAAAAACAGTGCCGCTTCGTTTGTACGATTAAAAGACACCTCCAATGTAATAGCTCCCCATGTTCCAATTGATGGAAAGTTGAAAGTAATCTCCAGATACAAAAACCAAATACTTGATCCCGCCGGAGGAATATACTCCAGTGTTAATGACATGAGTAAATGGATGATTATGCAATTAAACAATGGAAAATACAGTTCTGAAAACAAACAATTATTCTCCGAAAAAGAACATACTGAAATGTGGACTCCACAAACTATAATACCTGTAACTACAAAACCTCCTTACAATACTCATTTCAGTTCATATGGATTGGGTTGGTTTTTGAGCGATGTAAAAGGATACAAACAAGTCACGCACACTGGAGGATTGGAAGGAATTGTGACCCAAGTAACCCTAATTCCAGAACTGAATTTAGGGATTGTGGTTTTGACCAATCAACAATCTGGATCTGCTTTTAACTCGATTACAAATACTATTAAAGACGGCTATTTAGGAATTAAATCTGAAGATTATGTCACTATTTACAGCAATCGAATTAAAGCGCATAAAGAATCAACAGATAAAGTTACTGACGAAGTTTGGGCAGCTGTAGCCAAAAATAAAAAAGACAACATCAAAATCGACTTTAATAACTACATTGGTATATACAAAGACAATTGGTTGGGAGAAATTGTGATTAGCGAAAAGAAAGGAAAATTATTTTTTGCTTCCAGACGTTCCCAACAACTTTCGGGAGAATTATTCCTTTACAAAGACAAAAATTTAGTGGTAAAATGGAACAATCCTTATTTTCAAGCCGATGCGCATTTATTTTTTGAATTTGATGCAACCGGAAAAGCAACTACAATCAAAATGAAACCTATCTCTGAAATAACGGATTTCAGTTATGATTTTCAGGATTTGGATTTTAAGAGAGTCCTTTAAATAGCAATTTACAGAATTAAGAATCCTAAAATCCCCTTCCCTCTCTTGCATATTCGCTAAAAATTTCTTATTTTTAAGAATTGAACCATGCCGTTATGATAGAAATCGATATAGAAAAAGAAAACAAAGCAATTGCTCAAGAATACAAAGAGTTATTACGTATCAGTTATCAAACTTTAACTACAGAAGATAAAAAAGTGATACGCAAGGCTTTTGATGTGGCTGTTGATGCCCATAAAGACCAACGCCGTAAGTCGGGAGAAGCTTATATCTTTCACCCTATTGCTGTTGCAAAAATTGTAGCTTCCGATATTGGTTTGGGAGCAACATCTATTGCTGCAGCCTTAATGCATGATGTTGTTGAGGATACTCCAATCACCGTCAAAGACATTGAAAAAATGTTTGGCCCCAAAATCGCTCAGTTGGTCGAAGGATTAACTAAAATATCATTGGTACAAAAAGACCTTAATGTATCAATGCAGGCAGAGAATTTCCGCAGAATGCTTTTGACCCTCAATGATGATGTTCGAGTAATCCTTATAAAAATAGCCGACAGATTGCATAATATGCTGACTATGGACTCAATGGAAGACCACAAACAAGTTAAGTTAGCGTCTGAAACATTATACATTTATGCTCCATTGGCACATCGATTGGGGCTTTATAAAATAAAAAATAAGCTAGAAGATTTAGGTTTAAAATACACAGAACCGGAAAGATACAACAACATAGTCAGCAGAATAAGAGAAACCAAAGAAGAACAAGATTTGTATATAAAAGACATTTCTGATATTCTCAAAACTGCTTTGGACGAAGAAAATATAGATTACATTATCAAAGGCCGACCAAAATCCATTTATTCTATCAACAGAAAAATGCTGGCGCAAAATGTCACTTTTGACGAAGTCTACGACAAATTTGCCTTGCGTATCGTCTATAAATCCAATCCACACGATGAAAAATTTCTGGCTTGGAAAATTTACTCCATCGTAACCGATCATTACAGACCCAGCCCAAGTCGCTTGCGAGACTGGATTTCATCACCAAAATCGACTGGTTATGAGGCTCTCCACATCACCGTAATGGGACCAAAAGGTCGTTGGGTAGAAGTACAAGTCCGTAGCGAACGTATGGATGAAATTGCCGAAAAAGGATATGCAGCACATTACAAATACAAAAATGGAGCCACTGAAGAAAACGGCCTCGACGTTTGGTTAAATCTTTTGAAAGAAGCCCTTGAAAACTCCGAAACTAGTGCAGTCGATTTTGTCGAAGATTTCAAAATGAACTTATATTCCAAAGAGATTTACATTTTTACTCCAAAAGGAGAAATCAAATCCCTCCCCAAAGGCGCCACATCATTGGATTTTGCTTTTAGCATTCACTCCGAAATAGGAATAAAAACAAGAGGAACCAGAGTTAACGGAAAATTGGTTCCTTTAAATTACGAATTAAAAAGTGGCGATCAAGTTGAGATTATCACCTCTCCCAATCAAAAACCGACCATTAACTGGCTGGATTACGTGACCACTTCAAGAGCCAAAAACAAAATTAGAAACGTCCTCAACGAGAACACTAAGAAAATAGCCGAAGACGGAAAAGAACTCCTTACCCGTAAACTAAAACACCTAAAAGTAAACTTAAATGAGCAAAGCATCAATGAGTTGGTCAACTTTTTTAAACTAAAAACAAGTCTGGATTTGTTTTACAGAGTGGGTGTTGGTTCTATTGACAACCAACAATTAAAAGATTATGCTGCCCAAAAAAGCAACACTTTAATTAACTTTTTCAAGAACAAAATCAAGCGTTCACACAGTACTGCCGACGAAGACATTCACAAACAAGTGATTAGCAGCAATTATGATATGCTCGTTTTTGGCAAAACACATGACAAACTCGATTACAAATTGTCTAGTTGTTGCAACCCAATCCCCGGAGACGAAGTTTTTGGCTTTGTAACCATCAATGACGGTATAAAAATCCATAAAAAAGACTGTCCAAATGCCATTGCATTACAATCCAATTATGCCTATCGCATTATGCAAGCCAAATGGATTGATTCGACACAACAAGATTTTAAAGCCATCATCAACATCATGGGAATGGATACTTTGGGACTTACAAACGAATTGACAAAAGTGATTTCAAACAACATGAATGTCAATATCCAAAGCATTTCGCTCAACGGTGATGCCGGTATTTTCAAAGGGCAAGTGTCCGTAATTGTACCAAACATCACCATTCTAAAAAAATTGATGGACAACATCAAAAAAATTGATGGAATCGACAAAGTGACCCGTGTTTATAAAAACTAGCAAAAAACAAATAAAACTTTACAATACAATATTGTTAAAATCACAATTAGACACAAATAGTTTCAAGATCATTTGGGCGTGACCCCGTTGTGCAAAGGGGCTTATCTATTGCACCGCTCACAAAGCCACTTTGCTTAACGGGGTCGGGCTATTTGGGCTACTTCGGTAGCTTCCGTCTATCCCTCACGCATTAAACAAGAACATCATTTTTTACAAAAGCATCTTCTACTATCCATCATCAATCCCTAAAAAATAAAAGGTTGTATTCACAATTAAAACTCTAAATTTTTATACTTTTAAAATAAAAATTTATCTTTGCAAGATATGACACTCATTTCCACCGATAATAACAAAAATCAAGAGATTGTAAAAAATGTTTTTACAATGTATCTCGAAAACAAAGGACATCGCAAAACCCCAGAACGTTATGCTATCCTTCAAGAAATATACGAAAGTGAAGAACATTTTGATATAGAAAACCTATACCTCAAAATGAAAAACAAAAACTACCGTGTCAGTAGAGCCACCCTTTACAATACCATCGAATTATTACTGGACTGCGCTTTGGTTCGCAAACATCAGTTCGGACAAAATCAAGCACATTACGAGAAGTCCTATTTCGACAAACAACACGATCATATCATCATGACCGATACCGGTGAAGTAATTGAATTTTGTGACCCACGTATTCAAAGTATCAAAAAAACAATCGAAGAAATTTTTGATATCGAAATCACCAACCATTCCCTATACTTATACGGGAACAAGAAAAAAACAAACGCAGAAAATACAATAGAAAATTAACTACAAATAAAACATAGAATGACTGTAGATTTATTATTAGGATTACAATGGGGAGATGAAGGAAAAGGTAAAATTGTTGACGTTCTTACATCAAATTATGATATAATTGCTCGTTTTCAAGGAGGTCCAAATGCAGGACACACTTTAGAATTTGACGGAATAAAACACGTTCTTAGAACTATTCCTTCTGGAATTTTTCACAAAACTGCCATAAACATCATTGGAAACGGAGTGGTAATTGACCCAGTTGTTTTTCAAAAAGAATTGGAAGGCTTAGAGAAATTTAATTTAGACATCAAAAGCAAATTAATTATCTCTAGAAAAGCACATTTAATCTTACCAACGCACCGCTTACTGGATGCCGCTTCTGAAGCATCAAAAGGAAAAGCAAAAATTGGCTCTACTCTAAAAGGAATTGGACCAACTTACATGGACAAAACCGGAAGAAACGGAATTCGTGTTGGTGATATCGAATTGGAAGATTTCAAAGAACGCTACAGAGCATTGGCTGACAAACACGAAGAAATGATAAAATTCTACGATGTTAACATTCAATACAATTTGGCTGAAATGGAAAAAGAATTCTTCGAATCTATCGAAGTATTAAAAACATTAGATTTTATCGACAGTGAAGAATATTTAAACCAAGCACAAAGAGCGGGGAAATCAATCCTATGCGAAGGTGCTCAAGGTTCATTATTAGACGTTGACTTTGGAACGTATCCATTTGTAACTTCATCGAATACTACTGCAGCTGGTGCTTGTACTGGTTTAGGAATTGCTCCAAACAGAATCAAAGAAGTGTATGGAATTTTCAAAGCTTACGTAACTCGCGTAGGTAGCGGTCCTTTCCCAACTGAACTTTTTGACGAAGATGGTGCTACAATGGCCAGCGTTGGAAACGAATTTGGTTCAGTAACCGGAAGACAAAGACGTTGCGGATGGTTGGATTTAGTAGCCTTAAAATACGCTGTTCAAATCAACGGAGTAACACAATTAATGATGATGAAAGGCGACGTTCTTTCTGGTTTTGAAACTTTGAAAGTTTGTACAGACTACAACTACAAAGGAAAAACTATTTCGCATTTCCCTTACAATATCGAACCAGAAAATGTAACTCCAGTTTTCAAAGAATTCAAAGGATGGCATCAAGATTTAACTGGAATGACTACTTATGATCAATTACCAATTGAATTAAAAGAATATATCGAGTTTATCGAAAAGGAAGTAGAAGTTCCTATAAAAATTGTTTCTGTTGGACCAGACAGAAAACAAACAATTCTTAAATAATAAAATTAACGTCCCAATAAATCGGGACGTTTTTTTTAGCACTTAAAATCAAAATCCATGAACAACCCAAAATATAAGATTCAGAAAACAGAACTACTCTCAGACAACTGGTATATTCTGAATAGAGTTACAGTAGACTATCAGAAAAAAGACAATTCTTGGGACACACAAGTTCGTGAAGTATACGACCGAGGCAATGGAGCTGCTATTTTATTGTATAACAAATCGAAAGGAACCGTTATTTTAACCCGACAGTTTCGATTGCCGAGCTATTTAAACGGAAACAAAAGTGGATTATTAATCGAAGTATGTGCTGGATTATTGGATGAAGATAATCCAGAAGCCTGCATCATTCGCGAAACCGAAGAAGAAACAGGATATCGCTTACCTTCGGTTAAAAAAGTTTTTGAAGCCTACATGTCTCCTGGAGCAGTAACCGAAATACTTTATTACTTTATAGGAGAATACGATTCCAGTATGAAAATCAGCGCTGGAGGCGGTTTAGAAACTGAGCACGAAGAAATTGAAGTTCTAGAAATCCCTTTTGACCAAGCATATATCATGATAGAATCTGGCCAAATAAAAGATGCCAAAACCATTATGTTATTGCAATATGCCAAAATCAATAATTTGGTATGATGTAAACCATCAAACATATTTCACAACAAAAAACCAAAAAAACAAGGTTATAAATGAAATTGGAATTCCAAAACCAATCATCATACTACACAACCTTGGTTTCAAACCATAAGTAGAAGCCAATATACAGCCCGTAATCATTGGCGCCATAGCCGATTCCAATATAGCCACTTCGATATCTTTAGAATGTTGGTGCAGTATTGTCACATACAAAAAATAGATAATCGCAGGAGTTAAAATTAGTTTAAAAAACAAACCTAAGCCCAAAAAATCCCAATGCAGACTCCTTTTTTCAAAACGCAATTGCAATCCCACCGAAAGTAATGCCAAAGGCGTGACCATACTTCCTACCGATTTAAATAATAGCTGTCCCCAATCCAGAAAATCGAACTGAAAAACATTCATTAAACAAGCGATACAAAATGTAACAAATGGAGGAAAAAAAGCAATCTTTTTGGCAATCTGAAAACTATTTAAATTCCCTTTAGAATAGATAGTAGCAACCAAAACACCCAAAGTGGAAAGTACCACGAAAGATCCAGGCTGATCCACTAAAATAGCGGTTTTCAATCCCTCTTCTCCATACAAAGCCTCAATTATCGGAAAACCCAAAAAAGAAGTATTACCAAGACCGGCACAAATAATCAAACAACCCGTTAATTTTCTGGACCAACCCAATTTTTTTCCTAAAAAACTAAAAAAGAAATAAGAAATAACAAACCCAATCCATCCCACTCCAATGGGAAATAGCAATTGATTGTCCCATTTAATTTTCGGAATATGATATAAAGCCAAAGCAGGAAGGCAAATATAAATAACAATCCAGTTAAGAATTTTATGCACATTTTTTGGTACCTGCTTTATAGTTTGTAAAATAAGACCTAGAAATAAGAAAACAAAAATGAGAATAATGTTGTTCATCATGTAAAAATATAAATACAAAAATACCACTAAAAAACGGCACGCAAAACCAATCAATTTAATTAATCACAATAAATAATAATGAATATTTAATCAAAGAATGGTTTCAATTCGAAATTAAGTTTTATATTTGCAATATATTTTATTACAGTATGATTTCAGGTAAGTTTGCTATCACAATCCATATTCTAACATTGCTTTCTAAATTTCCAGATGAATATTTATCATCAGATTTTATAGCGGGAAGTATGAATTTACATCCTGTTTTGGTGCGAAAGGAAATAGCAAATCTTAAGAAAAATAATATTGTAGAAAGTAAAGAAGGTAAAAATGGCGGGACACGACTATTGAAATCATCATCAAAAATAACTTTGGATGCTATTTTCAAAATGACTTTTGATACCGTAACATTAGGTTATTCGAAGAATGAGCCAAACCCAGATTGCCCAGTTGGCAAACAAATCAATAAAAACTTAGATAATTTATACAAAGACATTAATCAAACCATCAGCTTGCAGTTGAGCGACATTACATTGGAAGATTTTTCAAATAAGTTCTAATCTATTTTTTTAAACTAAACTGTAACTTTTTTTATTACTTTTAAATATAATTATTATGAAAATCGCACTTATCGGAGCCACTGGATTTGTAGGTTCAAACATTTTAAACGAATTAGCAAACAGAAATCACGAAATTACAGCCATTGTAAGAAATCCAAAAACAGGATCAAATGCAAATTGGATTGCAGCGGATATCTTTGACACAGATGTATTAGCCGAAATTTTAAAAGGGAATGACATTGTAATAAGCGCCTACAATCCGGGTTGGACAAATCCAAACATCTATGAAGATTTCATCAAAGGTTCAAAATCAATCCAGCAAGCAGTCAAAAAATCTGGAGTAAAACGATTCATCACTATTGGTGGCGCGGGAAGTTTGTTTGTTGCTCCCAATTTACAAGCTGTTGACACTCCCGATTTTCCAAAAGAGTATCATGCTGGAGCAACAGCTGCCAGAGATTATTTGAACATCCTTAAAGAAGAAATAGAACTGGATTGGGCTTTTTTCAGTCCAGCATTTGAAATGCATCAAGGAATTACAACAGGAAGGACAGGTAACTACAGATTAGGCTTAGAAAATCCCGTTTTTGACGAAAATCAACGAAGTATGTTGTCTGGCGAAGATTTAGCAATAGTCATCACTGACGAAGCAGAAAATCCAAAACACCACCAAATTCGATTTACTGCAGCATATTAAGAAGAACAATTGGTTCAACAATAAAACAGTTTCAAAGGTTCGTCTTTTGAAACTGTTTTTGTTTTGACTACTTTTACTTTCAAAAATAATTATTTTGTCTGTCAAAAAAACTAATCCAAGCGCTTTAAATGAAAAAGCTGGTGTTTCGCAACCCGAAACAATCAGTTCAAGCGCTATGCAACACATCAAAGAATCCAGAAAAAAACAACCCTCTGCACAAGAATTAATTGACGGTATTTTGGCCGGAAACATACCATATTTAAGCCGTTCCATCACTTTAATCGAAAGCACAAATAGCAATCATTTGGCAAAAGCAAATGAAGTTATCAATGGCTGTCTACCTTATGCTAATAAATCAATCCGAATAGGAATTACTGGTGTTCCAGGTGTTGGAAAAAGCACTTTTATAGAAGCTTTTGGAAAACACTTAACAAGTTTAGGCAAAAAAGTAGCTGTACTTGCTGTTGACCCAAGCAGTACAATCTCACACGGGAGCATCCTTGGTGACAAAACCCGAATGGAAGAATTGGTTAAAGACAAAAATGCATTCATAAGACCCTCGGCATCAGGAGAAACATTGGGTGGTGTGGCTCGCAAAACTCGAGAAACCATAACACTTTGCGAAGCTTCTGGCTTTGATGTTATTCTAATCGAAACTGTGGGTGTTGGACAAAGCGAAACTGCGGTTCACAGTATGGTAGATTTCTTTTTATTGCTAAAAATTTCAGGCGCAGGAGATGAACTTCAAGGGATTAAACGCGGTATTATGGAAATGGCCGATGCTATCGTAATCAATAAAGCTGATGGTGACAACATTAAAAAAGCGCAGTTAGCAAAAGTAGAATTCAACAGGGCGCTTCATTTATTTTCTGCCAAAAAATCAGGTTGGATTCCCACAACCTCAACCTGTAGCGCAATCACTCATGAAGGGATTGATACTGTTTGGCAAACTATTTTAAATTATCTTGAGTTAGTAAATTCTAATCATTATTTCTTGGAAAAACGCAAAGAACAAAATCAATTTTGGATGATAGAAACCATTAATGATCAGTTAAAAAGTCATTTTTACAATCAGCCAGACATAAATCTATTATTGGATTCGACCAAAAAAGCGGTGCAAAATAATGAAATATCACCTTTTGCAGCCGCTCAAATTTTATTGAAAAAATATTTTAAAACATAGTTTTAATTTTTTATCGAATGTTGCTAACTGAATTTTTAGCTGTATCATGTTTTGTTTTTACAACTCCATTTTCGACAGTAAACCCCATACGAACTTGTGTTTTTAGGGTATCTTTCAAACCCGATGTTGCTTTTTCGACAATAACAAAAGTTAATTCATATTCACCATTTGCCAAATCTACTACAGCATTGCTTTCGTCATTAGGAATGGTAAGCACTTTTTTTTCTGAATCAGATTTTGCTATTCTACCAGTAGCAGCATACGAAGTAGCAGCTGCGCCTCCTCCAGCACCACCAGCTAAGTTGCCCACACTGGAAACCGCTGCCGAAATAATTGCACCGCCTGGCAAAGCGCCACCTAATAAAGATGCGCCTTGTCCCAAAGCACCTCCGGCTGCGTGCAATCCTTGATTTACTTTTTCGCCAAAAGCGACACACTCATTTGTACTCAATTCCTTAATACTTTTCTCCGCTATATTGACTCTGTAACCCTCATTAAAAGGAAATAAAACAATACATCCCCCTTCAACTAATGTTACATTTATTTTTCCAGAATTTACTTTTTCTCCAAAAGTAGTACCTTGCGTTTGCTTTGCGACAGTAACATTCATCGAAATTCTATTTGGCATTCCGTTGTTGTTTATACCATTTATACCGCTTTTTTGAGTAGGTTCGACTAAAGTACTTTCTGAAACAGAACTGGATTTGGTCGTTTTTTCTTTTACTATTTCACTGTCTTGTGCATTTACATTTGTTAATCCACACCATCCTAATGTTGCTACAAAAATTGTTGTTCTAAGATTTTTCATGTCAATTCAATTTTAATGATTTATAGTTAGATAAACAAAGTTTGATTTTTGTTACCCCTCCTATTTTTAAAGCCAATATTTATGCAAAAGACAAAAAAATAGAACATTAAAATTAATCATTTGATTTTATTTGATTACTGATTTTATTTATTATTAAACTTCTTAAAAAAAAACTGCAAAAGCTGTGTAACCAACTTTTGCAGTTTCTATTTATAAAATAGGGTAATGCTATAAAAAATTATCCTGATACCATTGCACTTGTGCTTTCAAACCATCATACAAACTGGTTTTCGGGTTATAACCGAGTAATCTTCTAGCCTTATCAATTACCGCTTTGGTTCTCAATTGATCTCCAGTCCTAGCCTCTACAATTTGCAACTCAATTTTTTTATTCAAAATTTGTTCGACAATTTCAATTCCTTGTTGGGTTGTA